>JBCNVA010000121.1:0-3362 GCA_039630445.1 Armatimonadota bacterium
ACTGGCAGTGTCCAGCACTTCACCCGAAGGCGCGATGCAATCACGAATCTGCCTTTCTAAGGCGCTGAAGGTGTGCAATCGCTGGGCATGCCCTGCCAGCGCGGGGTAGCGTTCCGCACGGGGCAGGAGATGCTCTTTATATTGACGCGAAGCGTGCATTAACTCCAGCAGGTGTAGCAGCTCATCGGGCATTAGCAGCCCACCCTTCTCCGCCTTCTGGAGAAGGGGGCGCACCTCGCGCACACGCAGGGAGGGTGGCGGCTCGCGTTGCAGCAGGCGCAGGGCTTCGTCCGCTTCCTGCAGCCGCCGCGCGACTAAATCGGGGTCGTCGCTGAGAGGTCGCTCCAAGGCACGCTCCCTGCCGAAGGGCGTTTCGGTGCGCTGTGCCCACTCTCCCCGCACAAACCCCAGCTCCAGCACCTCTAAACTGTGCGCGTCCCACTCCATCGGCAGGAGATTCTACCTGTTCCGCTGGGCGAGGCATGTTTGGTATAATTCCATAGAAAGATGGCGCGCGGCTGGTTGAAGCTGGGGTTGCTGATAGGATTGAGCCTGCTTGGATTGGGTTTGGGCGTTTCGTTGTGGCTGGTGAGCCAGCGCGCGCCGCTGCCTGCAGGCTTCCATCTGATGGGCATTTCTCTCAAGGGCGTGCATGCCGTCCAACTCTCTGACTGGCTGACGCAACTGGATCAGGTGTTGGGTGATCTCCCTGTCCAAGTGGAGCAGGCGCCCTCGATGGTCTATCCGTTACGCGAATGGGGTGTTCGGCTGGACATCTCGCGCACGTGCAACGCGATTATGCAGGCATGGAAAGGGGTTCCTTTCTGGCAACGATTGCTGGGAAACGCCCGTGCCGAGATTAGCCCACACTGGCAAGTGGATGAGCAGCAGTTCACGCAGCGATTGCAAGGGTTCCGATGGCTGGAACGCACCCCGCGCGACGCGCGTGTGCGCTATCAACAGGGGGTTGTGGAAATCGTGCCCGAACAAGTCGGTCAGCGCCTGTCAGTGCAGGGCAGCCTTCAGAACCTGCTGCAGGCAGTGATCCGGGCAGGTCGGACAGGGGTGACAGAACCAGCAGCAGTCCATTTCCAGCTTGCAATAGAGCCAATTGTGCCGCGTATCACGCGCGATACGCTTCAACCTATCGTGGGAGTTATCGCCTCTTACACTACGCGCTTCTCCGGTTATCAAATCAACCGCAACCACAATATTCGGCTGGCGGCGAAGGCGCTGGACGGGCGTATCCTGTTGCCTGGCGAGCGTCTGTCCTATAATGAGGCAGTTGGTGAGCGCACGCTGAAGCAGGGCTTTCGCCTCGCACCCGTTATTATCCGCGGGCAGAAGCGGCTGGGCATCGGCGGTGGCATCTGTCAGGTCTCGTCCACTCTGTTCAACGCCGCGTTGCTGGCAGAGCTAAAGGTTGTGCGTCGGGTGAACCACTCGATCCCAGTGCCTTATGTGCCGCCCGGACGCGACGCAACGGTCAGCGACACAGGGCTTGACCTCATCATAGAGAACGCGCTGCCCCATCCTGTCGCCCTTTCGGTAGAGATGGGGCGCTCGCATCTTACGGTGCGTGTGCTGGGCAAGCCGAGAGAGGGGCGCAAGGTCATCCTGCGGACTCAGCGATTGCGCCCCCGCCCGATGCGCATCGCCCTCTGGCGACTGGTGTATCAGGATGGTCAACTGCTCCGTCGGGAGCGCGTGGCGATCAGCACCTATCGCCCACCGCGATTAAATCAATCGGACGTTCAAACACCGTCGGCGGGGACGCCGACGCTACATAGGATGCGTCCGTAATGTCGGCGTCTCACCAACGACATCACGGCGCTTGCTCTACCGATTGGCATTAGGTATTCGACCTCACCCAGATAAGGGTGTACCCACCTGCGATAGTTGCTCCATGCGCTCGCGCGCTTTGCGCTCGATGTTGCGCCAGATGCCGCGCAGCCCCATCGCCTTTTTCATCTCCTCTAAGGTCTCCTCACCAATCTGGCGCACCTTCAGCGTGCCGACATAGAGAATCTCCTCGACCAGCCCCCGCTCTTTGGCAAACTGGGCACGCCGCTCGCGGATGGGGTCTAAAAAGGCGTTCAGGGCGCGCGCCAGCTTCTCCTTGACCTCCACATCGCCCACGCGCCCCGTGCGATAACGCTCCTTCAGGTCCTCCACTTCCTCTTTGTTCGGGTTGAAAATGTCGTGATAGATGAACACGGGGTTGCCCTCCACCGTGCCAGGGATGTGGGCGTGGATGCGCTTCGGATCGGTGTACATCTGGCGCACGCGCTTTTCCACCGTTTTGGGGTCGTCAGAGAGGAAAATCGCGTTGCCGAGGCTTTTGCTCATCTTTGCCTTGCCATCGATGCCCACCAGGGTCGGCACCTCGCTGAGCATCACTTCGGGAATGGGAAACACCTCACCATAGAGCGAGTTGAAGCGGCGGGCGATTTCGCGCGTAATCTCGACATGCGCCTCGTTGTCCTTACCGACGGGCACGAGATGCGCACGCGGCAAGAGAATGTCCGCTGCCTGCAGCACGGGATAGCCTACCAGTCCAAACGGGAGTGCGTCCTCGTCGATGTGGGCGGCGCGCGCCATCTCTTTTATGCTGGGCAAGCGCGTCAGCCGCGGCAGCGTCACCAGCATCTCAAAAAACAAGTTCATCTCGTATACTGCATGCACTGCCGACTGCAGGTAGATGGTGGACTTATTGGGATCAATGCCGACCGCCAGATAGTCCAGCACCATCTCGCGGATGTTCTCGCGCATCTCCTCAATGTCCTCGCGCGTGGGGCGCGTGGTTAACATGCAGGTCGGCAACCAGAAAGTAGCATTCGTACTCATCCTGCAGTTTGACCCGATTCTGCAGGGAGCCGACATAGTGCCCCAGATGCAGCTTGCCCGTTGGTCGATCGCCTGTCAGAACACGCTTCCTCTCGCTCATCAATAGAAATTATACCGGGTTTAGCCCTTGCATGAGATGTAATACACGGTTCTGCACTCGGGCACGCGCAGGGGCATGTTTCGGGTAGACTGATGGCACATCGGTCAGTTATGGCAAAGCGAGTGCGTACAGGGGCGCGAGAGCAGTGGAGCCTTTTCTGGCTTGTGTGGATAGCAGTGCCTACACTGGTTATCCTGCTCTATCTGCCCGCCCTGTCCTTCGGCTTCGTGTGGGACGATGAGCAGGTGCTGTTTGGCAGGGCGGACTATCATGACCCTGCGCAGTGGTTGCAGGCAGTGCGTCAACCGCTCGATTTCTCGCCGAACTATTTTCGCCCGCTTGCGCTCAGCACGCTGCTGGTGCAGATCTGGCTTTGGCGGGACAACCCGCTGCCCTTCCACTTGGTGAATGTGCT
>JBCNVA010000122.1:0-8957 GCA_039630445.1 Armatimonadota bacterium
CACTGGGCACTCCGGCTCGCACAAACCGCAATCAATACATTCATCAGGGTTGATATAGAGCTGGTCTTCCCCTTCGTAGATGCAATCGACGGGGCAGACCGCCACACAGGACTTGTCCTTAACACCAATGCACGGTTCGCAAATCACATAGGGCATAGGTTGATCGCCTCCAAAGGGGATTATACCCTCCAGCGCGGTCACCCGCCTTTCTAAATGCATCGTTGGGGGTATCATGGGCGACATGACACAACCGAATTCTAAGCCGGGGTGCTTTGCATGCGGCTCGCTCGATTATAGTTCCTCTCTTTGCGCTATGCACACTGATGATGGCATAGCAGAACTGGATGCAACGACTACTGTTCAATTCTGTGAGATTAAGAGTAATAAATATGAAAAATATTAAAAATTTGTTCGGTTTGAAAATTAATATTCGGTCTACTCTTCGAGGAATGACCGTTGTTTTTTTACTGCTCTTAGTCGCTCGCCTAATTGGAATGATTAAGGAATTAATTGTTGCTTACCGTTACGGCGTAAGCCCGATTATAGATGGTTATTTATTTGTGTTTAATAATGTTTTTTTAATTTCAACTATATCAGAATCGGTTATGGTGTTTGTGCTGGTGCCTCTCATTTTACGGTGGCGCATTTCTAGGTCTTCACCCCGCGTAATAGAGTTCAAAGGTGAGCTATTAGGAGTGATGGCAATTTCGTCGTTAGGGACTGCTCTAATCTTTGTAGTGGTGATACCTTATATGATTAGATGGGAAGTTTTTGGACTTACTGCTGAAGCAACGGAAGCAGCCCTGCAGGCAGCTTGGTGGCTTCCATATGGGTTGGTGCCTGCTCTGCTTGCGACGGTAGTATTTGCCTGGGCTGTGGCTCATGAACGGCATATAAGCAGTTTGGGGGATGCTCTACCAGCGATAGGAATAGTAACTGCTGTGTTATGTTTGCCGCAGCCGAGTATTACTCCACTGATTGTAGGCACATTGGTAGGATTTTTACTGCGATATTTGTTTTTGGCATGGATAGACTACAAAGCAGGTGATTATGTTTGGCCTCGGTTAAGATTCCGTTCAGAGTTATGGCGTGAATTCTTGCAGGGAATGAGTATGATGATGGTTGCCCAAAGTATCTTGGTTTTGACAAATCTCGTCGATACTTTCTTTGCTATTCGGCTCGGGGAAGGTGCGTTGGCTACATATAACTATGCTTACCGCTTGATTGCGGTGCCGCTTAGTTTACTCTCAATTTCTGTTAGTAGAGTAATTATATCATTTTTTTCTAAAATAAATCATTCATCTGAAAATGTAGAACAGCTGATGGTATTTAGTTGGTTAGTCTGGTGGGTATTGGGGATTGGCGGCGTTATTGCAGGCATAGGATGGCTAGCCTCGGAGGTGGTCGTTCGGCTGATTTATGAGCGCGGTGCATTCACCAGCGAAGATACAATCGTTGTAACTGCAGTGCTGCGAATGCTATGCCTGCAGTTCCCTGTTTATATGGGCTGGATTGTTGTGTTCTATTGGCTTGCCAGCCAGCTTGCTTATCGCACGCTTTTCAAAGCATCCACTCTGGTGCTATTCACGAAAATCCTTACTGCCTGGGTGTTATCGGGCTTTTACGGTCTTGCTGGATTAGCCCTTTCCACGACGATTATGTACCTGCTTGGTTTAGGGTATACTTTTATGGCAGCGTATATTTCAGCGAGCACTGGAGGAAGCAATGATAGGTCAAGCTGAGCAAGATCGAATGTGGAAGTTCTTTCAGAATGAGGGCATAAAAGCGGCGCGTTTTGACATATCTCGCCAACAATTTATGGTGCGCCAATGTCGTGCAGGGCAGTCTGTGCTAAACATCGGTGTTGGGGATGGGACTTCTGAACAGCTGGCGCTTGCGCGCGGGATAGATGTCTACAGTTTAGATCCCGACGCGAAAGCGATTGCTCGCCTTCGTGAAGCGCTTTCACTTGGTGAAAAGGCACAAGTGGGTTATGCCCAAAACATGCCCTTCGAATCGGAACAATTTGATGTTGTTATCATGGCGGAAGTTATTGAACACTTAGAGGATGAGACACTACATAAAAGCTTAGAAGAGGTGTTGCGGGTATTGAAGCCCAAATGGGGGCTGATTCTCTCTACTCCTTATCGGGAGAATTTGGAGGCAGCGAAAGTTTTCTGTCCTTATTGTGAGAAAAAGTTTCACCCATATGGTCATGTTCAGAGCTTTGACAAAGCGCGCCTGCTGGACTTACTACAAAGCCTTGGCTACCATCCAGTCCGTGTCAAGCTTACTACCTTTGTGAGGTGGTATCCTCTATCTCCAACAAGGATTATACGATCTGCTGTGCGGCTACTTTTAGCACGATTTGGGGATCCGATTGCCGATCCACGCTTGGTGGCATGGGCTTACAAACCCGTAGGAGGGGCATAGAGATGGCTACCATCTCGCATCTACGAAGTTGGTATCGCAAATTTTATGTAGCTATTAGTGGATCGGGTGCTCAAGTCAAACCGTGGCACTTTCAATATGCCTCTACTTTCTACTTACATCGCACCCTTCGGCGCTTATTGCCGTACTATGGCGGGGATATTTTGGATGTGGGATGTGGCAACAAGCCCTATCAGGATTGGTTCGGTCATATCCGCACCTATGTAGGGCTTGATATTTACCCTGGTGAAAAGGTAGATGTTGTTGTGCAACCTACCGAGCGATGGCCCTTCCCTGACTCCTCATTTGATGTCGTTATATGCACCCAGGTGTTGGAGCATGTTGAATCGTTACAGCATACATTAAATGAGATAATGCGTGTGCTGCGTCCGGGTGGTGTACTGATTGCTTCGTTCCCGTTCATCTATAATGAGCATGGTGAGCCGAATGATTTTCGCCGCTTCTCCGCCTACGGGGCGCGACAACTATTCTCTGAATGGGATATTCAGCTTGTTGAGCGACAGGGGGGCATAGGCACAACTCTCGCTCTGCTGTTACTTAACTGGATAGATGCTCAGCTTAGCTTGTCCGACAAGGTGCGATGGCTTAAAGGGGTGCTGCTGCCTTTGTGGTTGCCATTCTGCCTGCTATGTAATGGAGTCGCCCTGTTAGTGGATCGGATCGACCTGACGGGCAAATTTTATAGTAATGTGTTGGTTGTATGTTTGAAAAAGTAGTATTTTGGCTTGCTGGCTACCTCCTCTCGAGGGCTACATCGATGTGCGGGATTGTAGGATACTGGGCTACAAAGGGACGCGTGGAGCGGGATCTCATAGAGGCGATGGCAACAAGGATTTGCCATCGTGGTCCCGATGATGCGGGAGTATGGCTAGATGAGGCTGCTGGATTAGCCTTGGGACATCGGCGTTTAGCCATTCTCGATCTTTCCCACGCAGGGCATCAACCGATGATTTCGCACTGTCAGCGCTATGTGATTGTTTACAATGGAGAGATTTACAATCACATGGAACTTCGCGCTGAGTTAGAGAAGGCCTATGGACCTATTGCTTGGCGCGGGCATTCCGATACAGAAACCCTCCTCGAGGCGGTGAGTCGCTGGGGGATAGAAACTACACTCAAACGCGCTGTAGGCATGTTTGCCTTCGCGATCTGGGATCGACAGGAACGAAACCTTATGCTGGCGCGCGATCGAATGGGAGAAAAACCCCTCTACTATGGGTATCAGAACGGCGTTTTCTTTTTTGCTTCCGAATTGAAGGCTCTTACTGTACATCCGCAGTTCGAGCGGAGGATCGATCTCGATGCGCTCGCGCTCTACCTGCAATTAGGATATGTACCTGCACCCCATTCGATCTACCAATCTATCCATAAATTATTTCCCGGCACGATGGTAATTGTGCGCGAGCAGGATATATACCAGCAGCTGCTTCCTGACCCCATGCCCTATTGGTCGCTACCGCTCGAACCCTCCGTCAGCGTACGCGATGTGCATGAAGCGGTGGATCAGCTCGATGACCTGCTCAGGCAATCCATACGCGGTCAGATGGTGGCAGATGTGCCTGTGGGAGCCTTTCTTTCGGGGGGAATTGACTCCTCTACGGTGGTTGCTCTGATGCAGGCGGAATCCTCGACACCAGTGTATACATTCACGATAGGCTTTCACGAAGCCCACTATAATGAAGCACCGTATGCCAAAGCGGTTGCAACACATTTAGGTACCAACCATTCTGAACTTTATCTTACACCTGCGGAGGTGCAAGAGATTATTCCCATAATGCCACAAGTGTATGATGAGCCATTTGCTGACCCTTCACAATTGCCAACCTATTTAGTTGCTCGGCTGGCACGCAATACGGTGACTGTATGTTTATCAGGAGATGGGGGCGATGAACTTTTTGCAGGATACCCACGCTACCCTCTTACTGTTGCACTGACCCAACACCTGCAACGCTTCGCTAAAATACCCTATCGGCTCAGGCGATTGCTGCTTTCTCTACTCCAGATAACGCCTACCACGCTACTGAATCATCTTACACCCAGACGATACCGCCAGTTTTTCACTGAGAAACGGCTCGCCTATCATCACCAACAACGTCTCGTTCAAATACTTAAATTGTCTAATCCCACAATTGAAAATGTATATCAATTCATGATAACGAACGGTCTCGACCCGCGCGAGTTTTTGTACGCTGATCAACATACGGAGTTTGCGCTCTTTAGGAAAGAAATCAATAGCCGCGATGCCTATACGGCGATGTGCACTATCGACGCCCTGAGTTACTTGCCCGATGATATCCTGGTTAAGGTTGATCGTGCCACGATGGCTGTTTCGTTAGAAGCTCGCGCGCCCCTTCTCGACTATCGTATCGTGGAGTATGCTTGGAGACTTCCATCTCACCTTAAAGTGCGTGAAGGAAAGGGAAAATGGATATTACGGCAGATTCTCTATCGGTATGTTCCTCCAGAGATTGTCGAACGACCCAAAGCAGGCTTTGGTATACCATTATACCAATGGCTGAGAGGACCCTTGCGTGAGTGGGCCGAGGAGCTGTTAAGTGAAACCAGCTTGCGTCGATCGGGCTTACTGCGCCCTTACGCCATCAGACGCTATTGGCACGAGCACTTAAATGAAATAAGCAATTGGGAATATCTTCTTTGGAAGTTTTTGATGTTTCAGGCATGGTATTTACAGAGATGATACATACACATGTCGGTGGGCAGAAATGAGAGATGTACATACTGCTCTTTTTCTGCCTGACCTTTCTGGTGGTGGAGCTGAGCGTGTGACGGTGCGGCTTGCGCGTGAGTTTGCGCACCGCGGCATTCGTGTGGACCTTGTGCTGGCGTCAGCAAGAGGTCCCTACTTGAATCAGGTGCCTCCTGAAGTGGGAATCGTGGACCTGAAGACGCATCGCGTGCTGCGAAGCTTGCCACGCTTAATACACTACCTGCGCCAGCAGCGTCCTGATGTACTGTTATCCACAATGTCGCACGCCAATGTCATTGCCATCGTTGCTCGGCACGCTGCAGCTGTCAGAACGCGCTTAGCTGTTCGCGAGACAATAGCACCCATCAGCCAAGCAAAAAATTTAAAATTGCTGAGTGTAAAAATTACATTAGTATCTATGCGTCTGTATTGTTATGCTGATTTGATCATTGCTAATTCACGACATGTCGTCTCAGAACTTAGCCACCTGCTGAAATTGCCCCCATCACAGATTCGGCATATTCCGAACCCTATTGTTGATAGGGAATTATGCATGCTAGCGCAGCAGCCCGTTGAACATCCTTGGTTTCAAGACTCATCGATGCCCATCGTGCTTAGTGTGGGGCGACTCTCTCCACAGAAGGATTTTGCCACTCTCATCCGCGCCATAGCCCAAGTGAATCGGCACATGCCTTGTCGTCTGATTATTCTGGGTAAGGGTGAGCAGCGCGCCGAACTGGAGCGTCTTGTGGAGCAATTGGGGTTGCAGCAGCGGGTTTGGATGCCGGGCTTCGATCCAAACCCTTATCGCTATATGGCACGCGCGACTCTGTTTGTACTGCCATCCCGATGGGAAGGTTCTCCGAATGCGCTTGTGGAGGCACTGGCTTGTGGGATCCCTGTCATCGCAACGGATAGTCCTGGTGGTGCGCGTGAGATTCTGGAAGATGGACGCTGGGGTATACTAACTCCTGTGGGCAATCCAGAAGCGCTAGCAGAAGCCATCTTGCAAACCCTACAGCGTCCCGTAGATCGAGAGGCTCTACGCCGACGCGCCCAAGATTTTTCTGTCGATAAAATCGCTAACCAGTATCTGAATGCGTTAGGCATACATCATGGTAGCCAACCTGTTGATCTGGCTAAGACATCTAACTCTTGAGGCGTACTGTGAACCACACAAGGATGTACCTATCAGGTCATTGCCCACCATCTCTACACCCTTGAGGGTAAACTCGATGACGGAGGATAAGTGTGGAGCCACTGGCGGGAATTACTCTGCTGGTTCTGACAGGATTGATGGTGAAGATTGTCACATTCCAATATCGATGGATGACAATCTTTTTATGGGTAGCATTTGCCTTCAGAGCCAGCTTGGCAATCATCAACTGTTATGTATATGCTTTACCCGACAGTCAGGCAGATGCACTCAGCTTTCAGCAGTTCGCCCAAGAGTGGGCACGGTATCCTACTATGCCTCCACTCCCTGAAGATACTTCCTACTTTATCAGCTGGGTGATCGCTCTACTCTATCGGATTACGGGTATAGATACGCTGGCTGCGCATGCCCTGAGTGTGATGGCGGGCACCCTCACGGTTGCATTAGGTAGCCTAATCGCGTTCCACCTATGGAAGGACGAATGTCTTGCCCGACGCGCAGGATGGTGGCTTGCCATGTTCCCCACGCTTAACCTCTACTCGGCGCTCACGATGCGCGAAGCATATATTTGGTTCTTCTTTTCAATAGCGCTGCTGGGGGTGATACAATGGGTACATCGACCTAACCTATTAGCATTGCTGCTGATAGTCGTTGGAGTTACAGCGACGACCCTCTATCACGGGGCGATGGTGATTGTTGGGCTTGCGTTTCTCGGGATACTTGTTTTCAGCCATACAATACTCACGCTGCGCCTGCTGCTTCGCAATCGGCTTAACCTTACCGCGGGCTTCGTGCTGGTTGTAGCGCTCGCAGGTTTGTTGTATGTGTTTACTGCTGATCTGTCACTCCCAAAGATTGGCTCTATTTATGAAACTGTTTCCGCTGAGATGCTGATTGCCAGCGCAGCTTATGCCTTTAGTGGAGATGCTTCTTATCCACAGTGGTTGCTTCCGCAAGCGCCTGCGGACATTATGCTGAAACTTCCTGTACGCGTCATCTATTTTCTGTTTTCACCTTTCCTCTGGGACGTGCGATCAGCGCATCATACAATAGGGTTGCTGGACGCTGTTTTGTATATCTACTTTGCGTGGTTGTTCTGGCGTGGGCGACACCGAATCCTCAATAATACGGCTGCACAGTGGGTGACAGTAATTGTTGCTACGGTAATCGTAACCTTCGCCTTAGGCACAGGTAACTTTGGCACGGGCATCCGACATCGGGCAAAGGTGGTTGTACCTGTAATTGCTCTCTCTATGGGGGGGATTGTCGCGAACGACAGTAGCGCCACTCGGTGCAGGGACAAACTTTTCGCTCACGCTCGGAAAATACAATCTCATGGACGATGAAAAAGCTGCTGGTTGTGACAACGGGCTTAGCATACGGCGGTGCAGAGACACAACTAACGCGCCTAGCGTTGCGTCTCAAGCAGCGGAGCTGGGTGGTCAGTGTCGCCTCGATGCTGCCGCCTGCGGCCTATGTAGACGAGTTAGAAGCCGCAGGTATCCGCGTTTACAATCTGCGCATGCGCCGCAAAGTGCCTGACCCCCGCGCTATTTGGCGTCTTGCTGTTCTCGTACGCCGCATGCGTCCCACTATCGTCCACTCATTTATGGTACATGCAAACCTACTGGCGCGAATTTGTCGCCTGTTTAGCCCGATGCCAGTGCTTATCTGCAGCGCGCGGAATATAAACGAGGGAGGGCGCTGGCGCGAATGGGCATACCGCCTCACCGATCCCCTATGTGATCTAACCACGCAGGTATGCAAGGCGGGGATGGAGGGCTATATCCAGCGTCGCGTGGTGCCATCGCACAAGATTACCTATGTGCCAAATGGCATTGATACCGCTCGCTTTGCGCCCAATCCCACAATACGCGGCACACTACGCGAGCAGTTGGGTGTAGGGGATCGCTTTGTCTGGCTGACCGTGGGACGGCTGGAGCCGCAGAAGGACTATCCAAACCTGCTGCAGGCGTTCCACCAGGTTGTGAAAACCTATCCCACAAGTGCCTATTTGCTGATTGTAGGCAAGGGACCACTCCAAAACTCCATCGAGGCTACCATTGAGCGCATGGAGCTTGGTCAGCAGATGCGTTTACTGGGGATTCGCACGGATATCCCTGAACTCCTCAACGCCGCCGATGCCTTTGTAATGGCTTCTGCATGGGAAGGGATGTCGAATGCGCTTTTGGAGGCGTCTGCCTGCGCGCTGCCCATCGTGGCGACCGATGTGGGTGGTAACAGTGAGATAGTGCTGCACGGCAAGACAGGGCTTTTAGTGCCACCACGGCAGCCACAGGCACTTGCCGAGGCAATGCAGCAAATTATGAATTTGTCCCCTACCGAACGCCAAGCGATGGGACAGGCAGGACGCGCGCATGTGGTGGCAAATTTCGAGCTTGAACGGATCGTAGATCGATGGGAACAGCTTTACATTCAACTGCTAAACCAGAAGGGTATCAGCATATCTGCCCAAAACCTAAGCGGATAGCGCTCATTTCGCCTTATGCGCCCAGCATTGTGAGTTTTCGGGGTGCGCTGATTCGCGATTTGAAAGCGCACAGCGCGGAGGTGTTCGTGCTTGCCCCCGATTACACCCCCCAAATTCGCGCGGCTGTGCAAGAACTGGGGGCTGTACCCTTA
>JBCNVA010000123.1:0-22365 GCA_039630445.1 Armatimonadota bacterium
CGCCTTCTTCTCCCGCCTATCCCGCTCCGCCGTCGTCGGCGACAAAAACTCTATAATCACATCCGGATAACGCCCCCCCTCCTCCCACACAATCCAGCAATCACGCGGCTTGCTGCCGTCCACCCCCTTGACCACAAAGAAATCGGGTCCGCGATAGAGCGGGCGTCCTTCGATCACGCTTTGTGCCTGTTCGAGGCTGTAGTAGATGAACATATTGCCACCGACAAAGAAGTCGTGGCGGTCGCGCCAGTGGTAGAGCAGGGTTTCGATGAGCAGGTCCATTTGCATGCGGTGCCAGGCGTTTTCCATCGGGATGTCGTCGTCGGTGGGCAGTTCCAGTTTGGGCAAGGTTGGGATCGGCGCCTCAATCATAGCGCTCATAGTATACCCCATGCGCTCTGCATTCACACGCTTAGCTGGTCGGGGTTCAGCCCCTGCAGCTCGGGCAGCACGAATAGCCCATCCTTGCGCACCAGTCGCCCATCGAAATAGATCTCGCCCCCGCCGTATTCGGGACGCTGAATCACCACCAGATCCCAGTGCACCGACGAGCGGTTGCCGTTGTCCGCCTCCTGATAGGCGTTGCCTGGCGTGAAGTGGAACGAACCGGCAATTTTCTCATCAAACAGGGTGTCGTTCATCGGGTAGAGGATGTGCGGGTTGAAGCCGAGCGACCATTCGCCGATGTAGCGTGCGCCCTCGTCGGTGTCCAAAATCGCGTTCAGCTTACGTGGGTTACCTGCACCAGGGCGGTCGCCGTCGTCGGCGCAGGTCGCCTCCACGATTTTGCCCCGATGCAGGCGTAGCCGAATATCCCGGTAGAGGTTGCCCTCGTACACGCTGTTCGTGTTGATGGTGATCTCGCCCTCTACCGAATCGCGCACGGGGCAGGTGAAGCACTCGCCATCGGGGATGTTGCGCAAGCCGAAGCAGGGCACGACACCGATGCCCTCGATGGAGAAGCGCAGGTCGGTGCCAGGTCCCTTGATATGCACCTCGCGCGTGCGTTGCATCAGCTCCACCAGCGGCTGCACAGCGCGCTCCATGCGGGCGTAATCGAGGGTGCAGACCCGGAAGTAGAACTCCTCGAACGCTTCGGTGCTCATATTGGCGGCTTGTGCCATCCCCACGGTGGGCCAGCGCAGCACCACCCATTTGGTTTTGGGCACGCGCACCTCCTGATGAACAGGTGTCCACCAGAGTTGCCGCACCAGTTTCATCTTGTCGGCAGGTACATCGGACATCTCGGCGAAGTTGGGCGTGCCGCGCAACCCGATATAGCCTTGCACACCCTCCATGCGCGTCCGCTCCAGCCCCGCAATAAAGCGAATTTGATCCTCGCTGGCGGTTTGATAGAGGGCGCGCAGCACGAGGCTGCTCTTGATGTCCACGATGGGCACGCCGCCTGCCTGGGCAATCGTGCGGGCGAGCAGCGCAACGAACTCTGGCGGCATATCAATCGCTTCGATCAGCACCCGCTCGCCCGGCTGAACTCGCACCGAATGGTGCGTCAACACCTCTGCCAGTCGCTGCCAGCGTGCGTCGATCATAGCGTGAACTCCGACACAATCTGGGTGAGCGTGGTGAAGCGCGCGTTGTGCTTCTTGAGCAACAGAATCGCCTCGCGCAGCGCCTCGGTGCTGTCCTGATAGTCATAGCCGCCGAGGCAGATAACAGGCGTGCCCGCCTCCAGATGATGCTCCAGAATCGGGCGCACAACTTCCCAGCCCTGATCAAGATAGGCGATTTTGCCGTTCGCGGTGGCAATTGGCACCATCAGAATCTTCGCCTCGCCCGGCTTGCGCAGGTCCTCATACGAGGGGTGATAGGGGCGCGAGGGGGCACCATCCCAATCCACAAACATCTTGTAATCGGCGTTTGGAATTGCGCTGCTATCCACCAGAATGCCCATATCCTCCAGATACTTCAGGTCAGGCGGTATTAGGGCGTAGCTGCCTGCGCGAAAGGCGGTCGGCTTGATATGGGCTTGCTTCAGCATGTCCTTGCCCATCTGGATCATCTCGCCACGCTCGCGCGGATCCTCCACATAACGCCCGTTCTGATCCTCAAAATGGAGATGCAGCCCAAACTCGTGCCACGAGGGAATCCGATGCAGATACTCCCGATAATAAAGTTGCACATTGCCCATAGGGTCTTTGCCAGAGACCTGGATCATCCAAGTGAGGGGGATGGTGAACTCTTCAGCCACTTTGATGTAGTCGCGGGTATAGCAGCGCGGATAATCGGCTGCTTCACAATCCAGTGTAATCGCTACAGTCGGCATAGCGCATCACTCTCCTCCGTTTTTTAGATTTTCGCGGGTTCGTCAGCATGCTCAGCTCTGCCTTTATCAGCCCGCGTTTTTTTAATTTCGCGCCTTACCCCCTCGATTCCTGCTTTTTGACCCGAATGGCGACAGCGGTTTTGGGTGGCATTCTCCCGCTCCGCTCAGAATGGCAGACCATTAGCAACTTGGGTTATAATGTAGACACGCTGATAAACTTCGGCGCAGGTAGATAGGATAAGCTGGTGATGCCAAATCGTGCCATACCTGCTGAGTCCAAGCCCCCGCTTGTTCGGATGGTGGGCATCAGCAAGCGGTTTGGAGGCGTGCCCGCGCTGCAGGAGGTTTCGTTCGAAATCTATCCGGGCGAGGTGCATGTGCTGGCAGGTGAAAACGGGGCGGGCAAAAGCACGCTCGTCAAGATTCTGGCAGGCGTCTACAGCGATTATGAGGGCACGATCGAGATCGAAGGCAAGCCCGTTCGCTTCCATTCGCCCTTGGAAGCTGCTGCACAGGGGATTGTTGCCATCCATCAGGAGCTGTCGCTTGTGCCTTCGATGAGCGTGGTGGACAACCTTTTTCTGGGTACACCGCTCACTTCGGCGGGGTTTGTGCGCCAGCGCGACCAGCGCGTTAGGGCGAAGGCGCTGCTCGATCAGCTTGGCGTGGAGATAGATGTGGATCGAGCTGTGGAGGAGTTGCCCCTTGCGACCCAGCAACTGATAGAAATCGCAAAGGCGTTAGGTCAGAAGGCGCGCGTGCTGATTATGGATGAACCGACCAGTGCACTCAGCGCGCCTGAAGTGGAGCGCCTGTTCCGCCTAATCGCTGACCTCAAAGCACGCGGCTGCGGCGTGGTCTATATCACGCACCGACTGGAGGAGATTGAGCGACTTGCCGATCGGATCACGGTGCTGCGAGATGGACGGCGGGTGCAGACCGCGCCCGCGTCGGAAGTCTCCACTCAGATGCTCATTCACTGGATGGTGGGGCGCGAGCTGGAAGGTTGGTGGGCGGGCGAATCGCGGCGGGCGCAGCCCGTCCGTGCGGCGTCTGCCCCACCGCGCCTTCAGCTGGAGAACTTCACCGTCTTGAGCCGAAGGCATGGAGGTAGACCGCCTGTCGATTCGGTTTCGCTGTCTGTGGAGGCAGGTGAGATTGTGGGCATTGCGGGGCTGCAGGGTTCAGGTGCAAGCGAGCTGCTTATGGGGCTGTTCGGCGGCTACGGCAGGCTGGCGCGGGGAACAATACGGCTCAACGGCAAGCCCGTCACGATCCACTCGCCCCAGCAGGCAATCGCAAACGGCATCGCCTTGCTGACCAACGATCGAAAGGCGACAGGGTTGGTGCTTTCCCTCTCGGTGATGGCGAACATCACGCTGGCAGACCTCAAACGCTTGACACCCTTCGGCTGGCGCCGACCTCGATTGGAACGCGAAGTTGCCACCTACTGGGCAAATCGGCTGCGCCTGCAAGCGCCTTCGTTGGACGCTCCAGTGGACACGCTCTCTGGGGGCAACCAGCAGAAGGTGGCACTTGCCAAGTGGCTCCAAACCCGCCCGCAGGTGCTTCTCCTGGATGAGCCGACGCGCGGCGTCGATGTTGCCGCGAAGCGCGAGATTTACGAACTCATCTACCGATGGGCTGATGAGGGTATCGCGATCCTGCTTATCACCTCAGAGATGCCTGAACTGCTGATGTTGAGCGATCGGATTGTGGCGATGCATCGGGGCAGGATTACAGCGGAGTTCACCCGCGCGAATGCCTCGGCGGATGCGATCCTGGCTGCCGCGATGGGCAGTTCGGTCGTGTCATCCCCGCACCCTGCGCAGGAACGGATGCCCTAAGCCCGAAATCTCCTGCTTGTGAACCGTTCAAAGGGCGTGCAGCATAGCCGATTGCCCATATTTCTGCAGGTATTGACCAGTCCCGTGGGGCGGGCGCTGCTGGCATTGCTGCTGGTGCTGCTGCTGGGCGTGATTTTTAATGCGGAGGGTGCGTTTTTCAAGATTGGCACGCATCGCGACGCGCTGCGGCAGGCATCGGTGAACGGCATCCTCGCCTGCGGCATGACGCTGGTGATTATCTCTGGCGGGATCGACCTCTCGGTGGGCAGCGTGGTGGCGCTGGTGGCGGTCTGCTTCGCGCTGATGAGCATCCACTGGGGTTGGTCGCCCCTGCTGGCGGTGCCGCTGTGCCTGCTTATCGGCGCGGCGTGCGGGGGTGCGTCGGGCATGCTCGTCGCCTGGGGACGCCTTCAGCCGTTCATCGCGACGCTGGCGATGATGGTGTTCGCGCGCGGGCTGGCAAAGACCATCAGCGGCGGCATGAAGGTGTCCACCGCTATCCCCAACCCCGACGGAACCTATCAGTATGTGGGGGTTCCCTCCATTTTTCGCTTCATCGACTCGCGTATACTGGGCGACAACCTCTCGCTGGTGACGGTCATCTTTCTGATATGTGCAGCGATCGCTTGGCTCGCTCTGAGTCGCCATCGCTGGGGGCGCGAACTTTATGCCATTGGCGGGAACGAGGAGGCAGCACGGCTATCGGGCGTGCCCGTGCCAATAGCAAAACTGAAAGCGTATATCGCCTGTGGGCTGTTCGCAGCAGTAGCAGGGATGTGTCAGGCAGCGCAGGAGCAGCAGGGCGACCCCGAAGCGGGCATCGGCTATGAGCTGACTGCTATCGCCGCGGTGGTGATTGGTGGCACCAGCCTGATGGGCGGGCGCGGCGGTGTCGGGCTAACCCTGCTGGGTGTCCTGACCATCGGGTACTTAGACAAGATACTCAGCATTAACGCCGTGCCCGAAGCCAGTCGCCTAATGCTCACGGGCATCGTTATTGTCGTGGCGACCCTCGCCCAGCGCGGGCGAAGGGGATAAGGGGTAAAATGCTCCATCAGAAGAGACCGTGTTAGGCATAGGGATAACGGTGATGGCGGCTGCATGGATGCTGGCGAGCGCGGAGATCCCCCATCCGCGCCCCGATTTTGAACGCAAAGCGTGGCAACCTCTCAACGGCATCTGGGAGTTCCAGTTTGATCCTGACGATAAGGGGCTGACCGAGCGCTGGCAAACGCGCGAGCAACCGTTTGAGACCACCATCCGTGTGCCCTTCGGCTGGGAGAGTAAGCTCAGCGGCATCCAGCGCACCGATTACAAAGGCGTCGCATGGTATCGGCGCGAGTTCAGCCTACCAAGCAACTGGCAAGGCAAGCGCATCTGGCTCTGTTTCGGTGCAGTGGACTGGAAAACGCAGGTGTGGGTGAACGAGCACTCGGTGGGTGAGCACGAAGGGGGCTACTCCGAGTTTCGGCTCGATATCACGCCCCAGGTGCGCTTTGATCGTCCGAACCGCCTCGTGGTGCGCGTGGAGGACCGCACCGACCCTGAAACCCCACTGGGCAAGCAGATCCCCGTCTGGTACACCAGCACCAGTGGCATCTGGCAAACCGTCTGGCTGGAGGCGACAGGTGAGGCGTGCATCAAAAAGTGGCGCATCCTGCCCGAAGGCGACGCGCAAGGCGTGCCGACAGGCGTCGTCCGAATCGAGATAGAAATTGATCGGGGGCGCGTGGATTCCCCCTTGATAGTGAGCGTTTCCTCGCCGAATCGGCGTTTTCCCACAGCGCAGGCGGTGCTGCTGCCTGATGAAACTCAGACTGAAATCACCTTGCGCGTGCCGAACCCGCGCTTTTGGACGCCTGAAACTCCCACTCTCTACCCCTTCGTGGTGCGTTTGCTGCCCGAGCGGCGCGGACGCAACGCATTGCCCCCGCTGGACACCGTGCGCGGCTATTTTGGCATTCGCACTGTCCGCTGGGGCAGGTACGGCAACTCGGAGCATAGCTTTGTGCTGCTCAACGGCAACCCTATCTACCTGCGCGGCGTGCTGGATCAGTCCTTCAATCCAGACGGGATATACACCGCGCCGAATGATGAGTTCCTCAAGCGCGATATTGAGCTGGCGAAGCGGGCGGGGTTCAATATGCTGCGCATCCACATCAAGGCGGATGAACCGCGCAAGCTCTACTGGGCGGACAGGCTCGGCATGCTGATCCAGGCGGACATTCCGTGTGCCTACCTGCTGACGGCACGCGCCCGCCAGCTCTTTGAGCGCACCATGCGCGACCAGATCGAGCGCGATTTTAACCATCCGAGCCTGATTATCTGGACGCTATTCAACGAGGAGTGGGGCATCGGCACGCTGGCGAACGCGGAGCGCAGCCATCGGGTGGACTGGGTGCTGCAGATGGTGCGCCTCGCGCGGCAGTTAGACCCCACGCGCCTCATTCACGACAACTCGGGTTGGTCGCATCTGGAGACCGACCTGAACTCGTTCCACTGGTACGGACGCGATGTGGACGGCTTCCGAGCGCTCTCTCAGCAAGTTAACGCCCGCGAAATCGGCGCAGGCAAGGGCTGGAACTATATCGATGGGCGTGCGAGTCGGGGGGAGCCGTTTATCAACAACGAGTTCAGCTACCACGCGGCGGGCGACGGGGATGGCGACTGGTCATGGGGCAATCTCGCCGTCGTGAACACCCTGCGCAGCCTCGACAAACTGGTCGGCTACACCTACACCGAGCTGACCGATATCGAGTGGGAGCATAACGGGGTTTATAACTACGACCGCTCGCCCAAAGAGTTCGGCTTCGACTTCTGGGCGGAAGGGATGGGTGTTGCGGACCTGTTTGCGGAGGACTTTCTGGTGATCGATGTGCCTGCGATTAAGCGGGCGAAGCGGGGTGAGCAGGTGCAAGTGCCCCTCCTGTTCAGCCACTTTTCGGGGCGGTGGGTGGACAAACCGCTCTATCTCAGCTATCGGCTGGATTGGATCGACGCGCTGGGCAACCGCCATCGGGGCAAGGTGGTGGGTCAACGAATCACGGGCGCGCCCCCCTATCGGTTGACGCCCTTAGCGACGCTGGAGCTGACCTTACCTGATCAGCCTGCGCTGGCGACGCTGGTCGCTTGGCTGGAGGATGAGCGGGGCAAGCGGGTGCATGTCAACTACACGCAGTGGGCGGTTGCGCTGGAAGAGATACCGCCTGCGGAATGGCTCGATTCGCGCCGTCTGGCAGTGCGCTTCCGTCCCAACGATTATGTGCAAAGCCAGTTCAGCGAGCAGAATGCACCCGCCACGCCCATCGCGGGCAAGCATTACGGACGCGGGCACGGCTTTGTGGAGTATGCCATACGCCTGCCTGACAATGCTCCGATTGAGCGACTGGAGCGCCTCACGCTGATGATGGAGGTCAGTGCGAAGGCGGGGCGCGAGAAAGTAGACTGGGCGCAGCGCATCCATCCTGCCGACTATCCTCAAACCGATGGCAAGAAGTTCCCTTCGCGCGTGCAGGTGGAAATAAACGGGCAGCGCGTGGCGACCTGGGAGCTGCCTGATGATCCTGCCGATGCACGCGGGGTGCTGTCGCATTGGGCGGGTGTGGAGCGTGGCTCCTATGGCTACCGTCGTGAAGCGACTTTGGCGCTGACCCCATCCCTACGGGCACAGCTCCAACGGGACCACACGGTGCACCTGCGCCTGATTGTGCCCCCTGAGCTGCCCGGTGGCATCGCCATCTATGGCGCCCAGATGGGCTGCTACCCGCTGGAGCCAACCCTAATCCTGCGTTTCAAGTAGAGTTGGTGTCAACGCTTTATTATACCACTTACCATTTCAAGTGTTGTTATCGTCGGCGGGGACGCCGACGCTACGCAGGCGCGTTCGTAGCGTTGGCGTCTCGCCGACACATCGCAGCGTGTTCGTAGCGTTGGCGTCCCGCCGACGCATCGCGGCGTGTTCATAGCGTTGGTGTCCCGCCGACGCATCGCGGCATGTTCGTAGCGTCGGCGTCTCGCCGACGCCATCACGGCGTTGGCTCCGCTGATCGGTAGGGGTTATGGCTAACGCCTGTGCCGTTTGCGTTGCAGGAGCCTGTCCAGCGTTGCGTCTCCCGATGGGGAGCGTGCAGGTGGAGTGTCGGGTGGCGCATGGGCGGATGGTGGCGGCGCGGTGGCAACTGGCTGAGCAGGTGTTGAGGATACAGTGGGCTGCGTGCGTTGCGGGGTTGCACTTCCCACGCGGTTCCAGCGTGTGGCGGCGCGCGCCTTGACCGTCTGCAGGCGTTGGACACCTGCCAGCACGGGTTGGCGTCGCGGGCGACGCACGCGCAGCCGTGCCCAGACCGCTGCCACCGCCTCGGGCAGCGTGATCACTATACGACGCGCCGAGATGTCTACCATCAGCAGCAAAAGGCTTAGCAGCAAGGCAAGGCTCCACAGGTCGCGCGTCGCGGGTTGCCGGCGCGGTGGCAGGTCAAACGCTTGGCGAGGTGCTGGATTGAGCCGCCCACCTGTGATCGCTGCCAGCTGCTCCAGCAGCGCGCGGTTCTCGCGAGAGAAGCGGTACTCCACAGGGTAGGGAATCGCCAGCGAGGTATGCAGCACGGTGCGCTTGCCGCTGCCGAAGTCGCCCTCCGTGCTGATCTGGTAAAGCCCGCGCTCGCGAATTGGGAACCGCGCGTAGTATCGTCCTGCACGCTCCAGCTGCATCGTCAGCACCTGCCGCTTGCCCGAAGGGGAGGTGACCGTTAGCTGGGGATTCAGGTGGTTCAGCGGCTCGCCTTCAGGAGTGAAGGCTTGCAGCTCCACCACACCTTGCCCCTGGCGCACCGTCGCGTGCAGACCTAAATTCGGCTGAGGGGAGGGGCGCAGCGCGCTACGGATAACCTGCGCCCAGAAGGGCATAAAATCCTGCCAGCCGAACCAGCGCTGCGACCAGCGTGGCTGCGCATCAGAAGTGAAGGCAATCACCGTACCCAATCCGTAGCGCCAGACTGCCAGGAGGGGGTCATCTTTGTGGGTGCGCATCAGCGTCTGTGCCAGCGGGCGCTCCGACACGAGGTTGTACGCCAGCAGCGGCGGCACACGGCTCCAGTCGATGCCCTGAAGCCGTTCGTCAGTGGCGACCACCTTCGGAAGGAACGCACCCACCTCGATGGCTTGGCGCGTCATCTGGCTCACATCGGAGGTGAACAGCCGCGGGAGCGAATGGGGGTCGACTGTCTGGTAGAATCGCCCGCCGCCTGCCCGTGCGAGCTGCCTCAAGAAACTGGTCGCTGAGCCGTCGCCGAACGCCACCACGCTCAGCGTGATGCCCATCGCCCGCATCTGCTTGGCGAGCTGCACACTGCCCTCTTGCTCATCACAGTCATCCGCATCCGCCAGCATGATGATATGGCGCGCGCGGTTTGGCGGCTCGGTACTCATCCCACGAAGTGCCATCTCCAAACTGCCACGCACAAAGATGCCGCCTCCTGTGCCGTACACGCGCTGTAGCACGGCGATAATCTCATCGCGCTGCTCAGCGGGGAAAATGGCGCTTGGCGGCTGACCTGCCCGCCGCCCGTGACAACCCTGGAACTGGCGTCCCTCGCACCCAAACGGATCGGCGTTCGTGCGCGCCATCTCGGGCAGCAGCCAGTCGGAGCCGTGGCTGCTGATAATCACGCCGAACCGATCGGCAGGGCGCAGCATCTTCAAGGTCTGGATGGACGCCTCGGCGGCTAAGTGCGCCACCTTATGTTGCCCCCAGTACTTATTCATGCTGCCCGATGCGTCCACAATCAAAATGACTGTGGCTGCGTGGAACACCTTGCGGTGGCGGATGTTCAGATCCACGGGCAGCATCTCGGCAATCGGCGTGCCATAGTAGCCTCCCGGCTGATAGGACTGCTCGCCACCAATCATCACCAGCCCGATGCCCGTGTCGCGCACAGCGGTCTGCAACGCCAGCATCTGCTGCGGGCTGAACGCGGTGGCAGGGTAGTCGTTTAGGACGATCGCGTCGTAGTTCTGCAGCTCTTCGGGTTGTGCTGGGAAGTTCAGCGTGTCCACGCGCGTGACATCAATTTGTGCCGTTTTGAGCGCGAGCGCGAGTCCGTCGCTGATACCGCGCTTGCCTTCCGCAATCAGCACATGGGGTTTGCCCTGCACGCGCACGAGCGCCAGTCCGAGGTTGTTGCGTGCTTCCGCATCAGGAGCAACTTCCAGTACTGCGCGAAGGCGCTGCACGCCCGCCTTGTCAGCACGCAAGGTGGTCGTGACGGTGTTGACGCCTGGCGTCAGGCGCACAGGCAGACTTTTTAGGGGAGTGCCGTCGCGATCCAGCACGATTTTGCCTTCGGCATGCCCGCGCGATTGCACCACGATCCGCACCTGATAGGGTTCGCCGACTTTGACCTGTGCGGGCGCCTCCAGCGATTCGATCAGTGCATCCGCATCGGGCTTGCCTGTCGGCAGCACAACCGTATCGATAGGCACATTTTCGATCTGGGCAACCTGGGCGACCGCAAGCGCATCATCGACCGTCTCGTTGCCATCGCTGAGCAGCACGATGCGCTTGGCGTAGCCATCGGGGAACGCTGCCAGTGCGAGGCGCAGCGCGCTCGCGATGTCGGTGCCGTCAGGGTTTGGACGCGACAGAATGGGCGTCATCTCCTTGCGCGGGGCAGGCATCCACTCGATAAGCGGTTCCTCACCGAACGCAATCAGTGCAGCCAGCGATTCGTTCGGGGCGTGGGCGAGCGCTTCACGCACAAAGGCGCGCGCCTTTTCACGCCCCTGCTCAGACACGCTCGCCGATTCATCCAGCACGAACACGGTGCAGACCTTGCGCAAGGGCATTACGCCTGTCCAGCCCGCCAGCGCAAGCACCACCAGCAGCACAAGCAACAGGCGCAACGCCAGGATGAGTCGCCGTCGGGCGCGGCTGACGCCCAGCATCCGCCGACCTGTCCACAATACCCATCCCCACAGCGGGATGAGCAGCAACAGGTAGATCGGCTCCGTAAAGCTCATTGCCCCTCCCTATGCAGGATACCCAATCTAAAGACGACTCGTGGGGCTGGTATAATTCGCTACGACGGTTTGCAGGCGCATGGACGCGCCTCTTACAATACCGAACCTTCCATGATTCGGCTTTCGAACGGCGAACAGGTGGAGTTCCTCACAGGAAGTGGGGCGCTGGGCTTTGATGGGCGTGGCTGGTGGTGGGAATACCCTCTGCGCTGGCTGAGGCTTCTGAACCCGCACGAGTTCGCCATCGTGGTCAAAACGCTCACTCTGCACCCCCGTAAGGGGAATCTGCGTTGGTATGCCCCATGGCGCTGCGTGCGCCCGATCCCCGGCGGCACAGTGAACGCTGTCGGGCTGACCAACCCCGGCATCGAGTGGTGGATTCGCACCTGCTACCCGCGCATGCAGCGGATGGGACTTCAGACGATTGTTTCGGTCTACGCCGATTCGGTGGCGGAGGCGGCGCAGTTCGCTTGCCTGTTAGCCCCTTTGAAACTCACTGCCATCGAGCTGAACGCCTCCTGCCCAAATGTGCCCCACGATTCGACGGTTGCTCATGTAGTTGGGCTGGCTGAGGCGTTGCGCCACGCAGGGCATCCGCTGATCGTGAAGGTGGGCTACGACCAGCCCTATGTGGAGATCGCGCAGGCGTTAGAGGGGATCGCTGAGGCAATTCACGCGATTAACGCTGTGCCGTGGCAGCTGGTGTTCCCTGAGAAGCCCTCGCCGCTGGCGCATTTAGGCGGTGGTGCCGTCTCAGGTGAGCCGATTCGCCCCTTCGTGCGTGAAGCGATCGCCCGCTTGCATCGCGCCACTCGCCTGCCCCTCATCGCAGGGGGCGGGATTTACACCCTACGCGACTTGGAGGAGTTGTGGGCATCGGGCGCACGCGCCTTCAGCATTGGCACGCTCTTTCTGCGTGCGCCGTGGCGCCCCAATCAGCTGGTACGGCAGTGGCGCATGCGCCATCCTGTGAAATGAGTATCTGAGGATGGCAGGGAAAGACCATCCGCCAAGCGTAATCTATGGGTATGCACCGGTTGGCTGTGGCAGGATGGCTCTTGGTAGGCATCGCAGGCGTCGCGTATTTCTGGTTTGCCTACGAGCGCGTGTTCCCCGAGGCAAGTATTGAGCTGCGCATCACGCCCCGTGAGGCGAAGGCGCGGGGTTTGGAAGCCCTCAAGCAGCTGCAGCCCGACTTAGACCTCACAGGTTGGCACAGCGCTGTCGCGTTCGGATGGGACGAGAGCGCCAAACGTTATCTGGAAAAGACCCTCGGCTTAGAACGCGCGGATGCGGTCATGCGCGAGCAGGTGGGGGTCTGGTATTTCTCCTGTCGCTGGGTGCGTGAGGGGGAGCGCACGCAATATTGGGCGACAGTGTCGCCCACAGGCGAGGTGCTGAGCGCGGGCATCGTGCTGCCTGAGGAGGCAAAAGGAGCGCAGCTCAGCTCGCAACAGGCACGCCCGATTGCCGAGCGGTTCCTGACGCGCACGCTGGGCGTCAATCTCAGCGAATGGCGGTTGATGCATGCTTATGAATACCAGCGTCCCCATCGGCGTGATCATACCTTCGTGTGGGAACATCGGACGCGCAAATATCCCGAAGGGAGCGCAACACCCGCCACTCTGCGGCTGCGCGTAGATGTCTTGGGTGATCGAGTGGGAGGCTACTATCGCAACGGGCTGCATACCCCTCAGAAGTGGCACTTTGAGCAGCGTCAGAAGGAGAGCCGACGCGACGCCCTTGCGACCCCCTTCGAGATTGCGTACCTAGCGATTCGCTTGATCGCCATCGGGCTGCTCGTCTGGCTGGTGGTGCGGCGGCAACCGCTCGCATGGCGGTTCGCGCTGTATGGAACGCTGGTACTAATAGCAGTCGATTTGCTAACCGCATTGAACTTTGCGCCGCTTTGGTGGATGGGCTACGATCCTTCGCAACCTGAGCCAACCTTTCTGGCACAACGCCTGCTTAGCATCCTTTCGCGCACTCTGGTACAAGAAGGGTTGCCATGGTTGCTCCTTTTGGCGGTGGCGGACTGGCTGTCGCGCGAGCGTCCGTTGGGAGGTGTGCGGTTCGCGCAGATGGCGACGGCGCGGTTCTGGGTGACGGACGGCGCTGTTCGCGCCCTGTTCGTGGGGCTGTGTTTCAGCGGACTGCATTTAGCCTATGTCTGCTTGGTCTATCTAATCGGTTTTCGGCTGGGTGTCTGGGTGCCTTTGGAAGTGCCCTACACCAACGGGGTGGTGACACCGTTGCCGTTCGTGGAGCCGCTCTTTTACGGCGCCCTGCCCGCAATCCAAGAGGAGATTATGTTTCGGGGGATCGCGCTCTATCTGCTCTGGCGCGTGCTGAAGCGGTTCTGGCTGGCGGCGTTTGGGAGCAGTCTGGTGTGGGCGTTCTTGCACACCGGCTACCCGACAGAGCCGATCTATATGCGTGGGCTGGAGCTGTTGCCTGTGGGTTTAGCGTTCTGCTGGCTGGCGGCACAGTACGGCATTCTGGCTCCGATGGCGGCGCACTACACTTATAATGCACTGATTACGGCGACGACCTATCTGAACATGGACGCGCCTTATCTACGCTTTTCAGCGCTCATCACGGCGCTGGGGGCTTTGCTGCTGTTCCTGCCCGCGCTGGTGACCTATCTGCGATTGCGCCAGCTGCCCTCGGTGGAAAGTGTGGCGCCGCCTTCAGAACTAACCGCGCCCGCGCCCCAAGCTCTCGAGGAATCGGTTGCCCCCTATCGCCCACTCACGCGCTGGGATTGGGCGCTTCTGATAGGCGTATTAGGTTTCCTAACGGTGATTAGCCTTTCCGCCAAGCCTGAGGAACGCAACTGGTGCCATGAAATCCACACCAATCGCGCTGAAGCCATCCAGATTGCCCGATCTTATCTGCTCCGGAAGGGCGCACCTCTGCAGGGGTACCAGGCAATCGCCACCTTCCATAACCATACAGAGGAATCGGACGCCCGCCTCTATGCGCGTCAGCTTGGTCAAGAGAGCAAGTACGAGCAGATCGTGGAGGAGATGGAGAGTCCCGTCTATTGGGAGGTCTGGTTTTTCCGCCCGCTGGAGCGCACGATGTGGTATGTGTGGGTGGGGGTCGACGGACGGGTGGTCGATTTCCAGCGCGTGCTGCCCGAGGAAGCAATGGGCAACCTGCCACTGGAGCAGGGCAAGCTGCGAGTCACCCTCACGCCTGCTCAAGCCCAGCAGCTCGCAGAACGCTATCTGACAGAGGAGCAAAAGTATGACCTGCGCGCATGGCGATTGATCGAAACGGACTCGGTGGAGCGCCCGAACCGCACTGATTACTGGTTCACCTATGAGCATCGACAGCATCGGATTGGTGAGGCACCCTATCGGATGCGCGTGGAGGTGCAAGGGGCAACGGCGCAGAATATCTCGCTTTGGTGGGAATTGCCCGAGCGCTGGTACTTTGAACGGCAGCGGTTCCGTGCCTGGGGGGTGTTCGCCGCCGCATGGATCGTGGTGCTTGTGATGGGGCTGGTCGCCCATGTCATCTACTGGGAATGGCGCGAGGGAACCGTTACCTCTTTCTCGTGGCGGTTGGTGCTTGCTACGCTGCCTGTTGCACTCTTGGCGCTGCTTTTGCTTGTGCTAAGCCAAGGCAAAGCGTTTGTGTGGTCGGAGTATAACCCTGCGGAACCACCCCTGATGCACCTGCTCATCACGCTGGTCTTTCTGGGGATCTTGGTGGTGCTGCTTGCCCTGCTCATCGCGACGCTGTATGCGGGTTTGGAACCGCATTATTGGCGATTGCGCTTAGGGCATCTGGTGCCGCTGTCGGTTTGGCTCAGCCCGCGGCGTTGGGGTGAAGCCCCGCCCGACTCGCCGTTGCGCCATCCGAGGGCGATGCGTGAGGGCGTGCTGGTGGCACTGCTGATAAGCACAGCGCTGGGCTTGATTAGGTATCGCTCTGCAACGGATCCACCGAGTCTGGATGCGGAGCATCTATGGCTGGAAGTGATTGCCATGGCGGCTCTGACGACGCTGATATTTGGTGGGCTGGCGCTGGCAGCAGTGGGCACTTATCGGCGGTACATCCGCTCCGTGTGGCGGCTGGCGTTGCTCGCATTAGCGTTTGCGCCTGCTGTGGCTATCGGCGCAGAAAGCTGGGAGACAATTCGTGAGCGTCTGCAGGATTATGCGTTGGGTTGGGCTATTGTCGTGTTATGTGGCTTCTGGCTGGGACGGCGCATCCTGCAGGGCAATTTTGTCAGCTGGACGCTTATGGTGTTTTTGGGTTGGATCGTAATCGGTGCAGTGCGCCTGCTGGCAGTTGGGGACGAAGCGATTCAGAATCAGGGTTGGCTGGCGCTGGGGTTTGGAGCGTTGGTGGCGCTGAGCGCGCTGATTTGGAGCTTGCGTCGGCGTGAGGTGGAGTGGACTGTTGCAGTGGTCAGCCCCGCGCCCAGCGAGCCACCGCTTAGCGAGACGGCAGTCGTCTCGATGGCACCCGAGCCTGAGCAGGAGAAGCAGGCGTGATACCCATTCGGGACTTCACAAAGCTTAATTGAGTAAACTCGCTCGCAGACAAACGAACCTCCCGCCTGTGCGGGTTTTTAGCCAGTGAAGGCTGGCTTCGTTTGGGTGGGAACGACTCTATTCAACCGAGCTTATCCCTAAGTTGCCACTTGCCAGAGATTCCTCGCCTTCGGCTCGGAATGACAAGTGCCTCACCGCGTCAAAGCCTTGTCATTCCAAGCGAAGCACCGTCATTCCAAACAGCGCCCTGTCATTCCAAGCGAAACGCTGCTATTCCAAATAGCGCCCTGTTGTTCCAAGCGGAGCGTTGTCATCCCGAGCAAAGCCCTGCCGTTCCAAGCACAACCCTGTCATTCCGAGCGAAGCGAGGAATCTCGGCTAATCAAAAATAACAGGTAGCCACTTGGGTTATAAACGGTGAACCAGCCCCCTCCGTAAGGTTCCCCCTACTGCATAGGGGGACCCGTAGGAGGGGGGTTGATCTCTTATACTTTCGGCATCCTTGAGGCTACTTGATTTCGACCTTCGCGCCTACCTCTTCGAGTTTGCGCTTGATCTCCTCGGCTTCCTCTTTGCTGACGCCTTGCTTGACAGGTTGTGGTGCACCTTCCACCAGGTCCTTCGCTTCCTTCAGACCGAGCTGAGTTACCTCGCGCACCACTTTGATGACCTGCAGCTTCTGGTCACCTGCGCTGGTGAGGATCACATCAAAGGAGGTTTTCTCCTCTGCAGGGGGCGCTTCCGCAGGTGTGCCTGCAACGGCTGCACCTGGTGCCACGGCGACGGCTACAGGCGCTGCGGCGGAAACGCCGTACTTCTCCTGCAGCGCTTTGACCAGCTCGTTCAGCTCCATCACGGTCATCTCATCAATCGCCTGAATAATCTCTTCTGCGGTCAGTTTTGCCATGGTATTGTCACCTCCGTTTTGAGTTTGTGTTAGGCTTGTGCCTTCTTATCCGCGACGGCTTGCAGCGTACGCACGAACTGTCCGATCAGCTCGGAGAGCGTGCCGACCAGCCCGCTAATGGGCGACTGGAGCGCGCCCAGCAACTGCGCCAGCATCACCTCGCGGGAGGGCAGCTTCGCCAGCTCTTCCACCGCGCTGGCAGGATAGACCCGCTGCCCCAGCACGAGCGCTTTGACCTCCGTCTTGCGCGCCTGCTTGATGAACTCCACCAGCACCTTGGCAGCAGCCGCTTCGTCGCCCTGAATGAATGCGACCGCAGTGGGACCAAAAAGATGCGGTTCCAGTTCGGGGGGCAGGTTCTCACCAACTGCCAGCCGATAGAGCGTGTTTTTGACCACGCGCAGCTCTGCCCCTGCCCGACGCAGCTGGCGACGCAGGTCCGTGATTTCGCGCACAGTCAGCCCACGATAGTCGGTCAATATCTGCCCGTGCGACTGCGCCAGCCACCGCCGAATCTGCTCTACTTGCGCCACCTTTTTAGGGGATGGCATCCGCTTCACCTCCTGTTAGTGCCTTCGCCCGCTTGTTAAATGCAAAAAAGCGAGCCGTGCAGACCAGCAGGCTCGCCGAGGCACAAGGCTACGGGCAGGATACCCAAGCCACACTGCCCAAGTTACACGCTTCGATTTTCCCTCGGCAGGCGGACCGAAGCCCGGATTATGCCCGCAAAGCGGGGCGCCTGCTGTCTGCGGTTATTGTGGGGGATATTATACCCGCTGTGTGCACCCTGTCAACCCCCCATGCAACGCACTAAGTGGCACAAGATGTGCTGTTGTCTGTAGGGGATGCCAATCATGCTGAAAGAGAGCTGGGTTCTGCTGGTGATTTGCACGCTGGATGCGCTCAGCACCTATTGGCTAATTACCAGCGGATGGGCAACAGAGTTTAATCCCATCATGAACTGGGTGCTGGGCTTTGGATGGAGCGCGTTTTTCGGGGTCAAAGGGGCAACTGTGCTGCTGGCGATCGGCTTTATGGAGTGGTATCGCCGCCACGATCTCGCGTTTGTACGCCGCTGGGCACGCCTGTGCATCGCCCTCTATATGAGCCTTTGGACAGTGGGCGTGCTGGTGGGCTGCTTCGTGGGCGGCTAATCGCTGTAATCCTCATCATTTTCCTGCTGGGAACATGTGTAGCAGAATACGAGGTATACTACAGGTAGTATGCGGCGATTAGCGTGGCTGATGCCCTTGCTAATTCTGGCATATGCTCGCGCGCAGGACTGGGTCAGTGAGTCGTTTCAGGGGCGCGGCGTCGTGGGACCTTACACGCTCGGCTGGAACCAGATCGTGGAGCGCAGCGAGATTGTGCTGCTGGGGGAGCGGTGGCTGCTGCGGGAGCGCGACTATTGGATGGATTACGCAGCGGGGCAGATCCGCTTTGCCGAACCAATTCGGCGCGAGGCGACGGTGCGCATCGGCTACCGCATTCAGCCCGGTCGCTCGCAGAAAAATAGTGCGTCCGATATTGCACTCTCTTCGGAGTTGATGCGTTGGGGGACGGCATCGCTGAGCTTGCAGGGGCGTGTGCAGCCGCAAGCGGGCACGCCACAAACCGATTTGGGCCTCCGTGCCCTCTGGGAGCAGTCGCACGGTCAGACCGAGGCACTCTACATCCTGCGCAATCCACGGGGCGAGCAGACCCCTGCCCTGTTTCGCTTCGGCTCGCGCTGGCAGACGCCTGAGGGCATAGCGCTGGAGCTACAGCTTAGCCGTGTGGACACCGCCTTCGGTGATGCACGCGCCTACGGGCTAACCCACGGGCAGGAGCAGGCGCAGGCGCGATTCGAGTGGCGCGCCGATCAGGCGTTGCGCACCCGCCTGCTCTGGCATCACCAGCGCGCGCTGCAGAACCCGCTTCAGGCACGCGAGGGTTGGCTCGCTGGTATCGACTACACGCTGCCCCGCGCAAGTCTGCAACTGGAACGCCAGCTGACCGAGCAACCCCATCAGCCCCTGAGCCTGTCGGATCGCCTTGCGCTGAGCCTTCAACCTCACCAGCAGATCCGCCTGCGCCTCGAGGAGCGCACTACCCAGCAGGGTGAGCATCAGCGTAGCCAGACCGAGACCCGTGCCGAGATTGGACAGGCGGTGCAACTGAGCCATCTCACTCAGCAGGAGGGTGAGCAACGCATCGAGCAGAGTCGGGTCGCGGTTCAGGCGGGCACTGAGCGCGTGCAGGGCAAGGTGGAGCTGAGCCAGCGCTGGCAGCAGGAGACGGCACAGGGCGCCGCCCAAGTTCAACTGCAGATGCGTCTGCATCCCACGCTGCAACTCGGCGGCGAGTACCAGGCGCAGGAGCAGGCGGGGCAACTGCGCGGTTATCAACTTGTGGCGAACCCATTCCAGGGTGCGCAGCTGCGTCTCAGTGAGCGCCTCTACGAGGGCTGGAGCGGGTACGAACTGCGTAGCCAACAACTGGAGTGGGAGTGGCGCACCCCGTTTGCGCTCACCTTAGGTGGTCAGTGGGCGCGCTACCCGCTGCAGCAGGGGCGTCCACAACCGATGCAGGTAGAGAGCTACCGCCTGCGCTACGCGCGCGGGGCATGGGCTGTCGAAGCAGGCTACCACGAACAGGAGCAACTGGCGCAAGCCGATGCGGAACGGCGCTACCTGCTTAGCCTACAGAGTCAGCTAACCCCCGCCACGCTCTTTGCCCTCACTTTCCAGCGCACCGAGTGGGAGCGGGATGCCTTCCTGCGTGAGGTCGCCCTGCGACTGGGGCTGACCCATCGGGTGAACCGTTTCTTCCTGATGCTGGAGGCGAGCGCGCACCTGCCACGCGCCGATCAGAACCCTGACCCGAACCGACCTCGCTACGGCGGCAGCCTCAAATTGGGTGTGGAGTTCTAAATCTTCAATACCTCCTGCGTACGCGTGACCTCCTGCACCAGTGCCTGTTTCAGCCCCTCAAACTGCTCCGGGGGCAATTGCAGCGATGCCTGAATCTCGGTGGACAGCTCATACACTACGGGCGCTCCCACTGCGAACCCTACCTGATGCGCCAACACATTCGCCGCCGCCACTAAGCAACCTATGGGCGACGATTCGTAAGGGACAGCCTCGTGATGCCGCCGAATGCCCTCCAGCAGGCTTTCGGGCAGCTGCCACTGTTCGCCAAGCAGCAGCCCGACCTCCACATGGGTATAGCCCAGCACCTCTCGCTCGGCATCGATGAGGGGGCAGCCCCGTTCCAGCGAGAGGGTGATCGCCTGATCGAATTCGCTGGTGAGAAAACGGTCCATTACAAGGCGTCCCGCATCGTGCAGCAGCCCCGTGAGGAACGCCTCCTCAGGGTCGCGCCAACCCTTGAACCGTGCCAGGATGCGGGCAGCGACTGCCGTGGCTAACGAGTGCTGCCAGAACGCGACCTTATCGAATCGCCGGGCATGGGCGCGTCCACCTGCCATCTGCTGATACGCCTGGCTGACGATGGTGGAGCGCACCGCTGACAGTCCCATCACCGAAATTGCCTGCGACACGGTGCGCACCTTGCCCGACATGCCGTAGTAGGGGCTGTTTGCGGTCTTGAGCAGCTTGGTTGCCAGCCCCGCATCCCGCTCAATCAGTGCGCCCACCTGCCGCGCCGAAGCGTTCGGGTTGTCGACCAGCTTTAGAATTTGTGCCGTCACCTGCGGCAACATGCCCAGTCCCGGCGTACGCGCCACCCGAATCTGCAACGCGCTCAGCTCCATCGCTTCGAGTTATTCCATTCTCGCAAGTGGGGATTCACATCGGGCACAACGCCCTTTAGGTATAATCCCCGCCACGAGGGATAGCCGATGACCAAGATACCGCGCACGAACCTGAAGGATTTGCAGAGGCGGCTTGCTCAGCAGAGAGGCAAGGTGGTGGTGCTGAACTTCTGGGCGACCTGGTGCCAGCCCTGCGTGGAGGAGTTCCCTGCACTTGTCAAGCTCTATAACAACTACCGCAAGAAGGGCGTGATGGTGATCGCCATCTCGGTAGACGATCCTGAAACAGCCGATGAGCAGGTGCAACCCTTTATTCGGCGGTTGCGTGTAACCTTCCCCGTGCTGGTGCTGAACGAAGATCCCGACCGATTCATCCGCAACTTTGACAAGGAGTGGGGAGGTGAGGTCCCACGCACCTATGTCTATAGCAAGTCGGGCAAACGCCTGAAAGCCTGGTCAGGAGCACGCTCCTACGAGGAGTTCGAAAAAGAGGTGAAGGAGGCGCTGAAAAAGAAGTGAGCGCAGTGCGGCGCGCGCTGCCTTTCTGGAAGGTGGAGGGTGTCGGCAACGATTTCGTGCTGATTGAGGCGGAGGCAGTGCCAAACGACGATCTCAGCCGGCTGGCGCAACGGTTGTGCCATCGCCCGCAGGGCATCGGCAGCGACGGGCTGCTCGTGGTTAGAAAAGGCGTTCATGCCCCCGTTGCGATGCGCATGTTCAACCCCGACGGCACGGAGGATTTCTGCGGGAACGGGCTGCGCTGCGTCGCCCGCTTCGCCTATGAGCAGGGCTATGTGCAGACGCCCGAAATAGCGATCGAGACCCTTAGTGGCATAATCCCTGTGCAACTCACGCTTCACGAGGGTCAGGTGGCGGCGATCACCACCTATCTCCCGCCGCCGCGCTTCCATCCGCGTGAAATCCCCGCGCAGGTGGAGGGCGAGCGGATGCAGGACTACCCGCTGATGGTGGCGGGGCACGAGCTGCACCTCTGGGCAGTCAACACAGGCACAACCCACAGCGTAATTTTTACCGACCACCTGCCCGATGATGAGACCTTTCGGCGGCTCAGCCCTCGCCTCGAAACGCATCCCCTCTTTCCAGAGCGCACCAGCGTCTTGTGGGCAGTGATCGAGTCGCCGCATCGCGTCCATGTGCGCATCTGGGAGCGCGGTGTGGGCGAAACGCTGGGCTGTGGTACAGGCGCAGCAGCCGTAGCGGTGCTGGGGCGCGTTGCGGGCTGGATGCAGAATCCTGTGGAGGTGCGTTCGCAAGGTGGCACGCTGATGGTTCACTGGGAGCCAGGTTCGGCGATTGCGCTCACTGGACCAGCCTATGTGCGGTTCCAGGGCACCTATTGGCTCGATTCATAAAGCCTCTCAGCGCCTCGGATCGTAGAGGTCTATTTGCCCGTCCCAAGTCCAAGTCTGCTCAAAGCGATACCATTTCGCATGTCCATCTACAAAGGTGTAGTTGGCGCCCTCATTATGCCAATCCATCGCCAGCTCCATTTGGGGTTCGATGTAGGTGCCACAGTCGTTGGGCCAGCGCCACGCTGCTGGGTGATAGTGGTCGGCTGTGCCGCTGGCGTTCTCCTTCAGCTCGGCGATATAGATGACACTCGCAGGTGACTGAATGGACGCCAGTGTGTTGTAGCCGGCGCAGTTGCGTGTCAGGTCATCTGTTTCAAAACGGGGCAGCATCCAGAAGTTCGTGCCATACGAGGTGCGACGCACGGTGCGATAGCCTGGCAGCGGTTGCTCCCAGTTGATGCTGGGATCGCTGGGGCAGCGGTAAAGGAGCTGTGTCTTAACATATGGCTGCAGCGTCTGCAACCAGACCCACGACGCGCTGCCTGCGCCCCCCGTGTGGCTATCCAAGGGGAAGCGCTCATCATAGTCCTGCAGGTACATCTGTACGGCGATGCCCATCTGCCGCATGTTTGACAGACACTGCGTCTGCCGCGCCTTTTCCCGTGCTTGCGCAAACACGGGGAACAGAATCGCCGCCAGAATCGCAATGATCGCGATGACCACCAGCAGCTC
>JBCNVA010000124.1:0-5667 GCA_039630445.1 Armatimonadota bacterium
CTTGTCAGTAGACTGACCTTCCCAGCGGATATGGTCATTGATGTGATACTTGTCATACACCTGGAGTACCTCACGGCAGAAGTTAATCATCACCTCGTCACCCTCCTTTTCCGCAATCTGCAACAGGCGGATGAACATGCGTTTGCCCGTCTCAGTTTGCTTGTATCGCTTTTTGCGGAGATTGCAAGGGGCACACAGGGTTTGTCCGTTTTCAATCTCCGATTTACCTCCAAGGTGGCGAGGCTTGATGTGATCCACATGCAGCTCAACCCCGTCTTCACGCCGCTTGCCGCAGATAACGCATCGATATCCATCTCGCTCAAGAATAGCTCGCTTTTGCTCTGGGGTGAAGTCATCCAGTTCGATCTGCCCCGCCGTTTCAGGGTCATAACGATAGACACCGTTTCTAACTTTGATGAGCCAGCCTTGCTGATGCAAACGGCGAATCACTCGCCATGGGTCGCGCGGTGGGGTCTTGCTACCCTGCTGCAACCACTGCTCAGTCACCCAATCTACCACTGGACTATGCTGCAAGTCCTCATTCGGATGGCTTTCGAAATACTCCTTCACCAGCTGTTCCACCGTTTTCCGTCGCGACCGAGGCGAGTTCGCCATAGGCTGCTTTCTCCTCATAAATTTGCAAAGTATACTGACGAGAACGAAGGTATTCCAGAATCCGCTGCCGTGCTAATTCACAATAGGCTGGTTCAATCTCTATACCTATTGATCGGCGATTGTGCATGATGGCAGCCAGCAGAGTGGTGCCGCTCCCTGCAAAGGGGTCCAGTACCAGATCGTCCACATAGCTGAACAATTTGATGCATCGCTTAGGCAGTTCCAGCGGGAATGGTGCCGGATGTCCGACGCGCTTCTTGCTCTCCCCATTAAATGTCCACAACCCGTTCGTCCACTCAATAAACTCCTCCTGGGTAATATCCGATTGGCGCGTACCAGAACTCTTTTTCCAATCGTATTTATACAGCACAACGATCAGTTCCACAGGGGCGATCACATAAGGCGCGGATGCGCTCAGCCAGGAACCCCAGGCTGTGCGTCGCGAGATATTGCCCTCATTCCAGACGATGGTGGAGTGGTATCGGAAGCCAATTTGCTTGGCAAGCGTTGTGAGATCCGCACCAACACTTTGTTGACCACCTCGGTTCTTATCCAGAGGGATATTTAGGCAAAAACGCCCATCGGGTTTAAGCCACTGATAACAGCGTTGCAGCCACATCCAGCAAAAATCGAGGTACTCGTCGTAGCTCAGATTATCACGATGCTCACCGTAGACCACCTCCACATTATAGGGTGGTGAGGTCACGATGAGATCGACCGATTCGGGCGCGACAAAATCCGCCGCCAGCACATCGGCGTTATACAAACGGCACTCTGGCTCGGCTATCTCGAAATAGGGCTGCATCGATAATAAGTATACCCGGCAGGTGATACGGCTTTTGCAGGGTGCTATAGTCATGCCTACCTAACCTTTGGCTATCGCTTAGCGAATTCTGCTGCACCTTGATCGCTCCCTTCGCATGCCATAATTGATAGGAGGTGAAGGATGGAGCAGAGGCGGTATGGGTTTGGTCAGCGTGTGGCGCTGGAGTATGCGCAAGCCGTTGAGCGCATTCGGCAAGCGCTGCAGCAGGAAGGCTTCGGGGTGATCACCGAGATCGATGTGCGCCAGGTGATGCGCGAGAAGCGTGGTGTGGAGTTTCGCCCCTATGTGATCCTGGGCGCATGCAATCCCCAGTTCGCCCATCAGGCGTTGGAGGCGGAGCTGGATCTGGGGCTGTTGCTTCCCTGTAATGTGGTGGTCTATGCCGCCGACGAGGGCGGCAGCGTGATCGAGGTGATGGACCCTGAGCTGCTTGTCCGCGTGGTGGGCAATCCCGCGCTGGAACCCATCGCGAAGGAGGTCAAGCAACGCCTGCAACGCGCCATCGAGCGGGCAGCCGCAGGCGCATAAAAGCGAGCAATCCTACCCAAATGGAGCGAAACTATGACCTTTCGATGCGCGGTTCTATGTGTGTTGCTCATATCGGTTGCGCTGGCGCAAAAGCCGTCGCGTACACCCTCGTTGCACAAGCCGCCGCCCAAGCCTGTTTCCGCCTATGATCAACCCCTGACGGGCTATGAAGTGGCGGTGCTGGTCGCCGAGTTCGTGCAGAATCTGGAGCGGGGACTGAGCGAGGCGTTCGAGAAGCCCCTCAGCACAGCAGGCGCAGGCGAGGTGACGCTCACGGGCAATCATCCTGCGTGGGCGCGCGCTGCACTAATAGAACTCAAACGGCGCGACTTGATCCCGCCAGGCTTTAGCGGGCGTCAGCCGATGAAACGCTATCAGGTGGGCGTCATGCTGGCGCGGTATGCCCAGCGGCTCGACGCCCGCATGCGGATGCATCTGGGCAATCCCATCGGGCGCACGCGCTTCCAGACCCAGCCCCGAATCGCCCTCTCCCGACGCCATCCTGCCTACGCCTCGCTGAAATATTTGGCAGAAGGGGCATGGATCGGTGCCGAATCGCCCCTCTATCGTGAGCCTGAAGGCGCCATCCGTGGACGCGAGCTGCCTGACATGCTCAAACAGATCGCCCAGCGCATCCTCGAACGCTACACCCGCGAGAAGCATCTGGAGGAACCATCACGACAATGAACGATCGGCTGCAACAGCAGATCGCCTTCTTGGTGGAGATCGATCGCCTGAAGGGGGTGCTGCGCCGCACACGCTTGCTGGACGGCTCGCGCTATGAAAATAGTGCAGAGCATTCGTGGTACTTTGCGGTGGCGGTGCTGGTGCTGAGCGAATATGCCCGCGAGCCTGTCGATCTCTTTCGCGCGGTCAAGATGGCGCTGGTGCATGATATTGTGGAGATCGACGCGGGAGATACCTTCGTGTTTGATGAGCAGGCGCGTCGGACCCAGCATGCGCGGGAGGCACGCGCAGCGGAGCGTATCTTTGGCTTGCTGCCGCCTGATCAGGCGCAGGAGTTTCACGCCCTCTGGGAGGAGTTCATCACACGCCAGACGCCCGAAGCGCGCTTTGCCGCCGCGCTCGACAGCCTGGTGAGCATCCTGGCAAACGCGCACACAGGAGGTGGCAGCTGGCGCGAGAACAGGATTTCACTGGAGCGCGTGCTGGGGTTTGATCAGCGCATCGCCCAGGGCACACATACCCTTTGGGAGTATGCCAAGCAACTGATCGAGCAGACCTTTGCCCAGTGGCACGAGCATCCTGCTCATGCACGACCCTCCTCAGAGGACAAGGCTCTCTCTGAGCGGGCTATTCCATCTGGCTCAGAATGATAATCGCTTTGCACTGCTCAAAGATTACTCCTCTCCAGGGCAAGGAACCGTGCCATATATTCACTCGTTCGAGGGATACAGGGGTTGAACACACGGTCCGACACCGAACTGGTGCAGCGTGCCAAAGAAGGCGACGCGGGGGCGTTCGAGACGCTCTATGCGCGTTACCATGCGCGCGTCTATCGCCTGCTCTATGGCATGCTGGGCAACCGTGACGACGCTGTCGACCTGACCCAAGAGGTGTTTGTTCGCGCTTGGATCGAGCTGCCACGCCTGCAGATCGAGAAGACGCTCTATGGCTGGCTGCGACGCACCGCGATTAACCTGGGCATCGACTATTTGCGGCGTCGGCGGCTTGTGCAGTTCCAGTCGCTGGATGTTGCGCCTGATGAGGAGGAAAGCGAGTCGTTCGAATGGCAGATACCCGACGAGACTCAGGATGTGGAAGCCGCCGTGATGCAGAGCGAGCTTCAGGAGTGCCTTCAGCAAGCCCTGCAGCGGCTTTCCACCATCCATCGAGTAGTAGTCGTGTTGCACTATATCGAGGAGGTGCCTGTCGAGGAGATTGCACAGCAACTTTCGATCCCGGTGGGCACGGTCAAGTCGCGCCTCGCGCGAGCGCGCGAAGCGTTGCGTCGCCAACTGGAACCGTTGTTGAACAAGGGGAACGAACATGGGATGCACTGAGGTAAGGGTATTGTTAGCCGACTATCTGGAGGGCGTGCTTCCACCTGATCGGGCACAGCAGGTAGAGGCGCATCTACAGGCCTGCCCAATCTGTGTTCAGGAGCGCCGTGCGCTGGAGCGCACTACTGCACTGCTAAGGCAGTGGGCACCGATTGTACCTTCCGAGCGGATATGGGCAGGCATCGAGGAGCGTCTTCGAGCAAGGGGCGCGAGGCGAGTGGCGAGCGGTTCCCGTCTGCCCTTCGCTCGTCGCTACCGACTGGTAGCAGCCCTTGCCGCTATAGTGGTCGCCGTGCTGGTTGCCTTTTTCCTGTGGCCTCGCCCTGCAACCACCTATCCCCCGCTACGAGACTCCTATACCAAATACTGGCAGGCACATCATCAGTGGGCCATTAGCGGTGGGGTGCGCGAGTTATACCCTTATGTGGAGGCGCAATAAGCGATGTGTCGTATCAAAGTATGCGGGCTGATAGGTGGGATTGCATGGCTGCTGCTCGGGTTGAGCGGTTGCCAGCGATCGACCACGCTGTTGCGCACCCCCTCCGCCTGGAAGCAAGCCATCCTGAACGATGCGCACCACGCTTGCCAGATGGAGGCGCAGATTCAAATCCCGCATCAGGATCGGCTTCCTGCACTGCTGCAGGTGTATCGCCCGCATCCAGATTATATGCAGATCGTGGAGCAGAGCGCCAGTGGATGTCTGATCGGCGGCAAGGAGTATCGCCCGACGACCTATCTTACCGCTACGGAACGAATCCACTGGTTGCCCCATCAACGGCGTTGTATCATCACCCCGAATTTGCCAGATAAACAAGGAGAAGCCCACATCCGACGGCTCTTTGAGCGGAATGTGCGCCTGCACGAGGTGGAACGCACCCAATGGCAGGGCAAGCGGTGGACGGTTGTCGAAGCGTGGGTGGAAGGCGGCTATCTGCGCAAGCGCTACTGGATTACCTCAAATAGCCCCCCCTATGTGGGGCGTATTCAGACCTACAACGCAGAGGGTGTGCTGGTGCGGGACGAGCAGCGGTTCCGCTACCAGCGGGTGTCCCTCAGCGCTGTGCCTCCCACGCCACCTACACCACCGTCCGGCTGGAAAATCGAGCGACCTGTTGAAATTATGCCTGCTGATCCTCAATTTGCTGCCGTGCTGGATCGATACAAACCGCCAAAGGGCTATGAGCGGGTGATGATCCTCAAGCGCACCTGCCCTGGCGACGGAGCCCATTTCGGAATCGGCGCGCTTTACTCCAACGGATTGGACTGCTTCACCCTGTTTCTGATGCCGCCCGAATGTCCCGACGCCCAAAAAGCCGACCGCCAGCTGCGCCTCAGTCAGCAGCCTGAAGGCATCGCTGCAACGATCCGACTGCCCGATGGACGTGCGCTGCTGCTGATGGGCGCGATTCAGCCCCAAGACGCCGCGCGAATGCTTACTCACCCTCGCTAACGCCTTGCATATCCCCTGAGGGCGTTCGAAAGATCCCTTCCCCTTGACTTTTCTGTCATGGATTGGGTATGCTCTATAGAGCTAATAGGGTGACTGGCTAAAATAGGATAACATGGAGGCGAGTGCACTCTCTGGGACTGCTAAAGCAGGAAACTGCTGCAGTATGCCAAACCAGTGTGAAGGAGGTGCAACGAGGATCAGGTCGGCGGAGGAGACGCGGGTCG
>JBCNVA010000125.1:0-4467 GCA_039630445.1 Armatimonadota bacterium
TGGATAAAGAACATCTCATCGTGGTCACCGTAGTACATCGTAATGGCCATCCCGATCTGCCGCATGTTATTGATGCAGGTCGTTTTGCGCGCGCGTTCCCGCGCTTGGGCAAACACAGGAAACAGGATTGCTGCCAAAATAGCGATAATCGCGATGACAACCAACAGTTCAATCAGCGTAAAGCCCTTGGGTCGCACAGAAATCCACCTCCTGTTGATTTTATCCCCTCCCCCTGGGGTTCCCCCTACTTTGTAGGGGGAACCTTACGGAGGAGTTTTGTTGCATTAGCATCCAGTGCCAAAGTTGAACAGCACGCTGAGCAGGTCGGCATCATCCACGATGCAGTCACGGTTGGTGTCTGCAGGCAGCTCCTCGCCCGTGTTGCCGAAGCTAAACAGCACAGTAAGGAGGTCGGCATCATCTACGCAGCCATCGCCGTTCACATCACCAGCTATCACGCCTCCCAGCCTGATGTTCTCCAGCCGAATGTAGGAGAACGAGACCACGGGTTGCGGATCACCCGTGAAGCCGACGACATTGTAGAGCGCAAGCCGCCCTCCGTTCTGAGCCACTTCGCCCACTATTTGCGGGCGTGGGAACGGCGAGGGCCACACATCCACGAAGTCCGTCCAGTCAGGCAGTCGCACACGCACCTTGATTAGGGGTGTGCCGTTTGCATCGACACCACCATCTTCCAGGCGCAGCTTCAGCGAGAAGCTCTGCTGACCATCGCCCCAGTAGCCAGCCGACGCGCCACCGTACTGGTAATCGCAGTTCACTTCGTGCGCGGTGCTGAGCCAGAACTTATGCGGCTGGTCATTTGTCGGCGGCATAATGATGAGCATCGTCTGATAGTAGTTGTTCATGTCGCGCATCAGCATGATTCCTGCCTGGGAGTAAATGTTCGCGGGTGGGATGTTTCCGCGTAGGTCGATCATGACCTCCGTCTCAATTGCCCAGCCGGAGTTGAAACCCAGCACGGGCAAGTTCGGGAAGTTCGCCGCATAGTTCCACTGGTTGTAAGTTGAATTCCACGGATGCATCACGATTTCCAGTTTGCCATCCACGAACCGGTAGGGATAGTCATTGTTCTCGGTGTTCACATAGTCGCAGGTATCGGCTGGGTTTTGGCATCCATTGTATGAAACAACCAGCCACGACCAAGGTAGGGCGGGATTGAAGCCGCCATCGAACTCATCAACGATCTGTGCGAAAGCGTTTACGCACAGTGCCCACGACAGAACCAGTATCAGCCCTCTTGCTCTCATGGGTTTTTGACCTCCTTCACAGAGTGATTATGAACTGGCGCTGTACTGCGCCGTGCGATGAAGCGCGTGGCGACGCGCACTGACGCAACAGGCTGTTCGGGGTGGTTGAGCATACGCATCAGCAGCTCCACCGCGTGATGCCCCAGCAGCGTGTAGTCGATTTGGATGGTGCTGAGCGGTGGGTTCATCCACTGGGCGATAGGCAGGTCATCGTGCCCAACGAGGGAAATGGCTTCGGGCACGGCAACCCCGTTCTGCTGCAGGGCTTGCAGTGCCCCGAACGCCATCAGATCGGTGCGGACAAGGAGCGCAGTCGGCAAGGGATGGGTGCGCAGCAGTTGAAGCATGGCTTGATAGCCGTCCTCGGGGGTTTCCCCTTGCGCGAACCAGACGGGTTCGATTTGCACCCTGTGCGTCGCCGCGGCGTTTTGGATGATTTCCAGCGCTGGGTCATCGCGTAGCGCGCCCAGATAGCCAATCCGTTGGTGTCCCAGCTGCCGTAGGTAGGCAATCGCTTCATTCCATCCCGGAGAGAGGTCGAGCTGAACCACCGCGACGCGCTCAGGAAGCGGGGAGGGGACATCATAGGCAATCCAGACCGTTGGGATCCCCTCCGCGGCTAAGGCTCGCAGCCATTCAGCATCCACGCAAGGATTGGCGACAACGACAATCCCATCCACGACCTGCGCACGGATCCATTGACGCACCACACTGCGCCGATATTTCAGATCGCCTGTGAGGTTTAGCAAGAGGCGATATCGATGGGGAACGAGGTTCTTTTGGACGCCACGCGCCAGCTCCACGAGAAAGCTGTCGGACAGCACCTCCACCGCGCCCAGATATTCCAGGGCAACCGCCATGCTGCGCTTTCTCGCCAGGCTTTGCGCGTGCAAGTTGGGCGTGTAGCCCAACTGCTCCATTTGCGCGAGGATACGCGCCCGCGTTTCGGGACTGATGCGCCCACGCCCGTGAATGGCACGGGAGACTGTCGCTGTCGAGACCCCCAACGCCTGCGCAAATTCCCGAATGGTCAGCCGTTTCCCATTCGACTGCGGCGTCGCCATCGGCTTCAGGCTGCGTAAGCGTTTACGCAACCACCACTATTATACCCCATTTTTTTCCAAAAGTCAAGGGGTGCGGAGAGAGTGCTCGAGAAAATCACTGGATGCGTTGACGGCTGAAGCCGTTCCTTAGCAAACAAAGCCCGCCTTCGTAGGCTAAAACAGCCGATGCAGGTCGGCTTGGTTCGCTCAGGAACGGCTTCAGCCGTCTGGACCTTGCGCTTTGAAAGCCCGGCTGGTATTACTCGCCTGGCGATCCCTTCCGCTTAGGCAGCTCCTGAACGATACTGATGCAGCAGGGTGTTCAGCGCGCTCAGCAGCAGGTCGACATGATGCGCGAGGCAGGAGTGCCCCATCAGCCCGATGCGCCAGACCTGTCCACGCCACTCGCCCAGCCCGCCACCTATCTCGATGTTGAACTCACGCAGCAGGCGCAAGCGGAACTCCTGATCGGGCACGCCCGCAGGCACGCGCACCACGGTCAGCATCGGCAGGCGATGCTCTGGAAGCACCACCAGCTCCAGCCCCAGCGCCTGCAGCCCACTCCAAAGCCGTTCCGCTTGATGCCGATGGCGCTCAAAGCGGGCGGGCAACCCCTCCTGAGCGATCGTCTCCAGGGCAGCGCGCAGGGCGTACATCAGCGAGGCGGGCGTCGTGTGGTGATATACATGCGGCTCGCTCCAGTAGTCCCACAGCAGGCGCAGGTCAAGATACCAGCTCTGGCAGGGTGTGCGCCGCTTCTGGATGGCATCCCACGCACGCGGGCTGACCGTGATGGGCGCAAGACCGGGCGGCGCGCTGAGGCATTTCTGACTCGCCCCGAAGCAGAGATCGATACCCCAGCTGTCCACCTCCACAGGCATTCCGCCCAAGCTGGTGACGGCATCCACCACCAGCAGTGCCTCGTACCGACGCGCCAGCTCCGCGATTGGCTCCACAAGCTGATGGATGCCCGTGGAGGTCTCGGCATGCACCATCGCGATGAGCTTCCAGCGGGGATGCTGCCTCAGCACCGCTTCGATGGCTTCGGGTTCTACAGGCGTGCCCCATCGGCTGCGCACAGGATGCACCTCCGCGCCGCAACGGCGAGCAATCTCCACCAGTCGCTCGCCAAAGAAGCCGCCGCTTACAACCAGCACGCGATCACCCGGCTCGATGAGGTTCACCATGGCGCATTCCGCGCCACTCATGCCTGTGCCAGTCAGCGCAAGAGTGACGGGGTTCTCCGTGCGGAACAGGGCACGCAGCCCGACCTGAATCTCGAACAGCACCACGAATAATTCAGGATCTAAGTAGCCGAGCACGGGACGACGCAAGGCGTCCATCACGCGCGGGGCAACCATGCTGGGTCCCGGTCCGAGCAAAAGGCGTGCCTCGTTGCTTTCAGGTGGTCGCATCGCGCATGGGGTTCGCTGCGAGCAAGCGTCTCCCTGCCAAAAAGGGCTTCAGGCAACTCCCGCGCTCGCTATCGGGTATAATCTTTGTGCGGTGCCGGGTCGTCTAAGGGCAGGACGCGGGACTTTGGATCCCGTAGTGGTGGTTCGAATCCACCCCCGGCAGCCAGCTTAAGCTCTGTCAAGGCGCACCAGGTCTTCGTACTGCTCTCGTTCCACAATCAGGCGTGCCGTGCCGTCGCGTACCAGCACCATCGCAGGGCGTGGATAGCGATTGTAGTTGCTGCTCATGGAATAGGCATACGCGCCTGTGGTCAGCACCGCCAGCAAATCGCCCGCTTGCACTTCAGGCAGCCACGCCTGCTCGATAATCGCATCGGTCTCGCAATGCTTGCCCAGCACCCGATAGAGGCGATCAGGCGGTAGGTGGGCGCGATTGGCGAGGATAGCCGTGTAAACCGCGCCATACATTTGCGGACGCGGATTGTCCGACACGCCGCCATCCACAATCAGATAAGTGTCTGGCTTCTCTGGATCTGCGAGGGGCACCCGCTTCACCGCGCCCACTCGATAGAGCGTGCAGCCCGCTTCTGCAATCAGCGAGCGTCCCGGCTCCACCATCAGCGCAGGTTCAGGGAGGTTATGGCGCGTACATGCTTCGCGCAGGGCGTCTACCAGCACACGCGCATACTCCACGATGGAGGGTGGGGCATCCTCTGGCGTGTAGCGCGCGCTCAGCCCACC
>JBCNVA010000126.1:0-8326 GCA_039630445.1 Armatimonadota bacterium
GAGCGGCGGGTGTTCAGCAATGTGCGGGGACGCTTCCTGTTGCCCCTGGGCTTTGATGTGCAGTCACTGCTTCGGCAGTATGTTCAGGAAGATCAGCTGGTCCATCAGGTGTGGACTCATCCCACTGAGGGGCTGGATGCCCAGCAGGTTCAGCAGTTCAATAGCCGGTACGGTTATGTGATTTATGATGAGTGGCTGCGTCGGAAGCCGATGCGTAAGCCACCAACGCGCGTCTATCTGGTAGTGCATCGGCAAGCTCCAGATGCCTTCTCCTGCTCTGTGGCACTGGCAACGGACGACTTGAAGGAATCGCGGAGCGATGATGGCACCTCCCTCTACCTCTGGGCGCAATCTGAAGAGGAGGCGGAAGAGGAAGAAAAAAGGGAAAGCTCTGACAAGGCTGAGGAGCAGCCAGCGGCTGAAGAGGCGTCTCAGCCGCCCCTCAAGGTAGAATGGAGTGAACGCTCGCGTCAGTTTATTGAAGCCTATCGCACGATGGAGCAGAGTACCGAGCCGGTGCCTTGGCCCTCCATTCTGGATCCCTCCCAAACCGAACCGCTCAGCCTGATCCCGTCGGATGTGCTGCGCACTTACGCCCGCCAGCGAGGCAAATCTCTGATTGCCCTTCTGCCAGACAATCTTACGTGGTGGATATATTCCGCATTAAGAGAGAAGCAAGTACTCCAACACTACATAGACGTGATAGATTATTACGCTTCGGTACACGAAGATGAGAAGGTGATTCTCTTCAAGCCGCTTTTCTTTTCTTACTTGTGGGGACAGCGTGTAGATCGCGTCGCGCTGATGCGTTGGATAGAGCGCGTGCGTCAAAGAGGCTATGTGCAGATGGAGGATTGCCTTATTCTCAGCAAATCTCTTGCTGGTCAGTATGGTTTGAATGAATTGGGTGATCTCTACCTGTCGCTTATTTCCAACGATCTCTGGTGGGTGGACTATAGCATACTTGAGCTGCGCTTTTTAGCTAGTTTGACTGCAGCACAGATAGCTCAGCTGCGAGCAGGTCAGTCGCTTACGCTGGCATCACTCACGGCAGCTCAACGCGAGCAGCTGGTGCGCGCCCTCTATTTTAGCGAATTACAACTCAGTATCAGCATAGACCAGAGTCTGAGTGAGGGAGAGGATCTACTCTTAGACTATGTAGAACCTGTGAACCAGATAGATCTTGTCCATGCTCATTACCCCGATGGCTTGCCTGCCGACCTCACGATTCAATTAGCAGACCGCTTATCCTCGTTTGCACAAGAGAACATCGGCGTGTTCACGCAGCGCAAGGCTGGTGTCTGGAGCGACTTTCGCTCCGTTTCCAGTCTTGCTGGTGAGCTGCATATGGTGCAGAATCCGCCGAGCGATATTCAGATAGATGAGAGTGTCCTGCAGTATTACCGCAGTCGTGCAGAGCGCTATCAATCGCTGCCTTTGATGCCCGCTAAACGGAAACTATTCGAAATAGATGTACGCCTCAGTCAAAACCACACCGTGAGCCTTCTGATCCGCGGGGCAGATTCGCTTGCCGACTATGAGCTCCTCAACGAGGGCAAGCCCGCCACACTGGACAACTTGCCCAAGGAACTCAAGCAGCAGCTGGAGGAAGAACTAAAGACATATGCCCGGTGGCACAAACAACAAGAGGAGTAGTTATACCAGTCGGGTTTTCAAATGGCACAGTATTCCGGACGGCTAAAGCCGCTCCTGTGCAGACGAAGCCGACCTCCGTCGGCTGTAGCCCGCGTAGGCGGGCTTCGTTGGCAAAGGAACGGCTTTAGCCGTGTATCACTTGACGCCCCAATTGGTATTACCCTTGGAGGATGCGCTTTTTTTCCACTATTCGCCACTTCGCCATTTCGCCACTTCGCTATTCGCCATTTCGCTACTTCGCCCACTCAGCTATGTTTAGCCGCTTCGCGGAGGCGGGTATCGCGTGAACGGCGCAACCACCAGTGAAACAGCGGAGGCACAACAATGAGATAAACCCAGAACAGGAGTAATGCCCACATCAGAGGCGTCAGCAGCATCACAACAAGCTGCATGTCTGGTTGCCCGGACAGCTCACGACGCGCCTCAATCATCACGCGCAGTGTGAGGTAAAAGCCGATGAGTGCGACGGCATGCATGAACGGCGGCAGGCGCAACAGTAGGAAGTTGAAACGCAGCGCAGGCACCATTATTTTCGCACGGATGCCCGCTGCCCACAGCAGCGTCTGCTTGGCACCTTCGTGCGTTGGGTCAATAGCCAGTGCGTCGAGGCTGTGCTGGCGGGCGCGTTCCGCGTCGTTGCGCCGAGCCGCCACCATCGCTAAAATCCAGTGGTAGTTGGCATCCTCGGGGTTGCGTCGTAAGCCTTCGCGAGCGCGTTGCTCCGCTTCATCCACGCGCCCGTTGAACCATGCACTCAGCGCCAGCGCCGTGTGGGCGGTCTTATTCTCAGGATCCAGTTGCAGGGCGTGGCGTGCGTATCGCTCAGCCTCTACCCATCGTGCCCGCTGAACGGCAATATGCGCCAGCTGCGCATATACCTGGGCGTAGGTCGGATCGAGGCGTATGGCATGCTGCAACACGCGCTCTGCCTCGCTCAGCCGCTCAAGGTTTTGCAAGGCTAATCCCAGCGCTAAGTAGCAGAACGGCTCCTCTGGATCGTACTGCACGGCGAGGCGTGCTTCCCGCTCCGCCGCCTTCAGCTGGTTGGTGTCGATAAGCGCGAGCGCGTACATCGCGTGCGCGTAGCCGTTCTCAGGATCTGCTGCTAAAGCACGCTGCAGCAGCGAGAGGGCAGCGCGCGCATTACCCGCTGCAATTAGCTGCCGCCCATGCTCAACCAGCGCGTCCACCGAGAGTGCTTGCGGCATCGCTTAGCCTCCTGTCATAGGGAGTTTGTGCAACCAAACAGCTACCTCAGGCGCACCAGCAAGCCCAGTTCGTAGCCTATCTCCTCAATCTGCTGACGCTCCAAGATCTGCCCAGCCGGCAAGCGGTCGCGCAGCTTAAACACAATAGCACGATCGCCTACTTGTTGGACATACACCGCCCGATTTACAGGCACTTCCACGCCCAAAATCTCGCTCAAAACCTGTGCTGTCGACTCGTGCCCGATGTAGGACACGAAGCCGTTGGACACCAACGCTCGCGCCTCCTCAACAGTGATCGGCTTATAGTCATAGCTGCCATACGCCGTCAAAATCGCCGCGTTCAAGAGGGCTACCATCGTGGGGATATTGTACCTTCCTATCTTGGGTTCAGCGCGTGCCAAGGTCCGAGCCACTGAGAGTAGAGTGAGCGCCACTTGGGATTTGTTAAGGCACCAAACTGCCTCGAACGAAGTAGTAATACGCGCCAAGCAGCGTCCAGAACAGGAGCAGCCACAAGAGCGCCAGCCCCAACGGCGCCCACACAGACGCCAGTGAACCGCCCATGCGCAGATGAACCTGCACCACGGGGGCTGTTTGCATCTGCAGAAAGAGTGCGAGCGCATAGGTGGCAGCCAGCCCCAGCAACCGAATCCAGCGTGCATAGTCAGGGTACAGCGCGATCAACCCCAGCACGCCTGCATACACGGCGCCCCAACCCAGTGCCGCTGCCAACACCTTCAAGCGGAGCGGCTCCTCATCCAGCCGTCGGGCGTTCAGATAGGCTAACACCACCCCGGGCAGCACGCCCAGCCAAGTGAACCAGAACACCGCACGGTCACTGTATACTGCGACCTGTCGATAAGGCGCATACGGGTCGAATGCCGCGCTGTGAGGCTTCATCGCAAGCGCTCCTGCTCAAGCCATCCGGCAACCGGGTCGTACAGCCCCGTTTCGTTCGCGTAGGTGGCGTAGTTGCGGGCGGTGCGTGCCCACTCCAGCGTGATAGGTGTGATGCTCTTTGCCAAGCGCAAAAACATCTCTGTTGTGAGCGGCTCCTGCTTGCCTGTGCGTAGGGCTTTCTGGATGGCTTCCTCGGCTACCCGCTCACACAACGCCTCAATGTCCGCGCCCGTGAAGTAGCGCAACGTGCTGGCAACCTTCACATAATCGAACCTCGGTTCCAGCGGGCGGTTGCGCGTGTGAATCTTGAGAATCTCCACACGGGCGTTCAGATCGGGCGGCGGCACGAACAGCACGCGATCGAACCGCTTGGGGCGCAGCAGGGCGGGGTCCAGATGCCAGGGGCTGTTGGTTGCACCCAGAATGAGCAGCCGCTCGTTCCGACTCGCGAAACCGTCCAGCTCCTCCAGCAGCTGGCTCACCAGCACGCGCGAATGGTGCATCGCTTCAGTACGCTTGACTCCCAGCGCATCCAACTCGTCGATAAACACCACGCAAGGGGCATGGTCGCGCGCCGCTTCGAACGCCTCATGGAGCAATCGCTCGCTGACCCCTACCCACGGCGATAGGATGTCGTTGATGCCCAGATAGAGCATGGGCATTTCGCACTCGGTAGCAATCGCGCGGGCGATCAGCGTCTTGCCGCAACCTGGCGGACCGTACAGCAGGATTCTGCCACCAACGCGCTTGCCGTATGCCTTATATAGGTCGGGACGCTGCAGGGGGTAGATAATCATCAGCCGAATCTGCTCCTTGAGCGCGTCCATGCCACCCACATCGGCGAAGGAGACATTGGTGCGCTCTACGCGGAACATGCGCCCAACAGAGGCAGGCGTCCAGTCGATGTTGCAGGGGAAGTGGGGTATTGGCTCCGCGACCTCTTCCTCTTCGGGTTCAGGCACAGGCTCGCTGGGGCGATGCGATTCGCGCAGCAGCTCCGCTTCCATATCATCGGGGTAGACGCGCTGGAAGGCGTCCAGCTGGCGTTGCGCTTGCGCCTCTTGCCCTGTGGCAAACAGCATGCGGATGACGCCAAGCCACGCCGTGTGATGGAGCGGTTCACGCGCCATCACCTGACGGTACTCTTCCAGCGCGTCAGTATACTGCTCGCTTTCTTCCAGCAGCTTCGCCAGGTGCAATCGCAGCGCGAGGTCGTCAGGGTTCGCGGCAATCGCCTCACGCAGAACGCGAATGACGCTCTCGTTGGACAAAGCGAATCACTCCTCAAACGCTCCAAACACCAGCGCGGTGTTGTGCCCGCCGAAGCCGAAGGAGTTAGTCATGGCGTAGCGCACGCGCGCAGGACGCGGCTCGTTGGGCACATAGTCCAAGTCGCATTCGGGGTCAGGATATTCGTAGTTGATGGTAGGTGGCAGGGTCTGATGCTGGATTGCCAAGATGGTGGCGGCAGCCTCCACCGCGCCCGCTGCGCCCAGCAGATGCCCTATCACCGACTTGGTGGAGCTGACGGGCAGCTGGTAGGCATAGTCGCCAAAGAGCCGCTTGATGGCGAGCGTCTCCTTCGCATCGTTGTAGCGAGTGGAGGTGCCGTGTGCGTTGATGTAGTGAATATCGGTGGGTTGCAACCCTGCATCGCGGATGGCGTTGCGCATGCAGCGCAGCGCGCCGTCGCCTTCAGGATCGGGCTGGGTGATGTGGTAGGCGTCGGCGGACATGCCATAGCCGAGCAGTTCGGCGTAGATGCGTGCCCCTCGCGCGCGAGCGTGTTCCAGCGATTCCAGAATCAGCACGCCCGCACCCTCGCCCATGACAAACCCGTCGCGTTGGGCATCAAAGGGGCGGCTGGCGTGTTCGGGGTCATCGTTGCGGGTGGACATCGCGCGCGCGGCGCAGAATGCCGCCACGCCAATCGGCACAATCGCTGCTTCGCTGCCGCCTGCGATCATCACCTCCGCCTCGCCGTTCTGGATGAGGCGCGCGGCGATCCCCAGCGCGTCCGCCCCCGTGGAGCATGCCGTGACCACGCACAGGTTCGGTCCCTTCGCTCCAAAGGTGATCGAGACAAAGCCCGACGCCATGTCGGCAATCATCATCGGGGCAAGGAAGGGCGAGAGGCGATCGGGTCCCTGCTCTATCAGCACGCGCATCTGGCTGTCCATGTAATCCACACCGCCGATCCCGGAGCCGATCAGCACGCCGACCTGCTCCGCATTCTCTGGGGTGATTTGGAACTGAGCATCCTCAAGGGCTAAGCGGGTCGCGGCGACAGCGAACTGGATAAAGCGCGAGGCGCGTCGGGCATCCTTGCGCTCCATGAACTGCGTCGGGTCGAACTCCTTGACCTCGGCGGCGATGCGCGTGGTGAGGTTGCTTGCATCAAAGTGGGTGATGGGTCCTATCACCCGTCGCCCCTGCAGCAGCCCTTGCCAGAACGGTTCGATGCCGATGCCGAGCGGGGTGATTAGCCCCATGCCTGTCACGACGACCCGACGCCGCATGGCTCACACTTCCGCCTGGAGCTTTTCGGCAAGCAGGCGCACCGCGTCGCCCACTGTGCGCACCTGCTCCGCCTCCTCCTCCGCGATGCTGACATCGAACTCCTGTTCGAAGGCCATCACCAGCTCCACCAGATCCAGCGAGTCGGCGCCCAGGTCATCGGTGAAGGATGCATCGGGCGTCACCTCCTCCTCCCGGACATCCAGCTGCTCCACGATCACCTTCCGTACACGCTCGAACAGTTCGCGATCCATCCCTTTAACCTCCTTCTGCGTTTTTGGTCAAGCAGCACTCCTGCCGTCGGTTTAAAGCCCGACGGTCAAGCCGCCATCGATAATAAATACCTGTCCCGTGATATACGAGGCAAGTTCGCTGCATAGAAAGAGTACCCCAAACGCCACCTCCTCTGGTGTGCCGAATCGCCCCAAAGGGATGCGTTTGAGGGCGTACTCGCGCAGGTTGTCGGGCAAGGAGCGCGTCATGTCGGTCTCGATGAGACCGGGCGCAATCGCATTACAGGTGATGTTGCGGCTGCCCACCTCCAGCGCGATGGTGCGAGTGAAGCCAATCAGTGCCGCTTTGGACGCCACATAGTTCGCCTGCCCCGCGTTCCCCGTCAGACCGACAACCGAGCTGATGTTGACGATGCGTCCCCAGCGCTGGCGCAGCATCGGCTTGAGCGCAGCGCGCGTCGCCACAAACGCTCCCCGCAGGTTCACCGCCAGCACTTCGTCCCAGTCCTCGTCCTTCATGCGCAGCAGGAGCATATCGCGGGTGATCCCTGCATTGTTAACGAGGATATCGAGCCGTTCCCAGCGATTCAGAACGGTGTCGATGGCGTTCTCGACGGCTGCAGCGTCTGCTACATCGGCGGCAAGGGGGATCGCTTCACCGCCTGCTTGCACAATCTGCTGGACAACCTGCTGGGCATTCGCCTCAGTACGGCTCAGCACAGCGACGCGCGCCCCTGCTTCCGCCAAGGTGCGTGCAATGGCAGCGCCAATCCCGCGTCCCGCGCCCGTCACCAGCGCAACCCGCCCCTCCAGCGAAATGGTCATGTCGCACCTCGCAAAGCGGACACCGTCTCGTCGAGTGTCTTTGAGTCTACCACACGCAGGCAGCGGGCATCAGGCACGATGCGCTTGATGAGACCTATGAGCACTTCGCCCACGCCTGCCTCAATAAAGGTGTCCACGCCGTTAGCGTACATCCATTCAACGCTTTCCTGCCAGCGCACGGGGCTGGCAATCTGGCGGCTCATGATTTCACGGATCTCTTCGGGGTCGGTCATCGGGCGGGCAGTGACATTCGAAACGATGGGGATTGTTGGCTTGCGGAAGGTGGCGGTGCGATAGGCGTTGGCGATCACCTCGGCAGCTTCATTCATTAGAGGCGAATGGAACGCCCCCGCCACAGCAAGCGGGATAGCGCGCCGCGCTCCCAGCGCCTTGGCATGCTCAACAGCGCGCTCCAGGGCAGCAGGCGTCCCAGAGATAACCACCTGTGCGGGCGCATTATAGTTGGCAGGAGTCACGACCTCACCCGTTTCCTGCTGCGCTCGCTGGCACGCCTCCTCCACCTTCGCCGTTTCCAGCCCAATAATGGCGACCATTGAACCGACGACCCGGTCTGCCACTTTACGCATTGCTTTCGCACGCTCCTCTACCCAATAGAAGGTCTCTTCGAAGCTCCATACGCCGCCCGCTGCCAGCGCGGTGTATTCGCCCATGCTATGCCCTGCCAGGTAATCGGGGGCGAAGTCGGGCAGTGCCTCGCGCAGGGCTTCCCACGCGGCGTAGCCGACGGTGAGCAGCGCCGGTTGGGCGTTCTCCGTACGCTTGAGCGTCTCCTCGTCCGATTCGAAGCAGAGTTGTGTGAAGGAGCGTCCTGCCTGCTCGCTGGCGATTTCGAACACGCGCCGCGCTGCGGGGCTACGCTCATACAGCTCGCGTCCCATCCCTGGACGCTGCGAACCCTGCCCTGGGAACACCACCGCCACACCCATAATTGGGGCAGATTATACCCAACACGCTCACTGCTACTCA
>JBCNVA010000127.1:0-3767 GCA_039630445.1 Armatimonadota bacterium
GCCCCCGCCCAGAAACTGGGAGCGTGCAGGAATGCCGTCGGGGAAACTGTCCGCACCAAGCGTGCCTCCACCACTGGTATAAAAAACCCATTCGCGCTTCTGGGCGTCCCAGCGGCGCGGGAACGCCTGCTCAATCTGCCCTGCATAGGGCTGTTCCTCATCAATCGGCTGGTGATTAGCCCGTTGCGGGTTGCGCGTGTCCAGAATGGTGAACGCACCTCCGCCCGGCGGCGCAAAGTCGACGCCTGCATAACTGCGGCAAAGTGGCAGCCCTTTGTAGAAGCCCTCCGCGTTCGGCGGTTCCTCCCCCCAGCGCTGCCACCGCGCATCCACAAAAATCTGGAAATCGACCCAGAGGCGCATGCCGCTGTTCACCCAGAAGTAGCGCGCCGCTACGGCGTACTCCTGCTTGACGCGCTCTATCTGCTCCTCGGTGAGGGCAGGTGGCGGTGGGGCAGGGTTATTCGGATCAGCATACGCCGAGGCGACATTCACCACATTCGGCATTATCAGCACCTTGACGGGGAGGCGGATAATGGTCTTGTAGCCGCGTGGGGCGAGCGTGGCGAAGGCGTATTCGCGTCGCCAGGGCGGCTCCGCACCCCATTTGCGCTCCTCGCGAGTTGGCACGGCGCCCGGGTCATAGATTCGGTAGTAGTAGCGCGTGCCGGGCTTGAGCCGATCGATGCGGAGGCGGTGATAAGTGCGCTTGCCCGGTTCACCCTGCACGATTCGTACCTTCTGACCCTGCCACGGGTTCTGCTTGCGGTCGGGCGGACGCCAGACGGTGGCGGGCAGGTTTCCTTCTCGAAGCTGCGCGCGCGTTTCGCACGGAGTCGTTGTGAAGTAGTGCAGCACGACATAGGTTTGTCCCAGCTCCATCACGGGGCGCATCGGGTCGTGCAGGGGCGCGGTGTCCCCACGCGGATTGCCCATGTGGCTGATGCTCTGTGCCAGCAGTGTGTCCAACTGGAGCGCAAGCCCCACGATAGCTATCAGATAGCCCCAAGCGATTCGCCCGTGCATCAGCCCCAAAGTTCGCCTGCGTTTTGCTTATTCCTTCACACCAAGCAAGTGAGCAGTGAACAGGTACTGATGCGCCCAGCCTGTCAGCTCACCAAAGGTGGTGTGGAACCAGTCCGTCACCTCGCGGTAGGTGCGTGCGGTCAAGTTTCGGGTATGCAGGTGAGGGAGAACCCATTTTTGCATCGCCTGCCACAGGTGGGTGTCCACGGGCACGGCGAGTGGGTTGTCCAGCCCGAACAGCAGCACGCAGTCGGCGATTTTCGCGCCCACACCGGGCAGCTGGCACAGCTCGCGTTTGGCGTCCTTATAGGGCAGTTCGCGCAGACTCACCAGCCAGCCCTTGCCGCGCTCCGCGAGGGCGCGTGCCGCCTGAATCAGCGTGCGGGCACGATACCCAAAGCCCAGCGCCCGCAACTCCGCTTCCGAAGCGTTCGCCAGCGTCCCCGCCTTCGGAAACGCTCGCCAGAGGCGACCGTTCCACTCGGCAATCAGCTCGCCATAACGCTCACAGAGCCGTTCAATCATGCCAGTGATGCGCGGGATATTGTTCGCGGGCGTACACAGGAACGAGAACAGGCACTCCTCCGCGTCCAGCCAGCGCATCAGGCGCAGCCCGGGCAGCGCGGCAATCCATTCCCCCCAGAGCGGATGCCGCCGAACGAGACGGGCTTGAACTTGCTTCAGATCGACCTCCAGCCGAAAGAGGTGCAAAAAGGCGGGTAGCGGGTCGCGTCCATCGGGGGCAGACAGGCGCCAGCGCGTGCCCACTGGCTGCACCACCAGCATCCGCTCCCCAGCAAAGCCGAGCCACGCGCCGTCGCTTAGCGGCTGCCAGCGGAACACCTGCCCGCTCGTCACGCAAAGCGGCAGGTCCAACTCCCACGCGGGGATAGAGACCTCTTGCTCTGCCATCATGTGCCTGATACCAGCCTCTCTCTATCTAACCCAAATTGTTACCTGTCGCTTTTGAGTAGGTGAGGTTCCTCGCTTCGCTCGGAATGACAATACCGACTTTGGTGAAAACGAAGCTGTCATTCCGAGCCGAAGGCGAGGAATCTCAGAAAGGTGGCAGCTTGGGTTATATTTACCCTCAAGGGCGAGTCTCCTGCCGAGCCGAGTTTTCAAGCGAAATGGCAAGGTGGCGAAATAGCGACGGCTCGCCAGAGGCTCGCCCGCCAATAGCATTGACATCCTGCCGAGAACAATCTCAGCTTGCTTATGCCGATTGGCGTTTGAAACGAAACCTTAGGGCGAGTAAACTCGCACAGATACGAATGAAGCCAGCCTTCGCTGGCTCCAACCCCGCGCGGGCGGGGTTTCGTTTGTTTCCGTGCGACTTCAGTCGCCTTGTACTTTTGAAATCCCGATGGGTATTCTAACCCAACTTGCTACCTATCTGGGATTCCTCGCCTTCGGCTCGGAATGACAGGCGTTCTGTCTGTCACCCCGAACGCAGTAAGGGGTCTCAGATTCCTCGCCTTCGGCTCGGAATGACAAGTTCCCTGCCGCGTAAAACGCCCTGTCGTTGCCGCGTAAAAAAGCCCTGTCATTCCGAGCGAAGCGAGGAATCTCGCCCACTCAAAAGCAACAGGCAGCAATTTGGGTTATTTTAGATCTCGCCCGCCAACTGGAAATCCTTACCAAGTATCTGTCTCGCCAGAGTTATTCGGCTGAATTGGCGCACCCAGCCACGAGAAGGGATAGTTCGGGTCCTCAAATTCCAGCGCGGCTTTGGTTACCTGCAGCGGGCGGAAAGTGTCCATCATCACCGCCAGCTCCTCCGTGCGGGTTGCGCCCAAGCTCGCCTCCACCACGCCCGGCTGCGGTCCGTGCGGGATGCCCGACGGGTGCAGCGTGATAGAGCCTTCCTCAATCCCGCGCCGACTGCCGAACTTCTTGTTCACATAGTAGAGCACCTCGTCGCTATCGAGGTTGCTGTGGTTATAGGGCACAGGGATAGCCTGCGGGTGATAGTCCAGCATGCGCGGGCAGAAGGAGCAGACCACGAAGTTGGGTCCCTCGAAGGTCTGATGCACGGGCGGCGGCTGATGGATGCGCCCTGTGATCGGCTCGAAGTCATGGATACTGAACGCCCACGGATAGACATAACCATCCCAGCCCACCACATCGAAGGGGTGATGCTCATAATGGTAGGCATAGATACGCCCGCGCTTGTGGATGCGCACCTCAAAGTCGCCGGTGTCAGTGCGCGTCTCCAGCTCTTCGGGTGGACGAATATCCCGCTCGCAGTAGGGCGAGTGCTCCAGCAGCTGCCCATATTCGTTGCGATAGCGTTTGGGCGTTTCGATCTGCCCGCCGCGCGCCTCGATCCAGACGAGTTTGGCAGGCAACTTGTCCAGCACCATGCGCCAGATGGTGCCATGCGGGATCACTAAGTAATCGCCCTCACGGAAGCGCAGATGCCCGAACTGCGTCTCCAGCTTGCCTGTGCCCTCATGCACAAAGATGAGGTCGTCGCCGTCGGCGTTCTTGTAAAAGTAATGCATCTGGTCGATGGGACGGCAAACCGAGAAGATCACATCGTCGTTGAACATCAGCTCGACGCGCCCCGTGATGGGGTCACCCTGAGGGGGCATCTCGCCCGTGCGAAAGTGGCGATGCTGCAAGATCGGCTCCTCGATTGGCTCGATGACACGCTCATAGCACAGATGAAACTCCTTCACGCGCGTAGGCGGATAGTAGTGGTAGAGGATCGACTGGATGCCGGAGAAGCCCTCCGT
>JBCNVA010000128.1:0-23190 GCA_039630445.1 Armatimonadota bacterium
TAACCCAACTTGCCACCTATCTGAGATTCCTCGCCTTCGGCTCGGAATGACAAGTTCACTGCCGCATAAAACGCCCTGTCATTCCGAGCGGAGCGTTGTCATTCCGAGCGAAGCGAGGAACCTCGCCTGCTCAAAAATGACAGGTAGCAAGTTGGGTTATAAGGTAAAATTCCTGCTATGGAGAATGGGAAGCAGGTGGCGGAGTGGTTTCGGGCGCAGTTTGAAGCGCTGCGTGCCGAGATTGCGAAGGTCATCGTGGGGCAGGAGGAGGTCGTCGAAAATGTGGTGGTGGCAGTCGCGGCGGGTGGGCACGCGCTGCTGGAGGGTGTGCCCGGATTAGGCAAAACGCTGCTGGTGCGCACACTCGCCCAGGCACTTAATCTGCAGTTCGCCCGCATCCAGTTCACCCCTGACCTGATGCCTGCCGATGTGACAGGCACAAACATCTTGGCAGAAAGCGAGACGGGCGCACGCACCTTTGTGTTCCGTCCCGGACCCGTGTTCACCAATATCCTGCTGGCGGACGAGATTAACCGCGCCACGCCCAAGACGCAATCAGCCCTGCTGGAGGCGATGCAGGAGCAGGCGGTGACGGTCGCGGGCAAACGCTACCCCATCGAGCCGCCCTTCTGGGTGCTTGCCACGCAGAACCCCATCGAGCAGGAAGGCACCTATCCCCTGCCTGAAGCGCAGTTAGACCGCTTCTTTTTCAAGATTTTAGTCGGCTATCCTACCCTGGAGGAGCTGCGCGAGATTGTAAACCGCACAACAGGTGTCGAAATCCCCCACGCAAGCGCGGTTGCTGACAAGGAGACGCTGCTGCGGATGCAGCATGTGGTGCGCGAGGTGCCGATTGCGCAGTCGGTGCAGGATTTCGCGCTCAAGATCATCGTGGCGACACATCCCGGCTCGCCCTACGCGCCACCGGAGGTGAACCGGTATGTGCGGTATGGTTCCAGTCCGCGCGGGGCGCAAGCGTTGATTCTGGCAAGCAAAGTGTATGGGCTGCTTGATGGGCGTTACAATGTGTCGCGCGAGGATATCCAGCGCGCGCTCAAGCCCGCGTTGCGCCACCGCATCCTGCTCAACTTCGAGGCGGAAGCGGACGGTGTCACCTCCGATCAGGTGCTGGAGAGCGTGCTGGAGCATGTGAAACGCGCCGAAGGCGAGCCGATACGGGTGTAGCGTGCCCGCTTAGCAGCTGCTGCCGAAGTTGAATAGCACAGTCAGCAGGTCGGCATCGTCCACTGCACCGTCTCCGTTCAGGTCCTCAGACAGGTTTGAACCTGTCTGCCCGAAGGCGAACAACACCGCCAGCAGATCGGCGTCGTCTATCGCGCCATCGCCATTTATGTCGCCACTGCGCGGGCTGAAATTCAAGGTCACCAGATCGCTCAGATACGCACCCTGCTGCTGACAGAGCCACGCGCGGTTCGGTATGGACACTTTGACAGTGGCGTTGCCAGTGAGGGCGGTCTCCACGCTGTAATTGCCTGCGGCGTCCAGCGTGACCTGGAAACTCTCCTGCTGGCTACCCGCTTGAATCTCGACCTGGGCAACGATGCCGCTGGGGTTCGAACGGTTCTCCAGCTGGATCTGCCCCTGCACGCGCACGCGGTTGACGGTGAGCGCGTTGCTGCCTGCTGACGCGGCGTAAGTGTTGTTGCCTGCGTACTCCACACGCAGGGTGTTCGCGCCGAGTGGCAGGCTAAGCGGGATGGTGTAGTTGAGCGTGGCGACGCCGCTGGCGTTCGTGACCGCTGTGCCGACGACCGCGTTGTTCACCTTGAAGGTGAGGGTCTGCCCACTGATAGGCGTGCTATCCAGGCTCTGGCGCAGCGTTGCTTGCAAGGTAATCGTTTGCCCGCGTCGTCCCATAGCAGCAGGCACTACCAACTGGGTTGCCCGACGCACCTGCCACGCACTCGCAAAGAGGCGGTCATCCACCATGAAGTCGCCCGTGTTGATGGTGCCACTATTGTTGCGGTCGTACCAGAGCGCGGTCAGCACATCGTAAGCCCCTGCCGCTGCGTCCGCTGGGATGGCGAAGTAGCGCACACGCGACTGACTGCCTTCAGTAATGCTCACGCGCACATCGCGTGCTGGGTCGCTGAGCCAATTGCCACTACCTGCGGGCGCGATAGAGGCTCCCAGAAACACATTGAAGTCGTGCGTGGCTGTAATACTGAAGGTCAGCATGCCTGTGCTACCCGTTACCACAGGGTTAGGGGAAAGAGTGAGGCTGTCGATGGTCGCGGTTGCCCCCTGCACCAACTGATAGCCCGCTGGTCCGTAGTAATGGCTAAGTATCTGCTGCCAGTTTTTCGTGCCGTAGCCGTGCGTGGGAGCCGCGTTGGTGCAGGCTTGGGAGCTGGAGAGGCGTCGCCCTGTTGCCCAGCGTGCCGAACCCCACTGGCACATCCCGCGCCCGTGCCCATTTGTCGCAAAGCCTGTGCACACGGGGTCATAAATGCACGGCCAGCTACTGCCCGTGCCTGAATAGCCGTCGCCACAGCCCGCGTTGTTGTTCTCGGCAGAGTATTCGGAACGGGCAATCGTGCCAGAGGCGGTAAGCAGCACGTAGCGCGTCGTGGCATCCACCGCGGCGTTGCCGTTGCTGGTCTGATTGCCTGTGAACACCTGACAGTGAGTCGAATCGCAGATGTCGTAGGTGCTGGTCGCGGGAGTATAGACAAACGAGACGCCGTAGCTGCGCACAGCGACCGCGCCCGCTTTGAGCGATTCCATCCCGCCCGTCACATTGCCCCAGCAGGCATACCATTCACTGGTGATGACGCCCTTGCAGTAGGTCTCCAGCGTGTAGACCTCCACGCGCTGACAGTTGGTGCGCGAGGTGCAGTTGCGCCCCACCCGAATGTATTTCGGCAGCACAATCGGTGCTGGGGCAGCAGGCGCAAAGTCATCCTGCCCTTCGGAACTGGCGGAAGTGTCCACCTTTTCTGAAGGAGCGGGCGATTGTTCTGGGCAGCCGTCGCAGGGCGCTATCTCGCGATGGCGGGGCGAGCGCATGTCCAGTGTGTCCACGCCGCTGCCGCGCGTCATGCGCAGCCGATAGATCCAGTCGCCCCCACTCCAGAGCGGCACATTCTCCAGTTGGAGCGTGCGGTAGCCCGCCTTCTGCAGCAGCAAGCGGGCAGATGGCTGGGGCTTGCCCGAATCATCCCGGATAGGGAACTGGATCAGGAACGCGCCACGCGCATCGGTGACGGCATGCCCGCGATGCCCCACCACACTCACCTGCACATCCTGCAGTGGTTGTCCGCTCTGCTCATCCGTGACGAAACCGACCACTACCATCTGTCCAGGGCGGCGCAGCGACCAGAGGAACGCCGTGTCCACCTCCTTCGGAAGCTCCAGCGGATCCAGATAGAGTTCGTAGGGAGGCAGTGGCTCGTCGGCAACGGCGAGCGTCATGCCAATCGGATGATAACCAGGGGTTGCTGCTGAGACCGCATATTCGCCCGTACCAAGCCAGAGAGTCAACCGACCGTCAGGGGGAACCTCTGTAGGCAGAGCAACTGGCTCACTGGTGCGCAGGTTCACGATCATCACGCGCGGCATGAGCGCCCGACCTGTGACAGCATCCAGAAAGCGCAGATTCACCGCCTGTTGCGGGCTACTGCCGAACAGCGGTAGCCCAATCAGCCCCATGCAAATCCATCCCAGCCACAACCTTCCGTTTCTCATCGCTTATTAAGGATACGAAGGCGCACCAGCCCCTCCTGCTTTTTCGGCTTGTTATTCCCGCTGTCCATCTCCCCCACTTGGAGGTATACTTTGCTGGACGGAGGGCGAGAGCCATCGCAGCGGAGAACATCGTTCGGGAGATACTGGTGAATGTGACGCCTCGTGAGACGCGCATCGCCGTGCTGGAGAACGGGCAGCTAATGGAGGTGCGTTTTGAGCGTGGGGAGCGCGTGGTCGGCAATATCTACAAGGGCATCGTGCAAAATGTGCTGCCCGGCATGGATGCCGCGTTTGTCAATATCGGGCTGGAGCGGAATGCCTTCCTGTATGTGGGTGATGTTGTGCCCGAAGTGACCGAGGGCGAGGAAGCGCCCGCCTCCCTCAAGCGTGCCGAGCTGCGCAAACGCAACATCAGCGAGCTGCTCCGAGTCGGGCAAGAGATTCTGGTGCAAGTCATCAAAGCGCCGCGGGGTACGAAAGGGGCGCGCGTTACTACCCGTCTCACTCTGCCCGGACGCTATGTGGTGCTGATGCCCGAGGGCAGTCATCTGGGCATCTCCCGCAAAATCGAGGATCGTGCGGAGCGCGACCGCCTGCGCCAGATCGGACAGAAGCTGCATCCGCCCGGCTTCGGACTGATCCTGCGCACCGAAGCCGAAGGCAAAAGTGAAAAGGAGATCAAGCAGGATCTGGACTATCTGACCGAGCTATGGGAAACGATTCGCCAGCAGGCGCAGGCAGTGGAAGCGCCTGCGCTGGTGCACCGGGATGCCAGCCTGCTCTACCGAGTGCTGCGCGACATCTTTTCGGCAGAGGTAGCACGCCTCTGGATCGATGATCCTGAAGAGTACGAGAAGGTGCACGAGGTGCTGCGCCTGATTGCTCCGGGCTTGCGCTCGCGCGTGATGCTGTACGACAAGCCCACCCCCTTATTTGAGTACTTCAATGTGGAGAAGGAGATGGAGCGCCTGATGCGTCGCAAAGTATGGCTCAAATCAGGTGGCTACATTACCATCGACGAGACGGAGGCGTTCACCGCCATCGATGTGAACACAGGCAAGTTCACGGGCAAGACCTCGCTGGCAGATACCATCCTCAAGACGAATCTGGAGGCGGTGGAGGAGATTGGGCGGCAGCTGCGCCTGCGCGATATTGGTGGGATTATCGTGATTGATTTTATCGATATGGCGCGCCGCAGTGACCATCGGCAGGTGATGCAGGCGCTGCAGCGGGTGCTGAAGCGCGACCGGGCACGGTTCCGCATCGGGCGCATCAGCTCGCTGGGGCTGGTGGAGCTGACGCGCAAGCGCACGGGCGAGTCGGTCACAGAAGGACTCTCGCGCCCATGCCCCATCTGCCACGGACGCGGGCGGATCCCCTCCCCCGAAACAGTAAGCCTCTGGATTGAGCGAGAGCTGGCTTCCCGCGCCCACAAGGAGCATGCCGAAGCCTACCTCATAGAGGGACATCCTGATGCCATTGAGCATCTGGTGGGCGAGGACGGCGTCAATATCGAGATGCTGGAGCATGCCTTAGAGTGTGCGCTGTTCGCGCGCGCCCGACCAGAGATGCCTATCGAGGAATACCGGATTCAGGCGGGCACTTTAGAGGGGCTGAAGAGTCAGTATCTACCCTATCGCCCGCTGCAGGTAGTCGAGTGCCAGCTGCGCCGCTCCGCGCTGGACGAGGAGCTGAAAGTCGCCTGGACGGCGGACGGCTACCTGCTGCTATGGGAGAGCGAGCCGCCGACGCAGCCGACCAACAAGGTCAAGCTCAGCGAGGTGCGCCGCTCCTTCGCCTTTGCAGAGCCGGTGCTGAGCGCCACGCCAATTAAAAAAGCGGAGGTTGTCTGATGACCCCTATCGAGTTGAGACAGGTACAGATAACGCTGAACGCGCCAATTGGCACGCTGACGGAGGCGCGTCGCCAGCGCCTCTTGGAGGAATTCGGGGACGAGTTTACACCGCAGCCCGTGCCCTTTCAGGGCGCGTTCGCGCTGGTCAATCACGCTGCGCGTGAGGCGCTCTTTTTGACCGAAGCCCAGCTGCAATACACGGCGGAGGGCGAGGTGCATTTCTCGCCTGTGCGCGTGGAGGATCTGCTGGGGCGTGTGCGTGATGTGCTGCTGCTCGATGACCGCTTTCCGCTCATTTTGCAGGTCATCGGGCACAAGGACGCAAACGGCTCGGCGTTCGAGCGCACTGTGGATGCCTTCACGCCCTTGCCCCCTATCACGATGCGCCAGTATTTCCCTGGCTTGCGCGGGTTAGGGCTGCGCATCACCTTTGAGCAGACACCCTATGTGTGCGACCTGCGCATCGAGCCGCTGTTCAGCGACCCTGCCTACTTCTATATTCAGTTCAATGCAGGCTCGCAACAGACGGTTCTCTCGATCGCCCGCGCTGTGGAGGATGTGGAGGACTGGATTGCCCGCCTGCAGGGTGAGATGAACAGCATTATTGAGGAGATGATGAGGGGATAGCGGATGCGGATTGTTTCGCTGCTGCCGAGCGCAACGGAGATTGTCTACGCATTAGGGCTGGGCGACAACTTGGTTGCTCGCAGCCACGAATGCTACTACCCGCCTGAGGTGCTGAGCAAACCGATCATCACGCGCAGCCTCATCCCGTCCGACCTGCCCAGCTGCGAGATCGATCGGCTGGTGTCCGAAACGCTACTAACCCACGCCACGCTCTACACGATTGACCATGAACTGCTGCAGTCGCTCAAGCCCAATTTGATTCTGACACAGGCGCTCTGTGCGGTATGCGCAGTGCCGCACAATGTGGTGCTGGAGGCGATCGAGTCGCTGCGCCCGCGCCCGATGGTGCTGAATCTGGAGCCAACGACGCTGAAGGAGGTGCTTCAGACCTTTCAGCAAGTGGCGGAAGCCGCGGGCGTGCCGCAGCGTGGGGAACGGCTGGTCGCTCAGTGTCGCGAGCGGATTGAGCAGGTGAGAGCGCGCACCGCAGGAAGACCCCCTGTGCGCGTCTCCTTTCTGGAATGGATCGACCCACCCTTCGCCTGCGGGCACTGGACGCCCGAACTGGTCGCGCTGGCGGGCGGTATCGAAGGGCACGGGCAGCCGGGGATGCCCTCACGCCGCATGGAGTGGCGTGAGGTATTGGCATGGCAACCTGAAGCGATTGTGATCGCCTGCTGTGGCTTTACGGTAGAGCGCACGCTGCAGGACATGCCACTGCTTGAATCGCAGCCGGGCTGGTGGGATCTGCCCGCTGTGCAGCAGGGTGCAGTCTTTATTGCCGATGGCAACGCCTACTTCAGCTGCCCCAGCCCACGCCTGATTGACGCGCTCGAATGGCTGGCAGAGAAAATCTCCAAGGTTCCTTCACGGTATGATACCTGTGAAATTATCTGATCTTGTGAAGGGGTGGGGTGTCCCGATCCCAAGCAGTTCCCAGATGTCTCGGCTGGGTATTAGATAGCCGTTATGGGTTGGTATTATAATCCAAGTTGCTACCTGTTGCCTTTGAGCAGGTGAGGTTCCTCGCTTCACTCGGAATGACAAAGCTTCGCTCGGAATGACAAGGCTTTTTACGCGGCAAGGAGCTTGTCATTCCGAGCCGAAGGCGAGGAATCTTGGATAGGTAGCAACTTGGGTTATTATACTAATGCAGCGGTCCTATGACGGCTTCCACGGCGCGGCGCAGCGCGCCCGAAAGCATGAGTTCACGCACGGCTTGCACATCGGGAGTGAGGATACGATCCGCCTCCAGCGGGGGCACAACGGCACGAATCGCCTGCCATGCTGCCTTGACGCCAGGTCCAGGCTCCAGCGGTTTGTGGAACTCCAGCGCCTGCGCCGCATTCACCAGCTCAATGGCGATTACCCAGCGCGTGTTCTCCAGAATCATGCGTGCCTGCCGTGCTGCCGTCACGCCCATCGAGACATGATCCTCCTGATTCGCACTGGTGGGGATCGAGTCGACGGAGGCGGGATGCGCCAGCACCTTGTTTTCGGACACAAGGCTGGCGGCGGTGTATTGCGAAAGCATCAGCCCCGAATGCAGCCCGCTCTGCTTTGCGAGGAAGGCAGGCAGTCCCGATAGGTCGGGATCAAGCATATATTCGATGCGCCGCTCGCTGATGCTGGCGAGTTCGGCAATCGCGATTTTGGCGTAGTCCATCGCGAGGGCGACGGGTTGCCCGTGGAAGTTGCCCGCTGAGATGACCTCATCCTCGTCGGGGAACACCAGTGGGTTGTCCGTGACGCTGTTGATTTCGCGCTCGATAACCTCGCGCACATGGGCGAGCGCGTCGCGCGTCGCACCGTGCACCTGCGGGATACAGCGCAGGGAGTAGGCATCCTGCACCTTGTCGCAGAATTCGTGCGACTTGTGGATGGGGCTGTTCGCGCCCAGTTTGCGCACATTTTCGGCGACGAGCGCAGCACCCGGATGGGGGCGCACCTGAGCGACTTTGGGATCGAACGGGCGCAGGCTGCCCTTGAGTGCCTCCAAACTCATTGCGCCCGCGATGTCGGCGAGCGTGCAGAGTTCCAGCGCGTCATAGACAAGCAGCGCACCGACAGCAGTCATCGCCTGCGTGCCGTTGATGAGCGCAAGCCCCTCTTTGGCTTCCAGCACGAGCGGCTCTAATCCAGCGGCACGGAGCGCCTCGCCCCCCTTGAGAACGCGCCCTTCGAACTCTGCCTCGCCCTCGCCAATTAGCGGCAGGCTCATATGCGCCAGCGGCGCGAGATCACCACTCGCTCCCACCGAACCCTGCGAAGGCACAACGGGATGCACCCGCCGATTGAGCATCGCTAACAGCATTTCGATCACCTGCTCACGCACGCCGCTGTTGCCAAGCGCGAGGCTCTGCGCCCGCAGCAGCATCATCGCTCGCACGACCTCCACTGGGAACGGTTCGCCCACGCCCATCGCGTGCGAAAGCAGCAGGTTGCGCTGCAGAGCACGAGTCTGTTCGGAGCTGATGCGCTGGTTCACCAACTTGCCCAGTCCCGTGGTGACGCCGTAGACGATGCGGTTCTCTGCGAGCAGCTGCTCCACATAGCGGCGGCTTTTGCGCACCTGCTGGCGCGCTGCGTCGTCCAGCTGCACGGGCGCGTAGTGCCGCGCCACGCGCACAACCTGCTCGATGGTGAGGGGTCTGCCCACGATTACTGGCTCCGCTGCCTTCGCTGCCTCGTTGCTCTGCATCACTGGCATGGTTATAAAGATACCTGCTGGTAGCTCAGACAGGCGCGATCAGCATCAGGCGGTAGAGGGGATCGGGCTGTGGGTAGCGGAACTCCAGCATACGCAACACGCGATAGGTCTCGCCTCGCCACTCCAGCGTTTCATCGGGCAGCGGATAGATATCGGGCAGGAACAGCACCAGCCAGAGCGGGCGGGGCAACTGCTCCAGCTCGGTGCTGCTGTAGAGCCAGCGAAGCAGCCCCGCAGGGGGCTGCACAAATAGCCCGCGCTTGAGCTGCGAGCGCATCACGAACGGCTCCCCATAGCGATTCAGCCAGCCACGCAAGCAGTGATGGATAATCACGCCCTATTCGCCTCCTTCGGTGCTTGGTGCGCGCGTGATGAACTGCAGGCGAGCGTTGCGCTTCAGATAGGGCGCGAGCCGTCGCGCCCCCTGCGCCTTGAGACCGCTGGGATCGGAGGGATCTAACCATTCAGGCGGGAACACTTGGAGCCAACCGAATCGGAAGCCGACCAGCGCGCTCATCTCGCGCCAGAGCGTCGCCAGCATCTCACCCGCAATGATCTCCAGCGCACCCAGATTGAGTGTTGCCAGCAACCCCGGTTCGGGGTTGTCCAAGTACAGCGGGTCGATGGCGTACTCAATCGTGGGGAGCATCTCGGCAATCAGCGCGTCGATCTCTGCGTCGTACTCACTACCGAGCCGCGTTTTGCGCCTCACATCGTCGCGCGTAACAGTCAGCATCGTCCTCCTCCTGGTAGGCGAGTGCCCACTCCTGCAGCGCCTGGCGCAGGCTCCAGAGCGATTCCTGCAGCTCCAGCAGCGTCAGCTCCAGTCGTTCGTGCCAGTGGTCGGTGCGATCAAGCATCTCGCGCAGGTGGGTGATGAACTCGTCCGTAATCGCGGCTTGCTGACGCTGTGCCGAGTCAACAAGGCGATCCATGCGCTGCAGCAGCTGGCGGGTAAGGATGAAGCTCCAGCCAATCAGCGTGCTGACAATCGCGAGGAACTGGCTCCAGTCCATCGGTCAACCCCCTCACGGTTGCCACTCGTGCAGTTCGCGCAGCACGAACTCACGCAGGGCGTTCTCGATGGCTTCGATCGTGCGCAGGTCGATGCGTAGCTGGCGTGCCAGCCGTTCCCGCTGCGCCTGGGGCAGGCGCAACGCACGCTGTTCCAGCCATGCGCTCAATATGGGCAACAAGATGCGCCACAGCCAGCGAATCAGGGAGCGTTTTATCATCGTGAACCTCCTTCCCGTCAAGGGGGACAGAAACGGAAGGCGAGGTCAACAATAATACCAGTCGGGTTTTCAAACGGCGCAGTATTCTGGACGGCTCAAGCCGCTCCTGTGCAGACGAAGCCGACCTCCGTCGGCTGTAGCCCGCGTAGGCGGGCTACATTTGCAAAGGAACGGCTTTAGCCGTGTATCACTTGACGCCCCAATTGGTATAACACCGATCGCCTATCCTCAGAAGCCATGTTATCGTCGGCGGGGACGCCGACGCTACGGGAATCTTCGTTGGCGAGGACGCCGACGCTACGCAGGGCGTGTTTGTCGCGTCGGCGTCTCGCCGACGACATTACGGCGTTTGCTCCGCCAATTGGTATTAGAACTGTATGCGCAAGGTGGTTGCAGCAACTCCCGCGCGATTGCCTGCGGCGCTGGGACCACCACTCAGACGCGAGACGCCTTTCCCGTTCGCGTCGATAAGCTGATAGAGGATGCCCAGCGAAGCGTTCTCGCCCAGATCGTAGCTCAGCTGCAGGGTGAGGTAGTTCCATGTCGGGTTGCCGCGCTCAGCCACAAACACGAAACTGCGGATGCGCCAGGCGACATTCTCGTAGGCGACCTGCAGACGCCAGCGCGGATGCAGCTGATACGAAGCTTCCAGCAGATAGCGATGCACCCTGTCGTTGCCTTGATAGCCCCGCTGAGGTAGGCGGAGCCTGCCGCTGCCTGTGTAAAAATCGCCTATGAACGATGCTTGCAAGCGTTCGGACACCTTGTAGCGCACGATGAAGTAGCTGCCCTTGATGTCGGAGGGGTTGTAGAGATAGCCGAGGCGTCCCCAGTTGCCCGGCGCGATAAAGAAAGGCTGGATCTCGCGGTAGCCAGCCCGCCCGCCCAGCCGCTCCGTGAAGTCGTATTCCGCATAGATGTCGGTGGCGATATTATCGCGCGAGACGGTGCGCCCCTCCTCGCGATAGACAATGCTCTGGGCATAATCCAGCCCGAAGCGGACATTGCTCCACACGCCGCGCACATCAATCCCCAGCACATCCACCCGATCGGCAGGGCGTGGAGGGTTATCCAGATGGCTAAAGGTGCGATCCCTTCCGACGCCTGCTGCAAGCGCAGTTAGCCCTACGGTGACGGTGTTGCTCTCCGTGCGTAACGCTTCATATTCCGCACGGAACCCAAACAGCTGGTCCGCGGGCGCAGAGACAGAGGCGTTGTGATTGGCAAAAAAGATTTGCGACGCGACGGCGTTCGCAGAGCGGCGCTGATGCACGCTCGCCAGAAAGAGGTGGAACCGATAGCGCGCGCCTGCCGTGCTCAACAGCGCGCCATCCACTCGAAATGCTCCATCCGCATAGCGCGGAAAGTCCAGATAGTAGTCGGGATCGATGCGTTGTAGCGTGTAGGGCGTGAAGCGCAGGGGCAACCGCCCGATGGTGACATCGAATTGCCTGCCGAAAAGCGGAAGGGTGGTCTGAAGGTATGCCTCCCAAATCGCAATATCGGTATTGCCCTGAATGAAGGTGTCAGGAGCAGCGTGGAAGGCGTCCGCGTTGCGCGTCGGACTGCGCAGATAGGGCAGATAGTTGCTAATGATTAGAGTTGCCCTGCCCGAAACCTTCTCGTTCGCCATACCCCGCACGGTCAGCACCAGCTCATGCAGGACGGCGTTGCTCTGCAGGAACCGCCCCGATGGATCAATGGGGTTGCCGTTAAGGGTAAATGCGCTGCGCCCGTCAAAGCTATGGGTGGAATAGCCCCCAAAGGTCAGGTCGCCCTCCCAGGAGAAACGGGCGGTCAATTTTTCGAACCGTTGCTGAAGGGCGTTTAGCTCCTCTTTGAGCGTGCTGATCTGGGGGCGTATCGCGTTGAACTCGTCTTGTGCGCTTTGCACCAGGCGTTGCAGCGCGTCTACCGCTTCGCGCAGTTTCTGCAGCTCCTGCACATCGGCTTGAACCTGCTGGATGCGACGACTCAGCGCTTCGTCTGTAGGCAGCAGCGGTTGATCGGCAGGCGGGCGCAGGGTCTCGATACGACGCTGCAGGTTGCGCAGCCGCTCATCGATAAGGCGGTAGGCGCGGGCAACCGCTTGTGCAAACTCGGCACGGGTCAGGGGACGGTTGGGGCGGAGCGAGCCATCAGGGTAACCCTCTATAATGCCTAACCGCTGCAGCTGTTCAAACGCCTCATAAGCCCAGTGCTGGCGCAGATCTTCCTCTGGCTGAGCCAACACAAGCGGTAGGCTCAGCATGATCCCGATGATGACCATCCATCCTCTTCTCATTTGCCTCCTCCGTGAGTGTGAAGGGTCTTTTTAGGATACCCTATCGGGTACACTTCCTGGCGATGCATCTGGACGAGGCGGTGGAGCGGTTCCTGAACCATCTGGGCGCGACCCGTTCACCCAACACGGTCAAGGCGTATGGCACTGATCTGGCGCAGTTTGTGGAATATGCGCTCAGCACAGGCGTCTCCGAGGTGGAGACGGTCAGCGAACGGTTGGTGCGGGCGTGGCTCGATTCGCAGCGTGCGGTTCAGCGTTCCACCCGTGCCCGTAAGTTGTACGCGCTGCGCCGCTTTTTCCGATTCTGTCGCGCGATGGGCTGGCTGCAACCAGAGCCTGTAGCGAATATCGCGGAGCCTGCCACGCCGCGACGCCTGCCCCGTTTCCTCACACGCGCGCAAGCCGCGCAACTGGTAGAGCAGCCGCTGCATGGGCCTGACATCCTTGCCCGACGCGATCGTGCCATGCTGGAACTGCTCTACGCGACGGGCTTGCGCGTGAGCGAACTGGTTAGCCTCGATGTGAACGCGATCGATTTCGAGCAGGGCGCGATTCGGGTACGCGGCAAGGGCGGGCGCGAGCGCATCGTGCTGTTCGGACGCGCCGCCCACGAAGCGCTCAGCGACTACCTCCAGCATGTCCGTCCGCGCCTGATGAACCCGCAGCGTCCCACGCGCGCGCTCTTTCTGAACTATCAGGGCGGACGACTGACCGTGCGGAGCGTTCACCGCTTGCTGAAGCGCTACGGGCGTGCGCTGGGGCTGGAGGTCAGCCCCCACATGCTGCGCCACACCTTCGCCACCCATCTGCTGGAAGGCGGTGCCGACCTGCGCACCGTGCAGGAGCTGCTCGGACATCAGCGGCTGCAGACCACGCAGGTCTACACGCATCTGACGCTGGATCGGCTGCGCAAAACGGTGGAGCGCGCCCTACCCACCACGCTGGACGAGGAGGATTGACGATGAAAATCCATGGCACAACGGTTTTAGCCGTGCGGCGCGATGGGCAGACGGCTTTCGCTGCCGACGGACAGGTCACGATGGGTGAGGTGGTGTTTAAGCACACAGCACGCAAGGTGCGCTGGCTCTACCAGCACCGCGTGCTGGCGGGTATCGCGGGCGCAGCGGCTGACGCCCAGGCGCTGATGGATCGCTTCGAGGCGAAGCTGGAGGCTTCGGGAGGCAACCTGCGGCGCGCCGCCATCGAGTTCGCCAAAGATTGGCGCACCGACAAGGTGCTGCGCCAGCTGAACGCGCTGATGATTGTAGCAGACCGCGACACGCTACTGGTGGTGGCGGGCGACGGGAATGTGCTGGAACCCGATGAGGGCGTCATCGGCATCGGTTCGGGCGGTCCCTACGCGCAAGCTGCAGCGCAAGCCCTGCTACGCTACACCACCATGAGCGCACGGGAGATTGCCGAAGCGGCCCTGCGCATCGCCGCCAATCTCTGCATCTACACCAACGACCAGATCACCGTGGAGGTGCTGGAATAACTGCCCTGCAAGGCAGGGGCAGGCTGCCGTGCCACTTTACTCACCGGGAGTGATAGCGATAAAACAGTCGTTTAAGTAGCTCTGCGCTCAGCATGTACAGCAGCAGAATGGTCGCTAATGCCCCCAGGAACAGGGGTGGTAGCGGCATAAAACCCAATACGGGCGCGAAGGGTGAATAAGGTAGCCACAGCGTGACGAGCCATACCAGCACCGATAGCCCCAGCAACCAGCGCCCAGGCAACGAGCGGAAGAAGGGGTGGCGCGTGCGCACAATCAGCACCACCATCGAAGCTGAGATCACCGATTCCATAAACCAGCCAGAGCGAAACTCTGTTGCGCTCGCTCGCAAAAGCCAGAGCAGCACGCCAAAAGTGAGATAATCAAAGACCGAGCTGAGCAAGCCAAACACAATCATGAAGTTGCGAATGAACTGAATATTCCAGCGGGTCGGCTGCCGAATGAGTTCCGCATCCACATTATCCGTGGCAATCGCCATCTCTGGCAAGTCGGTGAGGAAATTGGTAAGCAGGATCTGCTTGGGCAGCAAGGGTAGGAACGGCAGGAAGAGGGATGCGCCCGCCATGCTGAACATATTGCCGAAGTTCGCGCTGGTTGCCATAAAGATATACTTGAGCGTATTCGCGAAAGTCTTACGCCCCTCGCGTATCCCGGCAGCGAGCACTGACAGATCCTTTTCCAGCAGCACGATATCGGCAGCATCTTTTGCGACATCGGCAGCCGTGTCCACAGAGATGCCTACATCGGCAGCGTAGAGCGCAGGAGCGTCGTTGATCCCGTCGCCTAGATAGCCTACCGTGTAGCCCGCTTTGCGCAACGCGCGGATGATGCGCTCCTTGTGGTGCGGTTCCACCTCAGCAAAGACATCGATGGCGTGCACGCGCTGGATAAGCGCCTCCTCGGTCAAACGACGCAGTTGGGCTGCCGTCATGACTTGCACATCGGGGTAGCCCAGCTGCTTCATGAGGTAACGCGCGGTCGCCGCATGGTCGCCCGTGATGACCTTGAGCGTGACTCCTGCCTGGCGGAGCTGCTCTATGGCGGCGCGTGCGTCTGACTTGGGCGCGTCGCTAAGCAGGATCATCCCGACGAAGGTCATCGCATGCTCCAGATGGGGTTCAATCGGGGCATCTGCGGCTATCGACTTGATCGCCACTCCGAGCACGCGATAGCCCTGATGCTGCCAGGTTTCTGCTTGCTGCAGCAAGGTGGCGCGGTGTGCCGCCAGGGGCTTTATCTCTGTGCCCCACTGCACCGTATCGCAAATATCCAGCACCTGAACCAGTGCCCCTTTTGTAATCAGCCATGCGGAGTCGCCCTGTCGGACCGCCACGCTGAGCCGCTTACGGGAGAAATCGTAAGGGATTTCGCCGAGTCGCTGATAAGCATCGGGATTACCCGCCCATGCCTGGCGCAACGCATCATCGATCGGGTTACTAAATCCTTGCTGCAGCGAGGCGTTTAGCGCGGCGTAGTGCAACACCTGTTCATCAGGCTGCCCCTGCGCGTTGCGTGCCTCCTGAACACGCACAACCCCCTCCGTCAGCGTGCCCGTCTTATCCGAGCAAAGCACATTCATGCTGCCCAGGTTTTCGATAGCCGCAAGCCGTTTAACCAGTGTGCGCGCCTGCGCCATTCGAATCGCGCCGCGTGCCAGATTAACGGTGATAATGGCGGGCAGCAACTGAGGCGTCAAGCCAACTGCCAGCGCCACCGCGAACAGGAACGAATCGACCACAGGGCGCTTTAGGTAGACATTAAACGCAAAGATGAGCAGCACCAAGATTAGGGTGACCTCCAGCAGGAAGTTGCCGAAGCGGCGCACACCCCGCTCGAAATCGGTCTCTTCAGGGCGCAAGCGCAGTCGCTGAGCAATCTGCCCGAATTGGGTTCGCTCACCCGTAGCGACCACCAGCATCGTGCCCATGCCACTGGCAACATAGCTGCCCATCCAGAGCGCGTTGGTGCGCTGCAGCAGGGGCGCATCAGCAGGGGTAGGGTGCGGCGATTTTTCCACCGGGAAACTCTCACCTGTCAGCACTGCCTCGTTCACCAACAAGTTCTGTTCTGTCAGCACGACACCATCCGCTGGAATCAGGTCACCCGTGTTCAGACGCACGATATCGCCCGGAACCAGCTGTTCGAGGGGAAGGGTACGCCATCGCCCCTCCCGCAGCACCTCGGCATCAACCTGCACGCGGGCAAGCAAGCGTCGCATGGCGTCTGAGGCGCTCGCCTCCTGCCAGAAACCGAGCAAACCGCTGAGCAGCACGATGGTCAGGATGATCAGGGTGTCCGTTACATCGCCCAGCATCCCAGCGATGCTCGCCGCACCAATCAAAATCAGCACAATCGGGTTGGTGAATTGGCGCAGCAGAATAGCCCATTTGCTCTCAAAGCGGGCGCGGCGGAGCGTGTTCGCCCCATATCGCCGCAATCGCTCGGCGGCTTCTTGCTCCGTCAGTCCATCGAGGCGTGTCCCCAACTCCTGCAAAAGCTGCTCAGTCGGCAGTGCCCAGAAGGTAGACAGGGAGTCAGAAAACATGGCAGTCTGCTCCTCCAACCCCTTGACTCGCCTGCTCACTCCCCTGATGCCCATCGGCAAGGAGTGTACCTGCTCCCTAAGAAACGACACATCCACGCACCTCTACGCGCCAAACCGCTGCCATGGGAAAGCGGATTTACACACGCTTTGAATCCCTGTACCGACACCATTCCCCACCTGAAGCGTTCATAATAAGCGCAGGGATGAGATGGCATCGATGGATGGGCACTGTAATCCCGCTGCTGATGGCATGTTTGGGCGCACAACCCCCCGCCGACAGCCAGCAGCAGGATACTGCCCGCACGCCCCAAACGCCCAGTGCCCAAAATACCGCTACCCCCAAGGAGAAGGAAACCATCGAAATCGTGCGCGTGGATGCGTTCACCTGGCAGGCGGATGGCAAATTGCTGGCGGAGCGGATCGAAGCACGCTGGCGTGAGTATTTGCTATATGGCATGCATGCTGAGGGTTCTACCCGTGAAGGAGAATATCTGTTCAGCGGGGGCGTGCGCTTGGAGGGGCAAGGGATCCGAGCGCAAGGCGCTCAGCTGTGGCTGCACGCGCGTCAGCGACGGTGGGCACTGCAACAGGGCACTGCCCAGCTGGAACCCGCTTTTCTGAACAACCGCCTGCTGGACAGCCTTCACCTGCGCGGGGCAACGCTGCAGGGGCAGGAAAACACTGTGCAGGGCGACCAGCTGCAGGCAACCACTTGCGGTCTGGAGCATCCGCACTACTGCTGGGACGCGCGGGAGATGGAAGCGATCGGTGGCAAACGAGCTGTGCTGCGCCATGTGCGCCTGCAGGTGCTGGGACGCACGCTGTTCACCCTGCCCTATGTGGTTGTGCCCCTACGCGAGACGGGCGAATCGTCACCCCTGCCCGAAGCAGGCTTCTCAGAGGAGGAGGGATTGTATCTCAAATATGCCATCGCCTACCTGCTGGCGCGTGAGGCGGTCGGCAGCGTGCGGTTCGATCTGATGCAGCGCAAAGGATTGGGCATTAACCTGCAGCAGCTCTATTCGCGGGGTACGCTGAATGCCTACTTCCTGCGCGACCAGACGCTCAAAACGGACAGCCTCACGGGGCGATGGCAGCATCAGCAGCCTCTGGGCAGGCTGCAGACTACATGGAGCGCGGACTACCGACGCAACAGCTACCTGCTCTTTGCTGACAGCACGGCGTGGAACCTGCGCACCGAGTGGCTGCTACCCTCGCGAGATGGTCAAACGCGCCTGAGCGCCAGCGAGGATCGGAATCGCACAGGAGCTTTTGAAGGGATTAATCGCGCGTTGAGCCTGAGCGATTCGCGCACGCTGGGACGCTGGCGCTGGAACCTGTCGGGCGACTATTTGGAAAACGCGAGCTTTTCAGGCGGCGTGTCGCAAGGGGGTGTGCGCCAGTGGAACACCCGCGCCACCATCAACTACGACCTATCGGGCGCGAACCTGCAGCTGGAATATCAGCGACTGATGCCCGTGGGCAGCGCGCCTGCCTTTTTTGGTGGGCTGGAACGCCTGCCAGAGTTGAGTTTGGCTGCGCCCGCGCGCTGGTGGGGTATACGAGGACTTAATGCGAACCTGCGACTGAGCCTCGGACGCTTTGCCGAAGGGGGTGCCACGCGCCTCACGCGCGACCGACTCGGCTTCGAACTGCAGGGCAGCCTCACCCGATTCGACCGATCAGGTGTCCGCTCGGATGGGCAGCCCACCCAGCGCCCCGCAGGCTTCACATGGCTCTACAGCTTCCGCCAAACCTTCTACAGCGACGACACGGCACAGTATCTGTTGCAATCCTCGTTGGAGCAGCGCATCGCCCTGGGCGCCAACTCTAGCCTCGCGCTGCGCTGGAACTATTTGCGCCCGTATGGCTACTCGCCACTCGGCATGGACAGGTCAGGCAGCTACAACCTGCTCAGTGCCGACTTGCGCCTCGCGTTGGGAGGCGGCTGGAGCCTGGCAGCGCTCAGCACCTATGATCTACTGGCACGCAAGCAGCGTCGCGAGGCGTGGAGTCCTGTCAATCTCAATCTGGAGTACAACCCGGCGCCGTGGCTGCGCTGGCGCACGCAAAGCGTGTATGACCCGAACCGTGAGCGATTCACCAGCGTGCTGACCGATCTGCTCTGGCAATTCGGCGATTCGCGCTTGGCACTCTCGGCACGGTATGACCCACAGCGTCGCCGCTGGGGCAGCGTGTTCACACGCCTCGATGCGCTCAAGTGGGGACGCATCCGCCTCTCCAGCATCTTGCAGTACAATGGCTACCTGAACCGCGTGGAGGGACGCCACTTTCTAATCACTTACGACCTGCACTGCGCCGAGCTGGAAATTCGCTACATCGACAACCCGTTCGGCTTCCGTCAGGATCGGAGCCTGCTGGTCTTTTTACGGCTTAAGGCGTTCCCGTCCGTTTCGCGGTTTGGCTACGGGCAGTTCGGTCAGCCTTTAGGCGGGATCGGCAGCGATTTATGACGCACCCCCTTCTTGGGGGATATGTCGCTCCCACAAGCCGCCTGTCATTAGCGAAAGCCAATAGATGCCCAGCGCCCAGCCAAAAACAGGGATCCACACAACCAGCAGAAAGAGCGCGCTGCCGAGCATCGCGCACCAGCCTGCGCCCAGATCACGCCACCCGAAAAGCTGCGCTGCCGCATCCCCAAGAACCACCACCACACTCCCAAAACCAAGCAGCACCAGCAGCAGATACGCCAGCGCAACGAGAGCCGCTATCAAGCCTGCAACACCTGCAGTCCGCTCGTCGCCTGCCTTTCGCAGGCTATCGGAGAGTGAGCCGAGCAGCACGGTCAGCGCTACCGCCGCTAAGGTCAGGGCAAACCCGCGCCAGAACAGCACGCGGCTGCGCTCGCGAACCGCGCGGATGTGCGCCTGCGCCTGCTCCCGTCGCAGGATCAGCCCCACCAGGCTGACCGCAACCAGCACCAGATAGAGCAGAAGCAATCCCAGCGCATCGGCATCGGCTCGCTGGGGCGCCTGGGCAAACGCACCGCTCAGTCCGCTCATCACACCCAGAACGAATAGCAGGAGCCTCATCCAAGCACCTCCAGCAGCCGTTGTAGCCCTGTTGTGAGTGTCTGCTGTGCCTCGTGGAGCAGCGCTTGCCAGTGCGGGTAGGGCGTCGCCTGCAGCACAGTCTCCGCCAACTGTAGGTCAAGCATCCTCTGCAGAAGGTAAGCTGCAGGCACAAGCAGCAACAGCCACATCACCATCAAGGGTTGAAGCCACCCGCGCGGGGATGTTCCCACGCGCTCCAAAGGCGGTGCAGGCACTTGTGGCAGCATGCGCAACGCTTCCTCAATCGACGGATGGTGGTGCGGAGCGTTCATCCCAGTTCCTCCTCGATCCAGCGTCGGAGTTGCTCACGACCACGATGGAGCCATGTTTTGATGGTGCCGATGGGTGCGCCGAGCTGTTCCGCCACCTCCTTGAGGGGCAACCCCTCGGTGTAGTGCAGCAGCAGGGCGGCGCGCTGCTCAGCGGGCAGGCGCAACAGGAGGCGTTGGAGCGTGCGCTGGCGCTCTCGCGCGTAGAGCTGCTCCTCCAGTGTGGGCGCAGGGGGCATCGCCTTGGCGGCACGCTCCAGTCGCTCCTGCTCCGTTCGGCGGTCGCGTAGCGCGTTCAGGCACAGACGCGCCGTCATGCAAAGCAGCCAGGTGGCAAACGATTGGGAGGGGTCATACAACCCCAGTCGCGTGTAGGCACGCAGGAATGCCTCCTGGGTCAGGTCCTCTGCCCAGCTGGCATCACCCAGCATGCGAAACGCCAGCGAGAAGACCCGATCCTTGTAGCGTTCCACCAGGCGATCGAAGGCGGACGGATCGCCTTCCAAGCAGCGTGCCACCAGCCACTCATCTGAGAACATCGTTCACCGCTCCAGTTTCACCATGCGCACGATCCAGCGATTGACAGGCTGCGCATCACCTGTGATGACGCCCATATCGACGAGCGCCAGCAGGTTCACGCGGGCAGGTGTCAGCTGCCCATCCCCTTTGCCCTTTGTATCATCGGTCAGGCTGAACGCGCTCCACTCCAATCGCAGCGTTTCGGGCTTATCCTCGCCACCAACGGAGCGGCTTGCCATCCAGCGCTCGCCCCCTTCCTCCTCCAGAACGACCGCCAGCGTGGTCTCATTCTTGACCTGCAGGGTGATCACCAGCCCCTTTGTGTCGGCAAGGATCCGTTTGGGTAGCGGACGCCCAACGCCCAGCACCCACGGGAACTGCTGCTTGTACTCCACCAGCATACCGCCTGCCTCAGGCTTGATGCGTACACCCTGCGTCGCGAACCACATCAGATAGTCGCGCTGGAAGTCGTCCAGAGTGTCCTGGCTTGGTTTGCGGGGTGGTGCTTTGCTCAAAAACTCGAAGTCATCCAGCCAGAGCATGCGCGTGCCACGCATCTCGCCAAAGAGCAGCGCCGCTTCAGGCACAGCGAAGAGGAATGCGCCAGCATCCATAAAGCCGATGCCCTCTGCACGGTCCATGTCCAGCTTACCGTTTTGGGGCTGGCTATCGTCCATTAGCGTGAAGTCGCTCAGCGCAAGGGTCACCTGCTGCCACTCATTAAGTCCACTCCAGAAGGGTGCCTGCCATCGTTCCCCACCTTCCTCAGATACAACGAACAATAGCATCGTGGGGCGATCGGTCTTGATCCAGAATCGGAAGCCCTGTGCCCAGCTCTCAGGCTCCAGGTGGATAATCGCGTTGAGTTTGCCCTGCGCCGCCGTGTAGGTGTACATTAGGGCATACTTGCCGCGTTTGACATCGTTCGGGTTCGAGGTGCGCTCCACCTTGCCATCGGCAAGTGGCAGCACGAACCAGCCGTGATCCTCGCTCTCAAAATCGATCACGCTTTTTGGCTCCTGCTGCGCCGCCAAGCAGCCCATCAGGCTCAACAGCAATCCGCCAGCAATCCAGCGTCTCATCGCTAACCTCCAATACGGTCTACACGGAAAGCAGGTGCAAGGTTTCAGCGTGGATGGCAGCAAGCTCCAGCGGCACCCTTTGGAGCATCGTTTTGGTGAGATGCGGCGTAAAATCCCGATACAAAGCTTGTAAGTACATCTGGATGCGCTCCCCGTTCAGATACCGCTCCAGTGCCCCCCAGTCCACCTGCACCCCCTCGCGCGGCACCAGATGATACTCCTCCCGCCACGGATAACACCGCCAGTCCACTGCGCACACCAAACGCACCCCCTTCGTGTGCCCTACCACCAGATGCGGAAGCCCATAAAACCGCCGCAACCGTGGTGCATCCTCCCGACGCATCCACCAGCCACTAAAACAGCGCTCGTACTCAATCCGACCTGCCGAAAGGTTCCGACCTGTCAGCACAGGCACATAGCCTGCCTTCGGCTCTGGGCTAATTAGCCCGCTCTTGCGAAACTCAGGGCTGCGTGCGGCAAAGTGAATGCGAAACAGCTCGCCCAGCGGCATCCCCGACTGCTCAAATGCCAGCCACTCCTCGGTCTCAAAGCGGATTAGCTCCCCGCCATAGTCCGCCTTGCACACCACTGGCGGCGGAAACGCCCCACCATTCGCCACTTCGCCATCTCGCCACTTCGCCACTCCACTATTCGCCATTTCGCCACTTCGCCACTTCGCCACATCATACAGCGCCAACCCCCGCTCACCCCGCGTGAAGCGCAACACCACTGCCGATACATTCACCTTTGGAAACACCCTGCCCACATAGAACACCTCCACTCGCCCCCGCTCCGCCAAAAACCGCCGTAAAAGCGCAAAATCGTCCAGCACCAGCCAAGTAGTCGGCACAATAAACACCAGTTTGCCGCACGGCTTCAGCAGGTGCACCGCTTTCTCAATAAATGCACCGTAAAGATTGTACTTGCCCCTCCAAGTGAGCAGACGCTTTTTGTACTCGGCTTTGCGGGCTTTGAGCAGATGGATGGGATAGTGCGAGGCATCGCCAACAATACCGTAGGGCGGATTGCCGAGAATAATGTCAAACCGCTCGCTGGGTTCCCACAGTAGAAAATCGGTGATGAGGATCTGGATGTGGGCATGGGCGGGCGAGGTGGCAGAAGGTGCGGTAGCGGCGTTGAGTTCCACGCCGACGAGGCGGTGCCCTTTGCCATAGGCGTGTTGGAAGGCGGTGAGGAAGCGGGCATCGGCGCAGGCAGGTTCCAGCACGGTGCAGGGGGTGTGCGGAGGGGGCGCAGCAAGGCGCACCATAAATGCCACTATCTCAGGTGGGGTGGACACAAAGCCGAGCGCGCGATGGAATGCACTTTCAGGCAGCGAGTTGCTTGCAGCACCTTCTGGCGAGATGAGCGCGAACGGATGCTCTGTTGCCGCGATATACATTCCCTGCACCTCCACACTTGAACAAGAACCTATAGCGGCTCATTAGGAAACATCTGCAAAATCAAAATCTGATGAACACGCTGCCAATCCCTGCGAGCAACCTTCAGCCATTCCTCCACATCGAGGTTTCTGTTCATTCCAATAAGACCCCCTCTCGTAGCACAGCCGCGATGAATGCATTCCCTTCTCGCACCAGTCGCTCGAACTCTTCAGGCGTTAGCACGATGGGTGTGATTGCCTTGCCCTGTCGAAGGGGGCGAAGTGCTTTCCGTGCCGCTGCCATACGCTGATAGAAGTTGCCATGCAGGGGTGCAATAACAAGCAGGTCAATATCACTTTCAGCAGTAGCTTCTCCCCGTGCAGTGGA
>JBCNVA010000129.1:0-16193 GCA_039630445.1 Armatimonadota bacterium
TCTATTCGGGCGTGCGCCGCGCGCTGGTCGTGAAGCAGCGTGCCATCGCTCAGCAGGCGCCCGGATTGGTGGCAGAAGGGCGCGACACGACGACTGTAGTGTTCCCCGAAGCGGTGCTAAAGATTTTTCTGACGGCTTCCCCTGAGGAGCGCGCCCGCCGTCGTCAAGCCCAACTGCACGAACAGGGCGTCGAACTCCCCTTTGAGGAAGTGTTGCGTGAGATTCGTGAGCGTGACGCGCGCGACAGCACCCGCGCCGACTCCCCCCTGCGTCAGGCGGAGGATGCCATCCGCATCGAAAATGACCACCTGACTAAGGAGCAGACCCTCCAGCGCGTGCTGGAGCTATACAGGGAGCGCGTGGCAGGTGGTGCGTAGCGTAACAAAGCAGTACGGATGAGGCTACCCCAGTCGGCTCAGGCGCACGCGATAGATGCGTGTAGCCGCCTCGCGTGGGATACCCCCGCGTGCGAACGCCCGCTCAATCTGCTCCTGGGGGGTGCGCACATCGGGCATGGGGGGCACAATCGCCTGCGCACGCCCCTGCCATTCCACCAGCACCGCGTCCCGCTGCGGATCGACCTGCGAGCTATCGCGCAACGGCTCATACGACTCGACCAGATAGACCACATACCGCAGCGTAGGCAGCTCGTCAGCTTCCACAGGCGGGCGGTGCGGGTCCAACAGCGCGGCACGGGTGGCGTGGTGGATAATCTCGTGGGCGCGGGTCGGCTTCTGAGGCTTCAGGCTACCCATCAGCCCGCGCAGCTGCTCGCCCTGATAGAGAGCCACAAACACGCTGCCCGGCTCGCGCAGGGCACGCGGCAACCGCTTCAGGTCGGGTTCGATCAGCGCGCCTTCCAGCACGAAGCGCTCCACCGCCGTTTGTGCCAGCTCCAGACACGCCTGCTCCAGCGACGGTTCCGCACGACGCCATGTGAATCGCGGCTCCTGCCCGCGCAGGAGGCGTCCGATATTCGCCCGATGGCGCCAGATGACAACGGCAGCCGCTATCGCGAGGATCGCAACAGCTGCGGGCGAGTGCCCCAGCCAGTAGGCAGCAATCGGCACGGTCGCTGCGCCCAGAATGGAACCCAGCGAGACCCAGCGCGTCAGCCCAAACGCAACCAGCCACACAAGGAAGGCAACACCCGCCGTTTGGGGCGCGGCAGCCAGCAGCACGCCCAGACCCGTCGCGATGCCTTTGCCCCCGCGAAAGCCCAAAAAGGGTGAGAAGGTGTGCCCCAGAATCGCAGCAGCCCCTGTCAAGAGCGCATGGAGGTCGCTGTGAGTCGCCTGCATCACGATAAACGCGGGCAGCCAGCCTTTAAAGGTGTCCAACAACAGCGTTGCCAGCGCGGCTTTCATGCCCAGCACACGGAACACATTCGTTGCGCCGATGTTGCCGCTGCCATACTGCCGAACATCCACACCGCGCAAGCGTCCAATCCAGTAGCCAAACGGTAGCGAGCCTATCCCGAAAGCGAGCAGCATCGCCACCAGCAGCGCATCCCACTCCATCCCATAAGATTATACCAATGCAGTGCCTCTTATGCTTCTTGACTTCACCAAGCAGTTACGCACTTGCTCCACTACCGCACGAAAGACTGCCAACTGCTCCTCCTCGTTCAACCCCAGCACCTCGAACACCGCTTGGTTCAGCGTCTGCTGATTAGCATGAACCGCCTGTACCGAAATTGAACAGCACGATCAGCAGGTCGGCATCATCCACTATCCCATCGCAATTTGTGTCGGCAGGGTCTGCCCCCGTCGCCCCGAAGTTGAACAGCACCATCAGCAGGTCGGCATCGTCCACACAGCCGTCCCGATTCACATCACCCCCTGTTTCGGTGCAAGCGGTACGGGCTGCCCAGCGGACAGCGTTCGCCAGCAGCTGGCGCATATTCGGGTTCTGGGACAGCGAATCCAGCGCGTAACCCACCGCCACAGAGAAGCTGATAACCCGCCCGTTCTCATAGCTCCAGCCGACGACGCCCGCACCCCCATAGGGGTAATCGGTGCGGTAGTAGCGCACCGCGCCGGGCTTCTCAACGATAGACGCCTCGTGTCCTGCCCCCAGCAGGAGATAAGTACCTAATCCCTGATTGAGCAGTGGATCGGGGGTATGCCGCAGATAGGCGATCGAGTCGCGGTAGTTGTAGGCGTGCCAGTAGACAGCAGGGAACAGGATGCGCAGCCTGAGGAATCGATTGATCGCGCCCACCGCCCAGAGCGTCCACTCCAGCGTCACCAGTCCGCCACCGTTGCGCACCCAGTCGATCAGCACATCCTGCCCGGCGAGGGGCATGTCGTCATGGTTGCCCGCGCCCGCCAACACTGCAACCTGATACGGATTTAGACTTTGGCTGCCATCAAAGTCGCGATAGGGCACGCCGCGTGTAACCTGCAGCCCGTGCGCTGTCAGCGCGTCATACAGGGCGTTATCGCGCGAGGGATAGCCCGTGCCAAACAGATAGACGCGCTGCGCGTTTGCCACCATTCCTGTGGTTAGCAGCACCGTAACCAAAAGGAGCGCGTCTATTCGCCAGCTGTTTCGCACAGTGTAGGATATATACGCCGACGGAGAGCCAGTTCCTGCTCTGGTCATCAGCGACCTGCCATAAGGACTTCCAGCAGCAGGCGGACAGCAATCAGCGCGCTGTTGCCCGAGGGGTCTAAAGGGGGCGTTAGCTCCACCAGATCGACACCAACAAGCGTGTTGCGCTGCACGACCTGCTGAATAATCTGCACCATCTCGCTGAAACTCAGCCCGTCGGGTTCGGGGCTGCTTGTGGCAGGTAGCAGTGCGGGATCCAGCACATCCACATCGATAGAGAGATAAACGGACTTCCCTTCTGGAAGCACGCTGGCAAGATCAAGCGCGGGCAGCTCCTCACGAAAGAGAAGGGTGTGCCCATATGCCTGTGCTACCTGCACCGCCTCTGCATCGAAACGCACGCCGCGCAGCCCACTCGTGGTGATATGTTTCAGGTTGGGCAGTGCCTCCTTCGCGCGTCGGAATGGACTGGAGTTGGAGTAGCGTGTGCCATCCCGCTCGTCGCTGAAGTCGAGGTGGGCATCCAGCTGCACCACATGCAGGTCGGGCACATCATCATATGCAAGCAGCAGGGGGTAGGAGACACTGTGGTCGCCTCCGACAAAAAGAGGCAATCGCACGCGCTCACGCAGGGCGCGCGCCGCCGTTGCGATGCGTGCAAACGCCTGCTCGTAGTCCAGCGTCGGGATGTCCACATCGCCCGCATCCACGACCTGCACACCCTTGAGCCGCCAGCCATGGCGGGGATGGTAGTACCCTTCAGGCGAGAGGGCGTAGCGCAAGCTCGCCTGCCGAATCGCCTGCGGCGCAAAGCGGGCACCGGGGCGATAGCCAACGGTGATATCGAACGGCACGCCCAAGAACCCCACATCCGCCCGCCACGCCTCCTCCAACGGGCGATGGGGCGCCCGCAGAAAAGTGGTTACACCGACAAAAGGAAGCATTTCGCTTTTTGGCAACCCCTACCCGTGCCCTCCCCATTAGCAAGGGGGGAGGGTGGTGATTTAGAGGATAATATCCTCTATGACGCGCCCAGCGACATCGGTCAGACGGAAGTTGCGTCCCTGATACCAGTAGGTCAGGCGCGTGTGGTCGATGCCCATCAGGTGCAGGATGGTGGCGTGCAGGTCGTGCACATGCACGGGGTTCTCCGTCACATGGTAGCCCAGCTCGTCGGTTGCGCCGTAGGTAATGCCGGGCTTGATGCCGCCGCCTGCCATCCAGATGGTGAAGGCACGCGGATGGTGGTCGCGCCCCATGTAGGTGGAGCCACCACGCCCCTCCTTCATCGGCGTTCGTCCGAACTCGCCGCCCCAGATGACCAGCGTCTCGTCCAGCAGTCCGCGCTGCTTGAGGTCGATAATCAGCGCAGCGCAGGCGCGATCGATCTCGCTGCAGAGACGAGGCAGCGCCTTGGGGATGCTGTCGCCCTCCGATGCGCCGTGATGGTCCCAACCACGATGGTAGAGCTGCACGAAGCGCACGCCGCGCTCCACCAGCCGCCTCGCCAGCAAGCAGTTGTTGGCGAAAGAGGGCTTGCCAGGCGTCGTGCCGTACAACTGGTGGATATGCTCTGGCTCTTTGCTGATGTCCATCAGCTCGGGCACGCTGGTTTGCATGCGATACGCCAGTTCGTAGGCGTTGATGCGCGTCTCGATCTCGGGATCGCCCACCGATTCCAGCTTCATGCGATTCAGGTCGGTGATGGCTTCGATGGTTTCGCGGCGCGTCTCTGGGTCAATCCCTTCGGGATTGGAGACATAGAGCACGGGGTCGCCTTTGCTGCGCAGCTCAACGCCCTGATAGACGGTGGGCAGGAAGCCGCTGCTCCAGCAGGCGTGCCCGCCATCGGGACGATTGACACCCGAAATCAGCACCACGAAGCCCGGCAGATCGCGATTTTCCGTGCCCAGCCCATAGGTCAGCCATGACCCCATGCTGGGGCGTCCGGGCAGCTGATGCCCCGTGTTCATATAGATCTGCGCGGGCGCATGGTTGAACTGATCCGTCTGCATGGAGCGGATGATGCAGATGTCATCTGCGACGCTGGCGATATGGGGCAACAGCTCGGAGATCTCCTGACCCGACTTGCCATGCTTGCTGAACTTGTAGGGCGAGCCAAGCAGGATTGGACGCCCCTTGATGAAGGCGAACCGCTCGCCCTGAACGAGGCTTTCTGGACAAGGCTGCCCATCATAGCGCTGCAGCATAGGCTTATAGTCGAACAGATCGATCTGCGAGGGTGCGCCCGCCATAAAGAGAAAGATAATGTGCTTCGCGCGCGGCTTGAAATGGGGCTTCTTGGGCGCAAGCGGGTCAATCGCTGCGAACAGCTTCTCGTTCATCAGAGCATTCAGCGCGAGCGCCCCGATGCCGTAGCCACACACCCGAAAGAAGTGGCGGCGCGTAATCTGCTTCAAAGTCTCCTGATCCAATTTCTGCGAGCGCATCGCTACCTCCTATTTTTAGTGTACACTCCTTGTGCCACGATTCCTGCTTTTGGGGACGGTTTCATCGTGGCGTGCCGCTCGATTCATTCCTTCGTGATGGTCTCGTCTAGATTGAGCATCACATGGGCGACCATGGTGAGCGCGGCGAAGGTTGGGTCATCGCGCCCTGTGAGCTTGCGCGCGGCTTCTGGGTTCGCCTGGTAGCGTTCCAGCATGCGGTCGTAGAGCTGGCGGAGGCGGGCAAGCTCCTGCGGCTGCGGATAGCGGGCGGTGCAGCAGCGGAAGCCGTACTGGATGCCCTTTTCGATGGAGCCGCGCGCCGCTTTGAGCATCCGCTTTGCCAGTCCCTGTGCCGCCTCGATATACACAGGGTCATTTAGCAACACCAGCGCCTGCAGAGGTGTGTTCGTGCGCGGGCGATTGGCAGTGCAGACCTCGCGCGAGTTGGCGTCAAACGCCACGAACGAAGGATAAGGTGCCGAACGACGCCAGAAGGTATAAATCCCGCGCCGATAGCGATCCCCGCCCTTGCTCATCACCCAGCGGTCGGCATTATACGGAATGTCCCACACACCCTCCGGCTGATACGGAAACACGCTGGGACCGCCGATTTTGCGGCTCAGTATTCCGCCGATTGCCAGCGCATTATCCCGAATCATCTCCGCTTCCATGCGATAGCGCGGACCGCGCGCATAAAGCTCGTTTTTCGGATCGCGCGCCAGCAGCTCAGGCGTCACGCGCGACGACTGGCGGTAAGTGGCGCTGGTCACGATTAGCCGATAGATCGCTTTCATGCTCCAGCCGCGTTCCATAAACTCCGCGGCGAGCCAGTCTAAGAGTTCAGGATGGGTGGGATAAGCCCCTTGCGTGCCGAAATTATCGCTGGTTTCGACCAGCCCACGCCCAAAGAGGGTCTCCCACATCCGATTGACCTGCACGCGGGCGGTGAGCGGGTTGTCACGCGAGACAAGCCACTTCGCCAGTCCCAATCGGTTGCGTGGGTAGTCGGGCGGGAGGGGATGCAAAACCGCGGGCGTGCCTGCCTCGACCTCCTCACCAGGGTTGGTGAACTCGCCACGGATGCGAATCTGCGCCTTCAGCGGACCGTTCTGTGGGTTGTCCTCCATCACCAGCGTGGTGGGGAACTGGCGTCGGAGCTGAACTACCCGCTTGCGCAGCAGCCAGAGGCGCAGCGCATCGCCTGTTGGCACGCGCAATCGGAACCGTCCCAGCAGGTGCTTGGGCGCCTTCGTGTAGCGCTGCTCCAGCACCAGCTCCGCCTCAACAGGCTGAGACAACGCCAGCGGGCGCTTTAGCCACAGCTCCAGAGTCTGGGGCTTGCCGATGTACCCATCGATCGCCCAGCCGTTTTCGATGTCGTCAGGTTGAAGCACCTTGCGCGGGTCAAAACCGTATTGCGTGGCGGTGGCACGCGCCTCACGGAATGCTACCTCCTCGTTTCCGATGCGGAGCCGCACGCCCGTCAGCACGAAGTTGCCGTTGCTTGCCCTGCCAGGTCCCTTGCGCGGCAGCGAGGGGTGAGGCAGCGCGTCCAGCAGCAGCACTCGGATCTCGCCCTGCGGCAGGCGCACACGCAGGCGATAGATCTCGGTGTCGGGCGGCTCACCTTGCGCCAGCACCGAGCCGTCTCTCAAAACGCTTAGCTGAGAGCCGTTCGCTGCCTTTGCTTCCAGAGGAGGTAGTGGCGCAGGACCCAGCACACCACGTCGCTCCATCACCCGAATCTGATGTTCCAGCATCCGCAGCTGACGCTGCTGCTCAGGCGTGGGCGCGGGAATCTGTGCCTCCAGCCACTTCTCCTCACCGATGCTCGCATCACCCACAGGGTAGATTTTGGAGTTATTGAAAAACGCCAGCATCGCGTAGTAATCTTTCTGGGTGAAGGGGTCATATTTGTGATCGTGGCAGCGGGCGCAGCCGAAGGTAATGCCCAGCCACACCGTGGCGGTGGTGTCGACGCGGTCGACAAGTTTCATAAAGTGGGCTTCCGCCTGATCCACACCCCCTTCGAGGTTTTGCATCGTGTTGCGGTGGAAGCCCGTGGCAATGCGCTGCTCCAGCGTCGGGTTCGGCAGCAGGTCGCCCGCAATCTGCTCGATCGTGAACTGGTCAAAGGGCATGTCGCGGTTGAAGGCATCGATCACCCAGTCGCGATAGCGCCAGATGGAGCGGCGCAGGTCTTTCTCATAGCCGTCGGTGTCGGCATAGCGCGCCAGATCCAGCCAGATTCGCGCCTGCCGCTCGCCATAATGAGGTGAGGCAAGCAGCTTGTCCACCAAGCGTTCGTAGGCATCGGGGCGTGTGTCTTTCAGGAAGGCGTCCACCTCCTCTGGGCTGGGCGGCAAGCCGATCAGGTCGAGATAGACGCGCCGGATCAGCACCTCTTTGGGCGCTTCGGGCGAAGGCTGAAGCCCCTCCTGCTCCAACCGATGCAGAATGAAGGCGTCGATAGGGTTGCGCACCCAGCGCTTGTTTTTCACCTCGGGGATAGGCGGGCGCACAGGCTTCACAAATGCCCAGTGCTTCGCGTTCTCGGCATCATCGGGCCAGTGCGCTCCCTCGTTAATCCAGCGTTTGATGGTCTCGATCTGCTCAGGCGAGAGGGCGGTCATGCCCTTCGGCATCTGAGGACCAAGTTCGTCGCTGCTGATGCGCTTGACCAGCAAGCTGGCTTCGGCATTCCCAGGAATGATTGCCGGTCCACTGATGCCGCCCTTGAAGGCGTCCTCACGGTTGCTCAATCGCAGCCCGCCGTTGCGTTTGGTCGGTCCGTGGCAGGGGAAGCAGGAGGCTTTGAAGATGGGCAGCACCTCGCGGGCGAAATCCACGGGGCGCGTGCGCGAAGAGGCTTTCGCCTGGGTTTGAGGGGGCGCAGGCGACTGGAACGCCAGTCCCAGTAGCAAGGCGGGCAACCCACCATACAGCCACCACCATACCGCGATGCCCTTCATCGTACTTTTATTATACACCGTTCGCCAGACGATTCCTGCTGCAAAAGATGGCAACTGACCCCCCTATCATAACCCAAGTTGCTACCTGTTGTTTGTGAGTGGGCGAGATTCCTCGCTTCGCTCGGAATGACAATGCCCGCTTCGTGAAAACGAATCTGTCATTCCGAGCCGAAGGCGAGGAATCTCCAAAGGGTGGCACATCGCCGAATCTGGGCTGATTGCACTGCCGACTCACCATCGGTGGCTATTCTCCTTCCGCCAGGATCAACATCCATCCCTTGCCAACTGATACAGGGATTGGCTGGTCGGGAGCGAACTCAGCGGGCGGTTGTATGTGCGGCATCGGCGGTGCAAAGAGTCGACATCGCTCTGCACGCAACCCCAACGCCTGCCAGTCTATCTGTAGGCGCACCTGCACCTCCTCCTTCGCCCAACTCGCCAGCGCAATGAGTGCCTTGCCCCGCTTACGGTAGACAGTCGCTAACACATCGGGATGGTCGGTGCGCACAGGGCAGTCCTTGCGCCAGTAGCCCATCATCTCAGCCTCTTGAATACCAAAGTCATCCCAAAGCTGCCAGATGGAGGCGGTAGAGAGGCTTCGGTCGCGCGAAACCATGCCGTAGAGCATCCCGCGATAGGGGTTTGTGGGCGGCTGCAACATATCGCCCCGCAAGCCGAAGGGAATGCCCGAAACTTCTACCAGCCAGTAGTCGGGCGGCTGATTGTAATCGTACAACTCGCCAAGCCAGAGGGTGTCAATATACGGGAAGTGTTCCATGTACTCGTTGGCAGGGCTGCTGAGGGGTGGCTCAGCCAGCCAGGGTGGCGACCAGTTGTCCCCCGAATGGAAATCAATTCGGCTGTTGAGGTTGATACGCTTCATCACGCGGCGTACGCGCTTCATCACCTCGCGGTCATAGCCGATACCGTCCAGGTACAGCCCATCCACGCCCGTGCGCTCCATCAGGAAACGCAAGCCCTCCAGGTAGAAGTTATGCCAGCGTGACAGCCCCTGAGTCGCTATCGCCGCATCGATCGCGCCATCAACCTTGCCTGGTTCCAAGTACTGCAACCACGCGGGCTGGTAGCCACTCACCAGATGCTCCTTCAGCCATGGATGCCCACCAGGTAGCTCCTGCTGCTGTTGTGCGCGCAGCACTGCCTCGGGCGCATTAAAGATGTCCACATCGCTCACCAGCACCTCATCGCCCAGGCTACGCAACGCCCAAAGCTCGGGCGCGCGATTCGTTAGCTCGCGCACGGTGTAGTAGATGTTCACGCCAACGGGCATCGGCTCGCCTGAAAAAGCCACCTCCTTACGGTCTCCGTAAGAGGAGACCTCGTACTTCCCTCCGAAATAGCCCGCCTCACCTTTGTTGATATGTTTGGGAAATGTTCGGTTGTCCCGCACATCGTGGAAAGTGTCTAACAGCAGTGTGTGCGCATCGGGCTGGTCGAACAGTACTGGTTCCCCTTCGCGGAATGGGCGTCGGCTCAGGTGGATCCCTTGGATCAGGAACCCGCTGCCTTCCAGTCGAATCACCGCTCCTGCTAAGGAGGCTTGCAAGGTTCCCCGATGGGGCGATTCCGCCGCTAATTTGCCGTCCACATAAATCGCGAACCGTTCCCCCCAAGAGAGAGTGACAAGATGGACCTCACCTTGCTTCCAATCGGGCTGGTGACTACCAATGAGTACAGGGTAGGGATTATCGGTGCGTGCGGGCTGGTGCAGATAGGCACGCATCCCTCGATCGTCGATGTTCCAGTAGAAGCCGATGCTCTCTCCGTTGGAGAAGTGTACGCTGAAAAGGCTTTGGTTATAGCGCGGGTTGCCCGCTTCGCCCGCTTTTGGGTCAAAGTTCACGCGCACCAGCAGGTGAACGGCTCCTTGCGACAAGTCGATGTTGCCCTCAGCAGGATATTGCAGGTAGCCCAGACGGCGCAGATTGGGGTTCTGCTTGTAGTGCTCTACCGCCTTTTGCAGCGCCCGCCACGCGAGCATCGGGTAGTTGATAAAGGGATTGTAGGGCAGGTGCCCATGGTGGATATGCTCTATGTTGCCGCCTGCCCAATACGGGATGCGGATGTCCCAGAGGCGTGGGTCAAACGGCTTGAAAGGGGTAATCAGTAAGCGGAAAAGGAACTGCACCTGCTCGCCCGCTTTCATGGAGCGCTCGCCTGAGTATGCCTGCATCACGAAGGCGTCCCCTGTTTCGTAAAAGTGGCAGCCACCCTTGCCCCCGTTGTACCACGAAGCAGGGAGATAATTTTGTATAAGCCACTGCTCCCGCGCCTGAGGCGACGCGCTCCCAAGAGGAATAGGCGGTACGGGGATGCCCCAGACCTCGCGGCTTGCCTCCAACTTCACCTGCATACCCGCCTCTACATCCCCGATCCACACGAGATGGGTGTTGCGTCGCGGATGCCACTTCCACTGCCACTGGGAAGGGCGCTTCCCCCCGCGCCGCTCCATGCCCATCATATAGGTGGCAACCTCCTTGCGGAACGGCACTTCCAGTCGCACATCATTCAGCGTGATGTCCCGATTGGCTCGGAGTATGACGGTGAACAGCACACAGCCGTCGAACTCCACGCGGGTTTGCACGCGCTGCTGGATCCACTCGCTTTCCGCGATGGACAGCCATTCCGCCATCGCCTCGTTGTGCTTGGCGCGACGCAGGCGCACGGTCGACCAGTGAATCGTTCCCTCACGCGACTCCACAACGAAGCGCAGGGGCGCAGCCAGCAGTTCGATCCCGTTGCTGGTGATGCTCTCAGGGAAACCCAGTTTCCCCAGTCTCAGCGTGCGTCCCAGAATCTCCACCTGAGTGCCCGACACCCGTACAGAGGTGAAGGGCGGCACCACTGTCTCCTCCAGTCCGATGGTGGAATCCAGCCAGCGCAGGCGGGCGAGCCTCCAATCATCGCCCTCTCCACTATCCTCCAGCACCTCGCCTGATACTTTCAGGCGCACGGTGATCGTCGTCTCCTCTAAGCCCTGGGGCTTGAGGCGAATGGTGCCCCTGTACACGCCCCGTGCATTTTTAGGAACCTGCACCCCAAACCACAGGGCACGCACTCTGCCCGTAGTCACACTGAAATCGCGTTGCAGAGGGCGTCCCAGCCAATCCGTTCCGCGAATGTTCAGCACCTTCACCGCAGTGGCGGGAATGCGCTTGCCTCCCTCATCCACCAGGTCACTCACCCTCACCTGGAGGTGGCGCACAGGTTGGCGCGCTGCGTAGATGCCTATCTGGAAAGGATAGAACTCACCCGGCTGTGCCTCGCCCTCAAACTGCTGCGATGCGCCGCGCTCGATCCAACGGTAGGGGAGATGCTCAAACATCCGAATCGGATAGCGACGGTCTTCGGGGAAGGTGAGATAGTTGCGGTCTGGATACTTTGCCAGCAGGGCTTGTACCTCTTCGCGCGTGGCGATTACCTCCATCGGGTGCATGCTATCCCACTCGGTGCGCGCCTGAATCGCAATAACCTTCGCTTCAGGCAGGCTGCGCCAAGCACCTTGGGGCAGCTGATCCGATGTGAGCCGATGCCGATGCAGCCACTCAGCATCAGCGGTTGCTTGTGGGGGAAAGTACTTGCCTTTGGGAGGGTCGCTCCAAGTGTCTCCAATCCAATAGGGCGGATCATACGGCAAGTAGTATATTTCGTATCTGCCCGGTACCGTGAGGGGCTGGAAGACGATCTCGCCAAACTCCTGGGTTATCGTGAGGGGCACGCAGTTCCTCACCTGCTGCCCTGTGGAGGAATCATAGACAAGGATGGCTTTGCGTTCGGGAAAGGGGTCGCGTCGCCGCCAAGGGATGCGGACGCGCACCGCATCGGCAGGGTGCGTGACCTCCACAATCGCGCGGTGATTGCCGCGCCCCTCCTCGCGCCACGAAGAGACCTCAAACGGTACCTGCTGGGCAGATGCTAACGACATCGCCACCATCGCACTCCCAAGCAGGGCAATCATTTGCCTCATCGCTGCCCTTCTCCTGCCATGAATGGCTCCGTGCTGTTAAGGTAGGTTTTTCGCGAGAAGAGTCCTTCCACGGGGTATAATCGGGCTATGCTACAAACGCCCACGCGAACCGAGCGCACCCGCTTCGAGGCAATTGCCGAAAAGGTGCTGGCGGGCGAACGGCTGACTCTGGAGGACGGCATCGCCCTGTTCCATCATCCGAACCTGACCGAACTCAGCGCACTGGCACATCATGTGCGCATGCGCAAGAATCCTCACCCCTATGTGACCTATGTGATCGGGCGCATCATCAACTACACGAATGTCTGCTGGGTGCGCTGCAAGTTCTGCTCCTTCTATCGCCCACCCAAAGACAGCGAGGGCTACCTGCTCAGCGACGAAGTGATCCTGCAAAAGATCGAGGAGCTGGTGCAGCAGGGCGGTGTGGAGGTGCTGATCCAGGGTGGGCTAAACCCGAAGTTGAAAATCGACTACTTCGAGCGGCTGTTCCGAACGATCAAGCAGCACTATCCGCAGGTGATTATTCATGGACTTTCACCCGCTGAGATCCTCTACATTGCCCACATCTCGCGCCTGAGCGTGCGCGAGTGCCTGATTCGGCTGCGCGAGGCGGGGCTGAACTCGGTGCCGGGCGCGGGCGGCGAGATTCTGGTGGATCGCGTGCGCAAGGAGATTGCCCCCTTCAAGGACACCACACAGGAATGGCTCGACTTCATGCGCGAGGTGCATCTGCTGGGCATGCGCAGCTCCGCCAGCATGATGTTCGGGCATGTGGAGACCTTGGCAGACCGCGTGGAGCATCTGATCCGCCTGCGCGAGCTGCAGGACGAAACGGGCGGTTTCACCGCCTTCATCTGCTGGAACTTTCAGCCTGAGGGCACGGAGCTGGGTCACATCCCGAAAGCGACCGCCTACGACTACCTGCGCACCGTCGCCGTCGCCCGCCTGATGCTGGACAATTTCGACCATCTGCAGGCGAGCATCCTCACACAGGGACCCAAGATCGCCCAGATCGCCCTGCGCTACGGCGTCGACGACATGGGATCCACGATGATGGAGGAGAATGTGGTCTCGGCGCAGGGCACGAAGTTCATCCTCAACGCACAGGAGATCGAGCGACTGATCCGCGACGCGGGCTTCATTCCCAAGCGACGCAATACACGGTATGAGATTCTGGATTAAGCCCTTTAGAGGTGGGAAAATGGCACGCAGGATGATCGCTTGTCTGTGGCTATTAGGGCTGCTCATCGGTTGGGTAGCGAGCCAGCCTGCTGCGAAAACATCGCCCTATCAGCCCCTGCTCAACCACGAGCGGATGACCGAACTGTTCCTCCAGCTGGTGCAGATCGAAAGTGGCTCGGAGAATGAGGCGGAAATCTGCCAGTTTGTCGCCGAGAAGTTGCGCCAGCTGGGCGCCGATACCGTGCAGATCGACGACGCCAGCAAGCAGATAGGGGGCACAGGGGGCAATGTGTTTGCGCGGTTTAAGGGAACCGTCGATGCCCCGCCGCTGCTGCTGAACGCCCATCTGGACACTGTGTCGCCCACGAAGGGGATCCAAGTCGTGCGCACTCCAAATGAAATCAAAACCGATGGGCGTACTATTCTGGGCGCGGACAACAAGGCAGGCGTCGCCATCATTCTGGAGGTGCTACAGACCCTGCGGGAACGCAAGCTGCCCCACCCGCCGCTGGAAGTAGTGTTCTCCATCCGAGAGGAGAAGGGCTTGCTGGGCGCTAAGGTGTTCGATGCCCGCCTGCTCAAGGCGCGCTACGGGCTGGTGGTGGACGGGCGGGAGACGCCTACGGAGATTTTCATCCAGTCGCCCACGCACTGGAAGTTTGAGGTGGTCTTCTATGGGCGCGCGGCGCACGCGGGCGCAGAACCCGAAAAGGGGCGCAACGCCATCCAGATGGCTGCCAAAGCCATCGCCCAGATGGAGTGGGGACGCCTCGATGAGGAGACCACTGCCAACATCGGCACTATTGAGGGCGGACAGGCGATGAACATCGTGCCCGACAAGGTGAAGCTGGTGGGCGAGTTCCGCAGTTTCAATCCCGAGCGAGTGCAATCGCTGGCGAACCGCTGGCACCAACTGTGCGAGCGTGTTGCCAAGGAGCATGAGGGCAGAGCCGAAGTGACCTTCAGCAAAACCTTCGACGCGGTGCGCGTGCCGCCCGACGCACCGATTGCCAAAGTGGCAGTTGCTGCGCTGAAGGAGCTGGGGCTTGAGGCACGGCTCACCCGCACAGGGGGTGGCTCCGACGCGAACGCCTTCAGCACGCATGGCATACAGTGCCTCGTGTTCCCCACGGGGGCAGATGCTATTCATAGCCCACAGGAACGGCTCATCCTGCCCAACTTCTACACCTGCGGTGAAGCCGTGCTGCGTATCGTCCTCCTCTGGGCAAAGCAACCGCCAAGCCTCGATAAAGCTTCCTGAACAGGTATAATTCCCCTATCGAGGTGGCAAGCGGCATGAAGTACGACTATCCCGACAGTCCGCTCTACCGGTTGCGGCATTCGGCGGCGCATCTGATGGCGCAGGCGGTGTTGGAACTCTATCCTGGCACCAAGCTGGGCATCGGACCGCCTATTGAGAACGGCTTCTACTATGACTTTGACTTACCGCAACCCATCGGCGAAGAGGACCTGCCCAAAATTGAGGCGAAGATGCGCGAAATCGCTGCGCGGAACCTCGACATCGTGCGCATCGAAACCTCGCGCGAGGAAGCCCGCCGAATCATTGAGCAAATAGGACAGGTTCCCTACAAACTGGAGCTGCTCGAAGCTATCCCTGAGGGGGAAACGATTAGCTTCTACCGTCAGGACGATTTTATTGACCTCTGCCGCGGTCCGCATGTGCAGAACACAAGCGAAATCAAGCATTTCAAGCTGCTCTCTATCGCGGGCGCGTACTGGCGCGGGGATGAGCGCAATAAGATGCTCACCCGCATCTATGGCACGGCGTTTTTCACCCAGGAGGAGCTGGAGGACTATCTCCGCCGCCTGGAGGAAGCCAAAAAGCGTGACCACCGCAAATTGGGGCGCGAGCTGGGGCTGTTCATGATTGCGCCCGAGGTCGGTCCAGGACTACCCATGCTGCTGCCTAAGGGAGCGACCATTCGGCGCATTCTGGAGGAGTTCATCCTGGAGGAGGAACTCAAGGCGGGCTATCTGCATGTGCGCACGCCCGAAATCGCAAACTTAAACCTCTATCGCCTCAGCGGGCATTACCCGTACTACAAAGATTCGATGTACCCGCCGATGGTGTTTGAGGACGGCGAGGAGCTGATCCTGCGCCCGATGAACTGCCCGCATCACTTTCTGATTTACAAGTCGGAGCCGCGCTCCTATCGCGACTTGCCGCTGCGCATCGCGGAACTTGGCACGGTCTACCGCTACGAAAAGAGCGGCGAGCTGTCGGGGCTGATTCGTGTGCGCTGCTTTACGATCAACGACGCGCATGTGTTCCTGCGCCCCGAGCAGATCAAAGCCGAAGTGCAGCACAACATCGAGCTGATCCAGACGGTCTACAAGCGGCTCAACCTGACCGACTTCTGGTATCGCCTCTCGCTGCGCGATCCCGAGAACAAGGAGAAGTACATCGATGACGATCAGATGTGGGAGACCGCTGAGACGGCGCTGCGGGACGCGCTGGACGAGTTAGGCGTGGAATATGTGGCGGTTCGGGGTGAGGCAGCCTTCTATGGACCCAAGCTCGATGTGGAGGTGCGCGACTGTCTGGGGCGCGAGTGGACGATTTCCACCGTGCAGCTCGACTTCCTGATGGCGCACCGCTTCGATCTGGAGTACATCGGAGAGGATGGCAAGCCGCACCGCCCCGTAATTATCCACCGCGCGCCGATCGGCTCCTTTGAGCGGATGATGGGCTTCTTGATCGAGCACTATGCAGGGGCGTTTCCGCTGTGGCTTGCCCCCGTACAGCTGGCGATCCTGCCAATTGCCGACCGCCATCTGGAGTACGCGCGGCAGGTGTATGAACAGCTGCGCGAGGCGGGCTACCGTGTGGAGCTGGATGCACGGCGCGAGACGCTTGGCTACAAAATCCGCTACCACCAGACCCAGAAAGTGCCCTATATGCTGATTGTGGGCGACAAAGAGGCGGAGGGCAATCTGGTGGCAGTGCGCAGCCGCGAAGCGGGCGACCTCGGACAGATGACGCTGGACGCCCTCATGCAGCGACTACAGCAGGAGATGTAACAC
>JBCNVA010000013.1:0-39395 GCA_039630445.1 Armatimonadota bacterium
AGGCGTAGGAGACTTGAGGGGAGCTGGCCTTAGTACGAGAGGACCGGGCTGGACCGACCTCTGGTGTACCAGTTGTTCCGCCAGGAGCAGACGCTGGGTAGCCATGTCGGGACGGGATAAGCGCTGAAAGCATCTAAGCGCTAAGCCCACCCCAAGATCAGGTCTCCCATCCGGTCAACGGAGTAAGGCCCCCGGTAGATGACCGGGTCGATAGGCGGCACGTGTAAGCGCAGCAATGCGTTGAGCCGAGCCGTACTAACTGGCCGAGGGCTTGCCCACTGGACGCACTTCCGAAGTTCTCTTGAACCGCCTACGCCTGCGCCCCGTTGTCAGGGTCGCCCAACACGCTTTTCATTCGGGTGCCCATAGCGGAGGGGAAACACCCGTTCCCATCCCGAACACGGCCGTTAAGCCCTCCAGCGCCGAAGATACTGCTCTGGCAACGGAGTGGGAAAATAGGTCGGTGCCCGGATGAATCACTCTAACCCCCTGCAAGCTTCTCACTTGCAGGGGGTTGTGTTTTTTAGCGATCTTTCGTCTGCCTATCACACACAATCCGAATCTTTCTTGGCAGATCGCGCGAGGAGGGCAACCCGCGAGTACGCTCCTCCATCGGAAGAACTCGCCCGCCCTCAAATAGCTCGCAATAGACGGTTTTGATCACATTCAGGTCGCGTTGACTGAGCCGCGCCGATACGCCCAAAGTGTAGCGCGGATACATCGCATCCTTCGGGTCGTCGCTGTGCCCCACGATGCCCAGTGCATGTCCAAACTCATGCACGCTCACGCTCTGGATATTGGCAGGCACATCGCCCCGAACACCAATCACAATCTCCACCTTATCGAGTTCGCGCCGCTCGGGGTAATAGGAGCAGTCGGTGCGTCCTGCCGCAGTGGACGGGTCGAACCGCACTCGTACCTGCGCTTCCTGTTCATCGTTCGTCAGCACGAACCGAATCTTCTCGTCGGTCAGGCGCACCCACTGCTGAAAGCCCTCTATGGCGAGTTGCTGGCGTTTGGAGGTGTAATGCTCGTCACGAACAAAATAGAGCCGAATGGGAAACTCGCGCCAGCGGATTAGGGCATCCAACTGGGAAATGTAGTTAGGCACAAAGGAATCCTCCGTGCAGATTTGTATCTGCACTGCACGCAACGAACCCACCCCAGAAGGCAGAAGCGCAATCAGCCATAGGCTCCACAGCGCCTTTGCTAATCTCATGGTGGAAACCTCCTCTTTCGCCGAAGCTTGCTCCACGAGAAGGATACGCGGGAGAAGGTATAATTCCTGCAGAGGGAGAATGGCGATGGCGAACGATACCATGACCAACCGACGACTGCCCGAATGGCTCACCATCCGCTTGCCCAAGCCCGACAAGATTCAGCAGGTGGAGGCGATGATGCGCAGCGCACGCCTGCATACCGTTTGCGAGAGCGCACGCTGCCCCAACCTGCCTGAATGCTGGTCCAAAGGCTCCGCAACCTTTATGATTTTAGGGGATGTGTGCACGCGGGCATGCGGCTTCTGCGCCATTAAAACGGGCAAACCGCTGGAGTTAGACCCCCAGGAACCGCTTCGCCTCGCCCAAGCCGCCAAGCGCATGGGGCTCAAGCATATTGTCGTGACTTCTGTGGCGCGGGATGACCTACCCGATGGCGGTGCAGGGCAGTTCGCAGCCACCATTCGCGCCCTGCACGAGACGATCCCATATGCCATCGTGGAGGTGCTAACCCCCGATTTCAAGGGCAAAGCGTGGTGCGTGCGGCGCGTGGTGGACGCCCAGCCCGAGATTTTCAACCATAATGTGGAGACGGTGCCGCGTCTGCACGCAATCGTGCGTCCCCAGGCACGCTACGAACGATCCCTGCGCGTGCTGGAGATGGTCAAGGAGATGGAGCCGAGCGTCTACACCAAGTCGGGCATCATGCTGGGACTGGGCGAAACGCGCGAGGAGGTCATCCAGGTGATGCGCGACCTGCGCAGCGTAGGTGTCGACGCACTGACCATTGGACAGTACCTGCGCCCGACCGCACGCCACCTGCCCGTGCAAGAGTATCTTCACCCCGATGTGTTCCGTGAGTATCAACAAATTGGCGAAGAGATGGGCTTCCTGTTTGTGGCTTCAGGACCCTTTATCCGCAGCTCGTATAACGCCATCGAGTTCTCCCGGCGCGTGATGGCGGAGCGACTGGCAAAAGTCGGTGCAGTGGAAAGTTAGAGCTTTTCCATGGTGGCTGGGGCAGTTGCTGCTAATTGTGCTGCCCGCCTGCCTGATGCTGATGGCAGGCATGTTTTATTGGGTGCGGGTGAGGCTGACGGCGGAGCAGCTGTTGCCCCACGCGCTACGGGCTTATTTGCGCCAGCAAGCCGATCTTGATGTGCAGATAGAGCGCATCCAGCTGAGCTGGATGCGCGTGCAGGCGTGGAACCTGCATGTGCGCCTGCCCGATGGCACGCCGCTGGGTGAAGCACGCTATCTTGCCCTCGCTTGGCAGGAACGCCCCTTCAGGCAAATCCAGATCCACCTCGAGCGCCCCCACCTGCTGCTTCTGCGCGATAGGCACGGACGCTGGAACATCGAGCCGTTTCTGAAGCGTCCCCCACGCCGCGCGGCAGTGCAAATCCCGCTGGAGCTGCTCAGCACCGAGGGCATCCTGGAGCTCCGCGACGAGTTTGTGCGTCCACAAGTGGTGCGAATAGCCCGCCTACACCACCTGCAGATTCGCCAGCCAGGCAGTTCGATGGTCATGGCGGCTCAGGGCGAAGTGTCGGGCGCGGGGCAGGTACAACTCCATGCGCTTTCGGATGGCGAGCGCTGGCGGCTGAACCTTGCCGTGCAACGCCTGCGTTGGACAACGGTTGCTCCCTATCTCTCGGAGCGCGTCGCGAGTGGCGAGTGGCGAATCGCGAATAGTGAATGGCACCTCGCCCAGGGCGAAAGCGCCCTGCAACTGGATCTGTTCTATGCACCGCATCAGCCCCTGCGCATAGCAGGCACGGCTCAAGGCGTGTTGCGCGGGCTGCGCTATCGGCAAGCGCACCTGCCCTGGCGTATCATTCACTTCAAAACCCAGTTCACCGAGTCGCTTCTGGACATCCGCTTGCATACACCTGATGGGCGGTTGCAGGCATCAGGCGCGATCACGCGCGCAGGCAAAGGTGAAGGGCTTCATTATGCGCTCACCTTGCAAGCAAGTGGAAATGATGCAAGCAGAATCGAGCAGCTTGCCCTTGCCAATCGCCCTGCTTCCACAAGGCGGGAAAGGGAGATAAGAGTGGCAGGCAACTATGCCCTCCAGATTCAGGCAGCGGGGCGCTGGACACCACGCCAAGGCTGGCGAAATCTCGTGGCTCAAGCAAGCGTGGCAGGGCATCTCCAGCTGGCACAACTACACACACCAGAGGGAGTTCTGCGCCAGCTGAACTTGCCTTTTTTGCTGATAAAAGGGCAGCTGCTCCTTCGTGATGCGCAGGCAGATTTCGCGGGTGGTGCGCTTCGAATGAACGCTGCGGTCAATCTGCGCGAGGATACGCCCCACTTCTTGCTGACTGCCCATGCCCGCGATGTGCGACTGGAGCGAATCCCAAGCCTGCGCGAGCAGCAGCTGAGTGGCTCGGTTGACCTGCAGCTGCTGGGTGACGGCACCTTCCAGAAGCCTCGTCTGACCGCCAACTTGCTCAGCGACGAACTGCTCTATAACGGCTCGCGGCTGGGTGCGCTGCGTGCCCGCCTGATTTACCAACAGGACACGCTTCACATCCCTGTCGCCTTGCTGCACGGAGCGCTCGGCTCGGTGCAGGTAGCAGGCTCCCTTCAATCGCCTCTTACCAAGCGCTCCTCGCCGCTCGCCGTTCGCTTCAGTGCGGATGAGTTAGACCTGAACCGCTTGGCAAGCGTGCTGGGCTATCAGGAGGGGATTCTGGGCTACTGGGAGCAGGAGGCAGGGCGCAACAGGGCACTGCGACTGGATGGCATCGCCTACCTGCGGGGCGAACTGAGCGGCACGCTGGAAAAACCGCTGCTGCGGGCTTACGCGAATGTGTTCAACGGGCGATTGGGCGATATCGGTGTGGAGCTATTCGCGATGCAGGCGGTGTTTCAGGAGGGACGCCTCCTCCTGCCCGAACTTACTCTCTATCGGCGCTCGGCAGTCGCTCACGCCAGCGGCGAGATCGAGCTGGGCGAGCCAACGCCTCACGCTGAGAGAGGGGATAAGAGACGGGAGATTCGATTTAGACTACAGGGCAACCTTAGCGATTTTGACTTAGCGACTGTGGCAGAATGGAGCGAGTCGCCCATTAAGCTCGCGGGGCTGGCGAATCTCTCCTTTACAGCGGACGGTACGCCTAACCAGTTCGAAATAACAGGGGAGCTAACCACCAACAAAGCGCTACTGGACAGACTGACGGTGGACAGCACCTCATCCCAGTTCCACCTGAGGCGCAGCGAGGACACAACCGAGCTGCTTTTTGATTCGGCGCAGGTGCAGCTGCGTGAAGGCACGGTACTCGGACAGGCGCGGTTGACCCTGAGTGGGGAAGGCACTCACCTGCACGCCCAGTGGAACGCTCGCGCGGTGCCGCTGCAGGTCTTGGCTCCTTATTTGCCTGCCGACTATCGCCTGCAGGGTGTGCTGGATGCTGAAGGGCAGGTGCAGGGACCGCTGGATGCTCTCCAAGCGGAGGCGAAGTGGCAGCTGGCGCAGTTGAACCTGAACGAGGTCGCGCTGGGGAATGCCGCAGGCACAGCCCAGTGGACGCCTGAACCCCCATCCTCGGCAGGGGTTGAAAAACGAGGTCAACAAATCTCACTGGCTGGCAGGCTCACCCTGCAGGCACAGCTGGATGCGCCCGAAGGCAGTATACAGATCGACTCACTGCAGTACGCGCCCGAAAGCGGTGCGATAGAGGCAGCGGGCACAGTGGAGGGTGTGCCACTTGCCTGGGTGCGTCAGCTGGCGCTGGCACTCCCGTTGGAACTACCGCCCGACGTGGGTGAGCGTACCGCGACTCTGGATGGGACGCTGACCACTAACTGGCAACTCGCAGGCACGACGGCGCAGCCTCAGGTCACCTTCGAAGGACGCGCGGTGCGACTCGCATGGAATGGGCAGAATCTGGGTGAGCTGCAGGCGCAGGGCAACTGGAGTAAGGAGCAGCTTGGATTTCAGATAGACTGGCAGGCTGAATCCACACGCCTGCAGGCTCGCGGCACCTTGCAAAGCGACACCTTGAACGCTGAGATGGAACTGAGCCGCTTCCCGCTGGAGTGGATCCAGCTCTGGGAGCCGAGCCTGCCACCCCTCAAGGGCAATCTTGACCTCACCCTGCTGGCGATGGGCAACCCCGATCAGCCTGAACTCACCCTGAGCGCGACTGTGCAGAACCTGGCGCTGCCAATGCCCGCAAGCCAGGCGGAGCTGTCCAGCGGGGCGGACACCCCCGACCAGAAGGGGACAGAGTTTGTTATCGATCAGCTGCTGTTCAGCCGTGTCGATGTGCGTGAAGGGGCTATTTCCACCGAGGATGCCCTGATTCAGGTGCGGGGCTACCATGCTCGCCTGTCGGGGCAGCTCCCGTTCCGCTGGTCGCCTATTAGCATCCCGCGGGACGAGCCGCTTTCGGTCCAGATTGCCCTGCGCGACCAGCCTTTGCGCCTGTTCGAGCTGTTCCTACCCATCGATGCCGAGCGTACGCAGGGCACGCTGAACGCCCAGCTCACTGTGGGTGGCACACTGAACGAGCTGCAGCCGCGCGGCGAACTGCAGATTACGAACGGCAGCCTCGCCTTTGAACAGATCAGTACCTATTTGCAGGAGCTGGGGCTGCAGGTGGCGTTTGATGGGCAGCGGGCGCGAATTCTGCAGGCGCAAGCACGCGCCTCGGCGGGCGGTCGGCTCACCGTTACAGGTGAGGTCGATGTGGCGCGTGAGGAGCCAGTGCTCGCACTCACTGGCACGCTGGAACGGTTCACGATTAACGAGCCGCGCCTACCGATCGGCGGTAGCGCGCTCGGACGGGCAAGTGGCGAGTTCGCCCTGCAGGGCACACTCAAAAAGCCGCAGCTGACCGCCCGCTTGCAGGTGCGTGAGGGCTTCCTGAGCCTGCCCGCCGAGATGAAAACCACACCAAGCGGCTTTGTCCCCCCGCTGAATCCTGAACTGGATGTGCAGGTGCAGCTCGCGCGCGGGTTCGTCTTGCGCAACCCGAATCTGGACGCCCGAATGGAAGGTGCGTTGCAGATAACTGGCTCACTGCGTGAGCTGCGCGCCAGCGGCACCTTCAGCCTGCAGGGCGGCGCACTCAACCTGCCAACTGCCCGCCTGCGCCTTGAACCTGAAAGCCTGATCCTGCTTACCTACCCCTACGCTACGCTTACAGGTGAAACGATTGCCCGCCTTGAGCTGAATGTACGCGCCACCACAACGGTCGTTGCGCTCGACTACACAGGCGATCCCCAGCGCTATCGGGTGGAGCTGGATATTCGCGGACCGCTGGACGACCCAGAGCGATTCCAGATGGTGGCGCGTTCGGATCCGCCTGGGCTTTCCGAACAGCGTATCCTGAGCTTGCTGGGGCGGGGCAGCGTGTTGGAAGCGCTCGCGCGGGGCGGCGACCCCGTGCAGATATTCCGCCAGCAACTGAGCGAGATGGTCACAGGGCAGGTGCTGCCGGGGCTTTTCGCGCCTATTGAGGCAGACATTGCCGAAGCACTGGGCTTGGAGCAGTTCAGACTGGATTATACCGGCGTCGCCCCTGCCAGCATCTATCTGGTCAAGGAGCTGTTCGACAACTTCGGCATGAGCTATCGGCGCAGCCTTGCGACAGCGAACCCGCCCTATGAGGTGCGCTTCTTTTATCGGCTACCCTTCCGCAACCGCTTCCTGCAGCGGCTCAAACTGGGCTGGGGCTTCGATAACACCCAGCGCCAGTTCTTGTTTATTGAGGGGAGCTTGCTATTCAGGTAGCTGCCTACACCTGCTCGCCGAGCGCGCGCAGGCGAGCTTTGGCGCGTTCGAGGGCGAGTCGGGCTTCTACCAGTTCCTCCTCCGAAAGGGGTTGCTGCAGGATTTCGAGCGCGCGGCGCAGGGCGACTCGTGCCCGATCGGGGTCGATCTCGTCTGCCAGCTCAGCGGCATCGGCGCACACAATCGTGCGGTCTGGCAGCACCTCCGCGAAGCCGCCCAGCACGGTGAATCGGCGCGTGACACCATCGGCGCGGCGATACTCCCCAACACCGTAGGTCAGCTCCGCCACCATCGGGGCATGCCCCGCCAGCACGCCAAAATACCCTTCGCTGCCGGGCAGGCGCACATGCACCACGCGCTCCTCCAACACCACCCGCTCTGGACTGACGATCGAAAGCAGGAACTCACGCATTTAGGCTGCCCCCAACTGCTTCGCTTTTTCAAACACATCCTCGATGGAGCCGCACATGTAGAACGCCTGCTCTGGGTAGTCGTCCATCTCGCCCTCGACAATCATCTTGAAGCTGCGCACAGTATCTTCGATGCGCACATAGCGACCGGGGTTGCCCGTGAACTGCTCTGCGAGGAAGAAAGGCTGCGACAGGAACCGTTCGATCTTGCGGGCACGCGCCACGATAAGCTTGTCCTCATCGGACAGCTCATCCACGCCCAGAATGGCGATAATATCTTGCAGGTCGCGATAGCGCTGTAGAATCTGCTGCACGCTGCGGGCGACCTGATAATGCTCCTCGCCCACGATGGCGGGGTCGAGGTTCTTGGAAGTGGACGCCAGCGGGTCGACAGCGGGGTAGATGCCTTTTTCGGCGATGCGTCGCTCCAGATAGACATAGGCATCGAGGTGGGCGAAGGTGGTCGCAGGTGCAGGGTCCGTTGGGTCATCCGCAGGCACATAGATCGCCTGCACCGAGGTGATGGAGCCGCGCTTGGTGGAGGTGATGCGCTCCTGCAGTTCGCCCATCTCAGTTGCCAGAGTCGGCTGATACCCAACCGCAGAGGGCATGCGCCCCAGCAGGGCAGACACCTCCGCCCCTGCCTGCACGAAGCGAAAGATGTTATCGATAAAGAGCAGCACATCCTGCCCTTCCTCATCACGGAAATATTCTGCCATCGTGAGGGCGGTCAAGCCGACGCGCAGGCGCGCCCCAGGTGGCTCGTTCATCTGCCCAAACACCAGCACGGTCTGATTAATCACGCCCGTCTGCATCATCTGCAGGTAGAGGTCGTTGCCCTCGCGCGTGCGCTCGCCCACACCGGCAAACACCGACACGCCCTGATGCTCAGTGGCAATATTGCGGATGAGTTCCTGAATCAGCACTGTTTTGCCGAGTCCTGCGCCACCGAACATGCCGATCTTGCCGCCCTTGTTGAAGGGGCAGAGCAGGTCAATAACCTTCAACCCCGTCTCCAGAATCTCGGTGCGCACATTTTGCTCCTCAAGGGCGGGCGCAGGCTTGTGAATGGGCGCAAAGCGGTCGGCATTCACAGGCCCCTTCTCATCGATGGGTTCACCCAGCAGGTTGAACAGCCGTCCGAGCGTGGCACGCCCAATCGGCACGGTGATAGGCGCCCCCGTATCGATGGCTTGCATGCCGCGCACTAATCCATCCGTAGAGGAGAGGGCGATAGTGCGCACGGTGTCGTCGCCCAGATGCTGTGCCACCTCGCAAGTCAGATCGATACCACGCGATTCGTCCTTGATTTTGACGGCATTATAGATAGCGGGCAGCTGCCCTTCGGGAAAACGCACATCCACCACAGGTCCCATAACCTGAACAACCCTTCCGATGTTTGCCATCACTAACCTCCTTCCGTTCGGGTGATTATGTCGATGCAGCGCTTTTTTCAGATCAGGAACCGCCGATCTCCATACGCACGAAGCGTCGCACCTGGATGTCGGCGCCCGTTTGCTGGATGAGCTTGCCGATAGTGAGCGATTCATCGCGATAGTAAGGCTGTTCCAGCAGCACGACACGCTGGATGAAGCCTTTTTGCACACGCCCACGGGCGATGTTCTCTGCAATATGTTCGGGCTTGCCTTCGTTGAGGGCGCGCTGTTTCTCAATCTGCAACTCACGCTCCAGCTCGTCGGCAGGCACTTCCTCGCGCGTGAGGTAACTGGGCGCACTCCAGGCAATCTGGATGGCGATTTCGTGCGCCAGCGACTGCAGCGCCTGTGTATCCGCGCTACCTGTCAGCACCACCATCACACCGACGAGTTTATTGTGATGGATGTAGACATCCACCACGCCATTCTCGCCTTCTGGCACACGGGCAAGCGCGTAGTTTTGCAAGGCGATTCGCTCGCCTGTTTTGCCCATCACCAGTTCGATGCGCTTTTCGACGGTGAGGGAGGGGTCTTTGAGAGACGGTTGTTGGAGGAGCTGTTCCAGTTGCCCTTCCTGCCCGAAGGCAAGTACTTGATCGAGCAGCTCGTCCGCGAGTGTGAGGAATTCCTCGTTGCGCGCCACAAAGTCGGTCTCGCAGCGCAGGTCAATAAGGACGCCTGTGCGCAGGTCGTCAGATACCTTGCCTGCAATTACGCCTTGATTGACCTCCTTGCTGGCGCGTTTAGTAGCGATAATTGCACCTTTTTGGCGCAGGATCAGGCGGGCTTTCTCGAGGTCGCCGCCCGCCTGTTCTAACGCCTGTTTGCAATCCATAAAGCCTGCGCCCGTTTCGTCGCGCAGTTCCTTGATCAGTTGCGGTGTGATGTTCATCTCAGTAGTCCTCCTCCAAGGCTTCCAGTCGGTGTCGTCGTATCAACTCCCACTCCTTGCCCATGATCTCTTCGTCTTCGGTGGGTGCAGGGGTTGATGCGGGCGTACTCGCTGCGGTTCCCACTTCAATCTCCTCGCCGAACATTTTGCCGTATTCAGCAACCTGTTCTGGCGAGAGGGGCGCCTCCTCTTCCACTGCAGGGATCTCTGGAAGCACCTCAGCGCCCTGCCACTCCAGTTGCTTCTCTTCGATAATGGCGTCGGCGAGGCGCCCAGCAATCAAGCGAATGGCACGAATGGCATCATCGTTGCCCGGAATGGGGTAGTCCACCTCGTCAGGATCGCAGTTAGTGTCGACGATTGCGATCGTGGTGATGCCCAACCGGTTCGCTTCTGCCACGGCTGTATGCTCCTCTTTGAGGTCTACGATAAAGAGGGCGCCGGGCAGCCCGGGCATATCCTTGATACCGCTGAGGTTGCGCTCCAGTTTCTCATACTCCTTGCGCAGCTTAGCAGCTTCTTTTTTGGGGATGCGCTCCAGCTCACCTTCCTGGATCATCCGCTCCAGCTCCTTGAGCCGACGGATGCGTCCCTGAATGGTGCGGAAATTCGTCAGCATGCCGCCGAGCCAGCGGTGGTTCACATAATACTGGCGGCAGCGCAACGCCGCCTCCTTGATGGCATCGCGCGCCTGCTTTTTAGTGCCGACAAACAGCACATGCCCACCTTCATTCACAATCTGCTTGACGGCTTGCTGAGCCTTATCAAACATCTCGATAGTCTTGTGCAGATCGATGATGTAGATACCGTTGCGTGCACCATAGATGAAGCGCTTCATGTTGGGATGCCACTTGCGGGTCTGATGCCCGAAATGCACCCCAGCCTCCAGCAGTTCCCTCATCGTGAGTGTTGCCATTTGCGTAAAACCTCCTTCGGGTTCGTTGCCACCCGCGCCGTCATCCGCGCTTTCCACCCTTTGTAGCATGGGCTTCCAGCCCATACCTGGCGCTCTGCACCAGAAAGGGCACCCCAGCGCGTCAGGCGCGGTACGAATTTAGCGCAGGCATGGACGAACTTAGATGTTCACCCTGCCTCGCGCCCTAAGAGTATACCCCATCACCACGCAAGGGATAGGTATAATCCTTGTGATGGCGTTCACAGTCTCTGACCTTCAAGAGATGATTCAGTTGCTGGAGCAGCACCCCAACTGGAAGCAGATTCTGCGGGCGATGCTTCTGGGGGAGGAGCTGCTCAATTTGCCCCAGCTGATGCGCGAGCTAATAGAGGTGCAGCATCAGCATGCTGAGTGGTTGCAGCGGCTAACCGAGGGACAACAGCGCCACGAAGAGTTGCTGCGCCAGCATGCCGAGTGGTTGCAGCGCTTGACTGAGGGGCAACAACGCCACGAAGAGTTGCTGCGCCAGCATGCCGAGTGGTTGCAACGCCTAACCGAAGGGCAGCAGCGGCACGAGGAGTTGCTACGCCAGCATGCCGAGTGGTTGCAGCGGTTGACCGAGGGGCAGCAGCGGCACGAGGAGTGGCTGCAGCGGTTAGCCGCGATTGCAGAACGCCACGAAGAGTGGCTGCAGCGGCTGACTGAAGGTCAGCAGCGGCACGAGGAGTGGCTGCAGCGGTTAGCCGCGATTGCAGAACGCCACGAAGAGTGGCTGCAGCGGCTGACCGAGGGGCAACAACGCCATGAAGAGTTGCTACGCCAGCATGCCGAGTGGTTGCAGCGGTTGACCGAGGGGCAGCAGCGGCACGAGGAGTGGTTGCAGCGGTTGGCAGAGGGGCAGCAGCGACATGAGGAGTGGATGCAGCGACTTGCCGCCATCGCAGAACGCCATGAGGAGCGCATGGAACAGTTTGCCCTTACGCAACAACGCATGCAAGCCGATATCGACTTCCTGAAGCGCGGCTTTCAGGAGCTGCGTTCTGACCTGACACGCCTTACAACGCGACTCGGACTGGATGTGGAGGAGCAAGCTGAAGACACTCTTCAGTGGGTCATGGAGCAAAAGGGATGGCGATTGGTAGAAGGACCGCGCTCAATCAGCATCAACGGAGAGATAGATGTCGTTGCCGTTTTTGAAAATGAGCAGGGTGAGCGTGTCACGGTCGTGATGGAAGTTAAGTTCCGCTTGAATAAGCGCACCGTAGAGGCATGGGCAAACCGTGTGCGCTCGGAGGGGTTTGTCAGGCGGCTACAGCGCCAAGGGCTGACACCCCCTTATTGGGTCTACCTGTTTGGCTTTCGCGTGGAATGGATGGCGGGCAAGTTGGCAGAGCAGCGGCAAATCGGTCTGATGACGGGACGCGGCGAGGTGCTACCTCCCGTGCAGCTATTGCCATGAGTGGGAGCGCTCAATGAAAGTTAAACCCATCGAATGGCGTGAGGGCGTCGTGCGCATTCTCGACCAGACCCAGCTGCCAGAATGGGTGGTCGTGGAGGAGTTCACGGATTGGCACGGGGTGGCAGAGGCGATCCGTGCAATGAAGGTACGCGGTGCACCAGCGATTGGTATCGCCGCGGCGTATGGCATCGCTCTGGCAGCCTCCCAGTTCAGTGGGGATGATTTGAGCGAATTTCGCGCCTTCATAGGTGAAGTATTTCAAGAGTTTGCCCACACGCGCCCGACTGCGGTCAACCTCTTCTGGGCGATTGAGCGCATGCAGCAGGTGGTCAACACCTGCACCAGTGTCGCCGAGGCGCGTGAGCGACTGTTGCAGGAGGCGCATCAGATCCTGCAAGAGGATTACGAAGCCGATGTCAAGCTTTCTCAGTATGGTGCGCTGCTGCTGCCACCGCAGGCGCGTGTGATGACCCTTTGCAACACGGGCGCACTGGCTACAGGGGGCATCGGCACGGCATTAGGCATTATTCGGGTTGCTTATCAGCAGGGGCGGCTTGCTAAGGTGTATGTCTGTGAGACGCGTCCACGCCTGCAAGGACTGCGCCTGACCGCTTGGGAACTGCTTCAGGAGGGCATTCCCTTCCAGCTAATTACGGACAACATGGCAGGCTGGCTGATGGCGCAGGGCAAGGTCGAAGCAGTGGTGGTCGGTGCAGACCGCATCGCGGCGAACGGCGACACGGCAAACAAAATCGGCACCTATACTCTTGCAGTGCTGGCGCATCATCACCGCATCCCCTTCTATGTGGCGGCGCCGCGCTCCTCCATCGATCTCAACACGCCCGATGGGAAGGCGATTCCTGTGGAGCACCGCGACGCAACGGAGGTCACTCACATCGGCAACCTGCGCCTCGCCCCACAGGGCACACCTGTGCTGAACCCCGCCTTCGACATCACGCCCGCGGAGCTGATTACCGCGATTGTCACCGAGCATGGCGTAGCACAACCTCCCTACGCCACTTCGCTGATGGAACTATGTTCGAAAGCGCGTTGATTTTCCCGTTGAACCGCTGGCATAACCATTCCTCCTGCCTCGTGGAGTGCCCTGATGGCTCGCTGTTGGTCTGCTGGTATAGCGGTTCAGGGGAGCGGGAGGCGGACGATGTGCAGATCTTGGGCGCGCGCTGGCGTGAGGGACGCTGGAGCCGACCATTCCCAATGGCAGACACCCCAAACTATCCTGACATTAACCCTATCCTCTTTTTTGATCCGCGTGGGCAGCTCTGGCTGCTATGGGCGACTATCCTGAACCATCGGTGGGAGGGCGCGCTGCTCAAGTACCGTATCGCACGGCGTCCCGGCGCACGCGGCTGCCCCCACTGGCAAGCAGGGGATGTGTTTCATATCTCGCCCGATGAGCGGTTCGTGCAGGCGATTGAGCGTTGGGCAGAAACCCTTGCTCCTCACCATTCACCGTTCGCATCTCGGCTGCGCCAGCTGAATGGCGACGAACTCTCGCGGCGACTGGGCTGGATGCCGCGCGTGCACCCACTGATACTGGGCGAGCGGATTCTTTTGCCACTCTACTCAGACGGTTTCGACCTCGCCCTAATTGCCATCAGTGAGGATGCGGGCAATACCTGGCAACTCAGCGAGCCGTTGCTGAGCCTTGGTGGGATTCAACCGAGCCTTGTGGCACGGCGTGATGGTACAATCGTCGCCTACCTGCGCGATAACGGTCCTCCACCCAATCGGGTGATGACCGCCGTGTCGCACGATGGCGGCTACAGATGGAGCGCGGTGACCAAGACTGACATCCCCAACCCTGGCGCCAGCCTCGAAGTGATCGCGCTGCACACAGGGGAGTGGCTGATGGTGGCGAATGATACCGAGCAGGGACGCCATCAGCTTGCCCTCTTGCTCTCAGATGATGAAGGGCGCACCTGGCAGGTGAAACGCTATCTGGAACGCGAGGCGCCTGGTGTGGGCAGTTTTTCTTACCCGTCGGTCATCCAAGCGCGTGATGGCACCATTCACATCACCTATAGCTATGCCCTTTCCACGCCAGAGGGCAGGCGGAGCGCCATCAAGTGGGTTCGATTCACGCGCGACTGGCTGGAGTCATGAAACCGCTCGATCCGAATTGGATTGCGGAGGTACGCAAGCGGCTGCGCGAGTGGTTTCAGCGGGCGCATCGCCCGTTGCCGTGGCGCGCCACGCGCGACCCCTATCACATCTGGGTCTCCGAAATCATGCTCCAGCAGACGCAGACAGCGACTGTTGTGCCCTATTATGAGCGATTTATTCAGCGATTTCCGACGGTGCAGGCATTAGCGGAAGCGCCTTTGGAGGAGGTGCTGCGCTATTGGGAGGGATTAGGCTACTACGCACGGGCACGCAACTTGCACCGAGCGGCACAAATTGTTGCTCAGCAAGGTGGTGAGCTACCGCGCGAGGTGGAGCGGCTGCGCGAGCTGCCAGGGATAGGAGCCTACACAGCCGGTGCGATCGCGAGCCTTGCCTTCAATCAGCCAGAACCTGTAGTGGACGGGAATGTGACGCGTGTGTTAGCCCGATTGCTCTGGCTCAAGGGCAACCTGAAGGCATTGCGTGCGCAGCGTACCCTTTATGAACTTGCTCGCCAGCTTGTAGATCCCGAAGAGCCGGGCGTGTTCAACCAAGCCCTCATGGAGCTGGGCAGCACAGTTTGCACCCCTACTCAGCCTCGCTGCACGGAATGCCCGCTCCAATCGCTGTGCGCGGCATATCAGCGTGGTGAGCCGACTGCCGTGCCTGAGCCGATCCCCGCACGCCCGTCAGTGCAGGTCGTCGATGTGTCGGCGCTGATCTGGCGCGAAGGGCAACTGCTGCTGGCACAGCGCCCGCCAAGCGGCTTGTGGGGTGGGTTATGGGAGTTCCCGCGTGCCACGCGCAACGGATGCGAAACGCTGGAGACCGTCGCCCTGCGCGCCGCTCAGAAAGTCGGCATCTACGCAGAGCCAGTGCGCCTACTTGGGCATGTGCGCCATGTCGTGACCTATCATTCCATCCGATTGTATGGCTATCTGTGCCTCTTTGAGGGAGGGGCGGCGCGCTCGGAGGAGTATGTCGCACTGCGCTGGGTAACTCCTGATGCTATCGACGCCTATCCGCTCTCTGCCCCCCAGCGCCGGCTGGCTCGGATGCTCGACTCGCTAACCTTGCTGGAAACTGTCGCCCAGCTGCCAACCCAGCAGATGCGCCAGAAAGAGGAGGTTGCCTCCGAATAGTAGTGTCTGCAGCGTATCGTGGGGATAGACCAGCGCGAACAGGAGGGTGAGTGCGCTCACAACCCCAAAAGTGCGCGACACGGAGCGGTTCAGCCCACCTTGCAGCAGCCCATAGAGCGTGTAGAGCAGCGCCGTGAGTGGGAAGCAGAGAAACCCCATCAGCACCAGCACGCTACCTGCCGAAAGCCGCGCCCCATACCGCCGCCATGGCAGCGCATCCTCCAGCGGCGCAACCCAGCGACTGACGCTCAGCAGAAAGCCCGCCAGCAACCCCGCCAACCCCAAATAAAGTACAAGATTCAGGCTCCAACTTGCAATCATCGGGAACCAGCGAAGCAAGGCAATAGGCTCGCCTGGCACTGTGGCAGTTAGCGCCAACAGGAAGAGGATAGTGCCCCAGCCCAGCGACTGCGCCGCATAAAGCTTCCACTCCGCAGGCAGGCGGATCACAGGCAGATTCACCCGTCGGAAAGGCGACACGGGTGGCGCAGCTGCATGCCCCATGCTCGCCAACCGTTCGAACTTGCGCTGGAGGTCAACATTGTGGGGATCCAATTGCAAGGCGTAGGTATAGGCATTTAGCGCTGCATCGATGTGCCCCTGCATGCGGTACACATCGCCCATGATGATATAACCTTGCGGATGACGTGGCTGCAGGCGCGTGGCTTGCCGCGCCCAGTGTAGCGCATCGCGGAGGCGTCCTTGCAAAAACGCGCGTTCCGCCTCGTAGATTGCTCGACGCGCCTCTGCACTCAGATCGGTGGAACGCTGAGCACTCGCTGAACGAGGTGGAGGGGGCTGGGAAGTAGAACGCGATGAACTTGGCGATGCGCTCTGGGCTTGCAGCCGCAGCAGCGCGTCATAGTGCCGCCGCCGCTCTGGGTCAGACAGCACCTGATACGCCTCCTGAATGCGCAGGAACTGCTCCTTCGCGTCAGGTGCAGGGTTCACATCGGGATGATAGCGACGTACCAGCTCCCGATACCGCTTGCGAATCTGCTCAGGCGTCGCATTCATCGGCAGACCCAGCACCTCATAGTGGTTCTGACGCATCGCCCAAACCGCCCACTCCCTCTATCAAGAATTATGGGCTTGCCTGCGAAAAGATCGACGAGAAGTAGCCTGTGTAGAAACTGATCAGAATAATCAGCACAAGGAGGGCAACCAGCAGGTAGACCACGACCCCGAAGATGTAGCCCGCCTGATGCGAGCGTACCTTGCCCTCCTCCTCATAATATTCTGCAACTTTGTCCATCATAAAGCCCAGCTCGCCCGTGTTCTCGCCCGTGGCGACCATATCCATCACCATCTGGGGCAGCACGCGCGATTCGCGTAGGCTCTGTGTGATGCTGATGCCCGCCTCGATCTTGGATGCGGCAGGCTTGAGCTGGCTGGCGAGATACTCATTCCCGCAGGTGTCCGCCGCGATGCGAATCGCTTGGGACAGAGGCAGCCCTGCGTTATAGAGGGCGCTGAGCGCACGCCCGAACCGCGCCAACGCCAGCTGGCGAAGGGTGAACCCTATCCAAGGGATAGAGACCGTCACCAGCCCCCAGAGCCAGCGGAAGGTCTGGGCACGCATCGCCAGTCGAAACGCGAACCACAACACCGCCAGCGTAATGAGCAAGGTAGTCAGCACCGTAGTGGCGAAACTCGCCAGCGATTCGGTGAGCGGGCTGCCCCCCGTATGCCCCGGAAAGCGCAGCACCAAGCTCGGCGCCATCAGGATCGGGATAATCAGCACCAGTACCACCTTCGGGTAGAAGGTCACGCGGCTGAGCAGGCGACGCAACTCCAGTTCGTTCTCCAGATAATCTGCGATCTGGCGCAGGCTCTGCTCCAGCACACCGCCCGATTCGCCCACACGGATCATCGCGCGAATGATGGGCGAAAAGAGCGCAGGATGGCGGTCGAAGGCATCGCCGAGGCGCTCGCCCGCCAGCACACGGTCGCGAATGTCCAAAATCGCACGGCGCAAGCGGGGATGACGCCGCTGATTGCCCAGCGTATCCAGCGCCTGATAGATGGGCACACCCGCATTCAGCATCGTTGCCAGCTGGCGGAAAAAGAAGGCTAACTCCTTCAGAGGCGCGCCGCCAAACAGCGGTGGGGCTGTGCTGCGCGACTCCTCTACAGGCGCGCGCACCTCGGGGCGAGCCGAACCTGAAGGGGGTGATTCGGACACCGCGTAAAGTTCCAGCAGCCAGTAGCCCTGCGCCCGTATCTGGTTAGTTGCCTCCAGGCGCGAGGCGGCTTGCACCGTGCCCTGTACCTCCTGACCATCAGGACCCCGCGCCACATAGCGGAAAGTTGCCATGTCGATTCAATTGTACCCTTGCGAGATAATGGGTACAAGCACTACGCCTCGCCAGCCCCTACAGGTTCACCCTCTACCGCTTCCAGCGGCGGTAGCGTCAGGCGCTCACGCAGCCGATCCACCGCGTGCTGCCAAGGGCGTACCGTCTCATCGTCCGCCCCGTAAAAGATGACGCGCTCGATGAAAGCGTTCTCCCCATGTAGATACTCACTGAGGGTGTCGACAAGCACCTGCGCGAAGGTTTCGCGATCCAAGCCATCCTCCCAAGTCGGTACGGGCAGCAGCAGCGTGCGCATCGCCTGCTGATGGGCTAATTCGAGCGCGGCAAGCGTGGCACGGCGCAGGGTCTCCGCCTCCACAGGGGTCTCCTCGTCATGAATGGCTAAATGCACCACCCATCGGATGGGCAGATTGCCACCTGGAGTGTAGGTCGCTTCGCCCAACCGAATGGGCGCTGCCTCCTGCATCTTGCGCTGAAGCGTGCGCCCACCGAACCGATTCAAAGGTTCACCTAGCGTAGAAATAGGCACAAATTCGGCACCCCGCACGAACATGCCGATCACGCTCAGTTTCGGGTCGGTGAAGTGCCACAGACCCTCCGCAGGGATATGCAGCCAGCCGGGCTTTTTGCGCAGCCAGCCGACGGGCGGCGACTCCTCCACATGCAGCACGGTGTGGCGCACTCGCAGCATATACGGATAGGGTTCAAAGCCCGATTCGGCAATCCAGCCCAGAATCTGGCGGTACGCCCAGGCGTTCGTTGGCTCAAAGCAGAGCAAGCGGATATGGCGGATGGTCTCAGGGCGATGGTGGGCGATCGCTTCGGCGATTGTCCATGCGGTCTCCTCAGCAACGGCGCGGCGCAGGTCGGGCGTGTAGTCGGCGATTGCAACAGTTTGGGCGTTCAGCTCCGCCGCTTTCTCCAGGGCAGTGCGCAACGCCTCGCGTTGCAGGGCGGCGTTCGTGGTGGTCTGCTCATCAAAGATGTTCACATGCAGAATCTTTTTGAACCGAGTGCGCCCGCCGCTGGTGATGGCAACGCCTTGGGGCGGTAGCGGCGCATGGCGCACCGCCTCGTCCTCTACTAAATTGAACGCCGCCAGATCGCGCACCTGCTTGCGCACCCCCGTCACCATGCGCAGGGTCTGATCGGAGGCTAAAATCAGCACATCGGCATAGAGGCGGTGCAAACTGGTGTGCGCGAAGCCGTAGAGTTCAACGGTCGCGCCCCCAATCTCGTAGCGTGCAATCGGTGCCATCCGTGTCAGCCAGGGGTGTTGCTGCATCGTCGATGCCTCCTTTGGAAGAGATTATACCCTCATAGAAGTAGGCTTATTCATTTGGTTGAACCTGATGGGCGAGCAGGATGGCTTCGGCAACTTCCGCCAAGCTTTTGCCTGTGCTTTCAGCAGCGGCTTGCAGGCGTCGGAACGCCTCCGCCTCCGACAAATTAAGCTGCTCCATCAGCAAGCGCTTGGCACGCCCGATTTGGCGCCGCGCCTGCATCTCCTGTTGCAAGTTCACCAGCTGCTGCTCGATGGCACGCAGCTCACGGAAGCGACTGACCGCGATTTGGATAGCGGGCGCGAGGTCTGCCTCACGGAAAGGCTTCACCAGGTAAGCGATGGCGCCTGCACGGTCTGCTCCCTCGATCATCGCTGGCTCGCTGTACGCGGTCAGGATCAACACGGGCGCCAACCGCTCTTTAGAGAGCTGCTGTGCCAGCTCGATGCCGTTCATACCGGGCATCATGATGTCGACAATCGCGAGGTCGGGCTTTAGCGTGCGGGCAAGCTGCAGCGCGGTCTCGCCGTTATCCGCCTCGCCTATCACGGTATGCCCCATCGATTCGAGCATCGCTCGCAAGTCCATGCGGATTACAGGCTCGTCATCCACAATCAGCACGCGGTACTGATTCATCAGCTCACCTCGTCTGAAGGGTAGTATCGGGCAGACCTTCCCACAGTACCTCCACCTGCTGGCTGGGCAGCTGTTCACGCAGGCGCTGGGCAAGGGCGCGTACACCAGGCAGCTCCGTCTCACGATGTCCGCCTTCGAATAGCACCAGATCCCGCGCCCAGGCTTCCCATGTGTGGTGATGGCGCACCTCGCCCGTGAGCAGGGCGTCCACATGCGCGGCGCACGCCTCGCGCAGATATTCGCTCCCCGAACCACCAATCACCGCCAGCGTGCGCACAATCGCGCCCGGCTTGCCATAAAGGCGCACATGGGGATTGCCCAACCGTTCCGCCAGATAGTCGCGTAGCGCATCAGCACGCATCGGGCGCGGCAATCGCCCCACACGCCCTAATGGGTAGACCTGCGGCGTATGCAGCGGGTAGACATCGTAGGCGACCTCCTCGTAGGGGTGCGTCTGCAGCATCGCCCGGATCACCGCCTGCAGCCGATGCGCGGGCACAAGCACCTCTAAGCGCATCTCGTCGGCATGCTCACGCCGCCCAACAGTGCCCTGATAGGGCGTTGCGCCCGGCTGCGGTTCGTAAGTGCCTGTGCCGGGGTGATAGAACGCACACCGCCGATATAGCCCGATCTCGCCCGCGCCCTCCGCTGCCATCCGATCCAGCACTGCATCCAGATGCGCTGGTGGCACGAAGGTCACTACTTTAAACTGCGGCACCTGCGCCCCCGATCCGAAGGGACGCACCTCCTCCAGCCCGACCTGCTCCGCCAGCGCATCGTTAATGCCTCCGGAAGCGCAATCCCAGTTGGTGTGCACCGCAATATATGCCATTTGCTTGGCGCACAGCTGCTGCACCGCGCTGCCGACGGGATCGTCAAAATCGATCTTGCTGAGAGGGCGATAAATCAGCGGGTGGTGTGTGATGAGCAGCTGGCAATTGTGATAGATGGCTTTGGTCACGGTGCGTGGGTCGGCGTCCAGTGCAACGAAGATACGCTCCACCTCCAGCTCAGGTGAGCCGATTTGCAACCCTACGGGATCGCCTGGCAGCGCGAACGCCGACGGCGCTATCTGTTCCAGCACCCTCAACACATCCTGCACCCGAATCGCCATCGAAAGCAGATTGTACCCCGATAGCAACAGCCCAGACCTGATGGGTGTTATGCGATTGATGCATGGGGTATACTGTACTTGTGGCGCCCTGAGGGCGTCTGGAGGAGGGCACGATGGCGACTGTTGGCGCGTTGCAATTGATGGATATGTTGCGCCCGTATCGGCGGCGGGTGCGCTGGTTGTTGATGTGGCGTTGGGGGGCACTCGGTGGCTTCATCGGCACGCTGGCGGCGATCGGACTCGATGCGCTGGACTGGCTCGCTGTGCTGAGTGTGCCGCTCTGGTGGCTGGCAGCCAGCATCCTGATTGGTGTGCTGATGGGCTGTTTGTACGCGCTGTCCAGCCCCTTGCCTGCGCCTGCCTTAGCCCAGCTGATTGACCGTCGGGGACAGCTGAAAGACCGCCTGCAGACCGCGCTGGAGCATACCGAAGGCAGCCACCTCTTTGACCGCCCCCTGATTGAGGACGCGACGAGCGCCCTACTGCATACACGCCCCGCCGAACTGTTCCAGTTCCGACTGGGCTTGTGGCACGGGCTGTTCGCGCTTGCGCTCGTCGCCTTGCTGGGCTTCCATTTCATGCCACAAATCTTGGCGATTGTCAGCAAGGAGCGGCGCGAGCAGCAGCAACAGGTGAGGCAAGTCGCTACCCAGATCGAGCAGGTCGCCAAGCCCATCCTCGAACGCGCCAAAAAGCCCGACGCGACCGAACTGGAGAAGCGCATCGCCCGCAACATTGAGCTTTACAACCGACGCGCCAAACAGGGACGCATGAGCAAGCAGGAGGCGCTCCTGCGCTACAACAAACTGCTGGAGGAGGCGCGTAAACTGGAACAGCAAAACCAGCGCAAGCTGGAGCAGACCGCCCAGCAAGCGGCTACTGCCAGCGAACAGCTCAAGCAGCTTACCCAGAAAAAACAGCAGCAACTGAACCAACTGGAGCGCGAGCTGCAAGCTGAACTGCAGGCACTCCAGCGCCAGCTGCAGACAGGCAAAGACAGTCAAGGCAACTCCCTCAACGCGGAGCAGCGTGCCAGCCTCCAGAACCAGCTCCGCTCGCTGCAGGCAACCCTGCAGGCGCTGCGCAATCCTACCGCTGCCAACCTGCAGAGCCAGATGAGCGAGCTGCAACGCCAGATTAGCGAACTGCAGCGCCAACTCCAGTCGGGGCGCGACTCAAAAGGCATCCCGCTCAGCAAAGAGGCACGCAAGGCGCTGGAACAGCAACTCCAGCAACTCCAGAAGCAGCTGCGCGCCCTGCAACTCTCTGAGCAGGCACGCGAGTTCCTGCGCAAACTGATGAACGACCCTAACTTCATCGAGGCGATGCGACGCCTGCAGGAGCTGGCGAAAAAGTGCCAGCAAGCGGGTCAAACCCAAAATCAGCAGCAGCGCCAGCTCACCCAAGAGGAGATCGAGCGCATGGCGCGTGAGCTGGAGAAGCGACTGGAGGAGCTGGCGAAGCGCTACAGTAACGACGAGCAGATCCGCGAGCTGGCGAAACAGATTCTGGAGCAGGTCAAAAAGATGAAGGAACTCAGCCAGTGCAACAGCGCATGCGCTGGCATGTGCATGGGCGGCATGGGCTTCGGGCAGAACGCGGGAGGTCTCATGCGAGGTCCCGGAGGCGCTATACCCGGAATGGGCTTTAAGGGTTCTGGCAGTGCGTGGGATAAGAGCGAATACATCGGTCAGCCTGAAATGTTCAATCAGGGCACGAAGCAGCCTGAACTCAAAATCCCGATGAAGAACACCCCGATTGCTGGGCAGCCGCCCCTGTTGCCCGGTCCGGCCGAGTATGAGGATTACGAAGCGCCGCCGACGCCTGGCGACAGCAGCGTGCCCCTCACCCAAGTGCTGCCCAGCTACCAGAAAAAGGCGGAGCAGGCGCTGGATAAGCAGAACATCCCGCCCGCCGAACGCAAGCGCGTCAAACGCTACTTCGAATCGCTCAATACTGGCAAGTAGCTGCCGATAATATAACTAAGGCAGTGGCGGAGCAGATTCAAGTACGGTCACTTAGCTCGGCGTTCGAGGCGGCGCGTGTGCGGATAACCGACACCCGGCGCGAACCGTTAGCCTGCAAGCATCCCGACGCCCAATTCCCCTATCCGGGCGAGACGTTCGGTATCGCCTATCCCCTGAGCGTGCCCGAATTCGGGCGCGTCTACCTCTGGGCGGACGGCAAGGGCTACACCAGCCGCACACATGAACTGCTGCTGGAGCGCGAGCTGGCAACCTGCCGCTACCAGCGCAGCTTGGAGTTTATCAAGCAGTATCAGCGCAAGGGGGTTCCGCTTGCCGAACTGCTGGCACGCCTCGACGCCGCGAAACCGCCCGCCCAGCCTGAGGGCGAACCGCTGCTAAAAAGCCTTCGGGAGAGCCTGTTGGCAGGGGAGGAAGCTGCGCTTGCTGTCGCCCGATTCCGTCTGGGGCGCATCGGCTGGCGCGAGGCGTTCCTCTGGGGTGTCGTGCTGACCGACCCGGCGATCCCTGTGCAACCGCTGCATCCGCCCTTCAATCAGCTGAGCCTCTCGATGGCACAGCAGTCGCCTGAAGCGTGGGAGTCTGTCGTCCAGCAGGCGCAGCAGGAGCGATTGCTTGTTCGTGGCGAATCGATTCTCACGGCAGAGTTCGTTCAGCGGGCGGTGGAGTCGTCTCAGCTTCTGCAGGAAAGCCTGACGAGCCGTTTGCGCGACGCCCTCAGCCTCTATCGAGGGCGCATCCGCTACTGGGAGATTCTCTCTGACCTGCCCGACAGTCTGCACCTGCTGGCTGAGGAGCATAAAGCCACCGCGTCGATGGTTGCCACGCTGTGCGAGGCGGCGCGCGCCGTCGATTTCGGCATCGTGCGCTTGTTAGGGGTCCGCTATAGCCTGCACCACCCGCGCGCCGCCTTTGACCTGCTGGATCGCCTCGTGGAGAGTGGGGTTCCGTTCGAAGGCGTGAATCTGCACCTCTACTGGCACGATTTCGACCTGTTGGACTTCGATTTTGTGGTGGAGCATTATGGCGAGCTGGGCAAGCCGCTCCATCTGACCCTGCATCTGCCGCCCACAGACCCACATCAGGCAGGCGACTTTTTCTGGCGGGCGCCCATCAGCGAAGCCGTGCAGGCGGACTGGCTGCTGCATACTCTTATCATCGCTCTCAGCAAGCCCTTCATAGTAGGCGTGCAGGTTGGGCTTGACTCGCTTGCGGAGTCCACCATTCAGCGTATGCGGGAGCAGCATCAGGCGTGGAAACAGGGTAGAACCCCTTGACAAACCGCGATTTACATGGTATACTCTTGGGTACACTAAAACCGAACAAAGTGAGGGTGAGCCAGCTATCCAGAGGGAACTGAGGGTCAACAATCGGATCCGCGCCAAAGAGGTGCGCGTTATCGACGAGAACGGGAAGCAAATCGGAATCATGCACATTCGCCGCGCCCTGAAAATTGCTCAGGAGCGCGGTCTCGACCTGGTAGAAGTGGCGCCTAACGCGAATCCGCCCGTGTGTCGCATTCTGGACTACGGGCGGTATCGCTACGAGCAGGAGAAACTCGCCAAAGAGTCGAAGCGCAAGCACAAGCCGGCAGGGGTCAAAACCATTCGCCTGCGCCCCAGCACAGGCGCACACGACATCGAGACCAAGGTGCGCAATGCGCGCGAGTTCCTGCAGGATGGCGATAAGGTAAAATTTATCGTCATTTTCCGCAGTCGGGAGATTGGACGCCCGCAGATGGCGGAGGCACTGCTCCAAAAAGTTGCCGACGCCCTGCGACTCGAAGGCACAATTGAACGCCCACCAACGCTGGAAGGGCGACAGATGGTGATGGTGCTGGCACCGCGCAAGAAGCCAGCCCGCCCCGAACCCGCCCGTGCAGAGGGAGGCACGCACCATGCCAAAGATGAAGACGAGCAAGACCGCCGCCAAGCGGTTCAAACGGACAGCGACGGGCAAACTGATGCACAAGAAAGCAGGGAACAGCCACCTGTTCCTGAGCAAATCGCCCGCGCGTAAACGCCGACTCGAACTTGAAGATGAACTCTTCAAGGGCGAGTACCGGCGCGTCAACCGCTTGCTGGCAGGCAGATAAAGGGAGCCTGGGCATCCTGCCCATCTTGGGCAAGCCACCAACGCTTCACTAAAACGGCGAAGGAGGATTAGCATGCGCGTCAAGGGTGGAGTCGTTACCCGAAGAAGGCACAAAAAGATTCTGCGACTGGCAAAGGGCTATTACAGCGCGAAACGGAAGCTGTTCCGCAAGGCGCACGAGCAGGTGATGAAGTCCCTGCTCTATGCCTATCGCGATCGCCGGCAGCGCAAGCGCGATTTTCGGCGGCTCTGGATCACACGCCTGAACGCTGCCTGCCGTGCGCACGGCGTCCGCTATCACGAGTTCATTCATGCGCTGAGCGAGCGGGGCATCGCCCTCAACCGCAAAATGCTTGCCGAGATGGCTATCCGCGACCCCGACGCCTTCGCCCTGCTCGTTCGAACCGTCGTTAGCTCCTCCTGAGCCAACACGAAGTGGCGAGTTCCCCCTTAGAAAAAGGGAACCTGCGGGAGGGGGTTCAAGCAATCCCGATCGATGGAGACCATTCAGCAGCTGCTGGAACAGGCGCAGGCAGAGATCGAGCGATGTGGCTCCACTGCGGAACTGGACGCGGTGGAGCTGCGCTATCTTGGCAAGAAGGGAGCGGTCGGCACGCTGCTGCGCCAGATTGGCACTCTACCACCCGAACAGCGCCCCGCCTTCGGGCAAGCGGTCAATCAGGCGCGAGAGCAGATCGAGCAGTGGCTGGACACCCGCCGTGCCCTGCTGGAACGCGCCGAACTGGAACAGCGACTGCAAGCCGAACGCCTCGATATCACCCTGCCCGGCATCCCCGTCCGCCCCGCCCGCTTGCATCCGCTAACCCTCACCATGCGGCGGGTCAAAGCAGCCCTGATGGGGCTGGGCTTCGAATTCGTGGAAGGTCCTGAACTGGAGCATTTCCGCTACAACTTCGGCGCGCTCAACTACCCCGAAGACCATCCCGCGATGGACGCACAGAACTCGTTCCATGTGGGCGACGGCTGGCTGATGCGCACGCAGACCACCGCCATCCAGGGACGCATCTTTGAACAGGTGCAACGCGGGGAACGCACGCTGCCCCTGCGCATCGCCATCATCGGACGCTGCTTCCGCTACGAGAATGTGGACGCCACCCATTCCCACACTTTCCATCAGGTGGACGCCTTCATGGTGGATGAAGGGGTCAGCATGGCGCACCTGAAGGGCACGCTCACCCAGTTCGCCCGCATGATGTTCGGACCGGAGGTGCGCGTGCGCTTCCGACCCGACTATTTCCCCTTCGTGGAGCCGGGCGTGGACTTCGCCATCTCGTGGAAGGGCGGCTGGCTGGAGCTGGGCGGCGCAGGGCTGATTCATCCCAACATCCTGGAGCATTACGGCATCGACACGGAGCGCTATTCCGGCTTCGCCTTCGGACTGGGCATCGAACGCATCCCGATGCTCCAGTACGGCATCGACGATTTGCGCCTCTTTCTGGAAAACGACATGCGGTTCCTGGCGCAGTTCCCGCTGCTCTAATTCAGCAACCTGCCACCCCGCGAACGGGGAGTTTCCTCACTTCGCTCGGAATGACAAAAATGGCTGTCACCCCAATACTCATTGTCACCCCGAACGCAGCGAGGGGTCTCAGATTCCTTGTATAACCCAACTTGCCACCTATCTGAGATTCCTCGCCTTCGGCTCGGAATGACAAGTTCCCTGCCGCGTAAAAAGCCTTGTCATTCCGAGCGGAGCGTTGTCATTCCGAGCGAAGCGAGGAACCTCACCTGCTCAAAGGCAACAGGTAGCAACTTGGGTTTGTATAATATATAGCGTGGCGTCCGAAGGGCAGAGGCACTCGGCGAGATCCCTGGAACACCAAGCCCGTAGCGAGAACCAAACCCTGACCCGCTGAAACAGACCAAACAGAACCGTAGACCACCAAGCCCGAATCACAAGCACGGGCGCTCAGCCCGCCTCAGCATACCCGAAGGAGGGACAACAAGGCAACAGACGATCTTTGTCGGGATCGACCTAAGCCAAGCGACGATGACCGTCGCGTGGTATCAAGACAGTGCTGGGCATCGGACGCTGGGGTGCGTTGCCACTGATGGTGGGGGCAAGGAGCCTGGTGTGGCTGCGGGGAGGCGTTTGTGCGGGGTGGTGGGTTGGCGTCTGTGGTGCAGCAGGTGGGGTGGTGTTTGGGGCTGGGGGACGGCGTGTGGCGGGCGTTGGGGTTGGTAGCGTTGCGTGTGGTAGGGGTGTTGGCGCGGTATCGGGCGGTGTAGAGGGGTTTGGTGGCGCGTCATTCCGAGCCGAAGGCGAGGAAGCTCAGATAGGTGGCAAGTTGGGTTATTATATCCTAATCCACAAAGTCAGCGATAAAGATATTCGTCTCGCCAGGCACTTTGGCGTTGCGGTTGGATGACCAGACCAGCTTTTTGCCGTCCCGTGAGAACATCGGGAAACCATCGAATTCAGGCGTATAGGTGATGCGCTGAAGTCCTGTGCCATCTAAATTGATCAGGAACAGGTCGAACTCGCGTCCGCGCGGGTCATGATGGTTGGACGAGAAAATTATCTGCCTGTTGCCTGGGCGCATGAAGGGCGCAAAGTTCGCGCCGCCCAGCCGACTCACCTGCCACTTGCGCTTGCCATCGGCTGTCATGACCCACAGCTCCAGCTTGCTGGGGCGCACCAAGCGCAACTTGAGCAGACGCTGAAACTCCTCGATCTCCTCTTTGGTCTTGGGGTGATAGGCGCGATAGACGATATATTTGCCATCCCACGAGTAGAACGGACCCCCGTTGTAGCCGATCTCGTCGGTGAGCCGTTTGAACTGGCGGGTGCGCAGGTTATATTCGCACAGGTCGATGTTGCCATAGCGCGTGGTGGTGAATAGGATCCGATCACCTTTCGGATGGAAGGAGCCTTCGGCGTTATAGGCGTCATCATCTGTGATGGCGACACGATTACTGCCGTCCGCATCCGCGATATAAAGCCGATAGGGGAACAGCCCCCACACATAGCCTTGCGAGCGGTCAGGCGGGGGCGGTGGCTCGTCACCCATCCAGTCGGTAGAGCTGTAGAGAATCTTTTTGCCATCGGGTGACCAGAAGCCACATGTGCAACGCCCTTTGCCTGTGGAGACGAGTCGCAGGTCGCTGCCATCGATGTTCATCGTGAATATCTGGTCGGCTTGGAAGGGCGGGCGCTTGCTTTGAAAGATGAGCTTCTTGCCATCGAAGGAGAAGTAGGCTTCGGCATTCTCGCCGCCGAAGGTCAACTGCCGAATGTTGCGCAGATGGGTCTCGCGCGGGTCATGCAACGCACTTCCCGCTTGCACCGCTTGCGGAATCGGAATGCCACACATCATGCCTAAAAGTATAACCTTTGCGCGAATCCTTTCGCTATCGCATCGGCGACGGCTTTTTGCGCGGGAGCGACGCGCAGGGTTTGGCACAAAAGTTGCTCGATGCTCTATTGCACGGTCTGTCGGTTTATGCGGCTTGTGTCCTGTGCACCTCCCTCCCTCTCATAGGAGCCTCGGTGCCCCTCCCGCCGAGGCTCCCCCTTCTCGGAAATATTCGACGGAGGCATACCCGCTAATACCAAATCACCATTTCAAGTGCCTTCATCGTCGGCGAGACGCCGACGCTACGAACACGCCCTGCGTAGCTTTGGCGTCCCCGCCGACGGCATCACAGTGTTTGCTCTGCTATTGGTATAAGGGTGCAATCATCGTGCTTGGGTAGTATGCCTGCAGGATGGCGCGGTAATCCTGCCCGGCGAGGGCGCGTCCCTGAGCGCCCCACTGACATAGCCCCACGCCGTGCCCAGAGCCGCGCCCCGCGAGGCGCCAGCCGTTGCCGTCAGGTTCTATTGTGAACAGCAGGCTTTTGAGGCGCGTTGCACCCAGTTGCTGGCGGAAGCGTGCGCCCGTTATCTCCAGTGTCGCGCGATCCCCCTCCAGCACCAGGCGCGCTACATGCCCGCTGATTGCCCGCTCCAGAATGCGCAACGCCTTCGGTCTGCCCACTTCGGGAAAGGCACGATGCAGCTCATCAGCCGAGAGGAATAGGCTCCAGCGCGGAGTTGGCGCCATATCGCAGTAGTAGCGTCCTGCTCGCTCATCCCAGTCCAGAACGCCCCGCAGCGGTTCTATGGCGACGGTGCCGATGCCTACCTGCTCGTTCGGCGCGGTGTGCCCACCGCAGTTGCCGCAATAGAGCGCCTCGACGACGCGCCCGTTGTGCCACAACACCTCCCCCGCCGTTGCTTCTACTGCTCGGTTCGTTGCAGGATGTTCCGCCTGCACACCCCCATAAAGCTGGCAGTGTTCAGTGTCGCAGAGGTCATAGCCCCTGTCCCGATGACGGTTCAGGCGTCGGAAGGTGAAGGAGCGCGCAGCGACCGCTTGCGCTTTGAGCGCCTCCGGATGGAAACGCGGCGGGATCTCGACAGGCAGCACTGCCTTGAGGTAGTCATCCAAGCGCACCCAATTGATGGTCAGCAGGATCGCCTCACCTCGCTGTGGTGAGGGGTTCAGCCGTTGCCACTCCATCGCGCCACGGAAAGATTTCAGGCGTGTGCGCTCCACACCTACCATGAGCAGCGCATCGCCGACTGGCTCTGCCCGCAGGCGTTGTCCCCTGATGCGAATGTTGTCCTTCTTTGGGGAGGTAGGTGCGGGCGAGTGGGCTACAGGCTCCGCAAGCAAGCCGCTGCCCTCCGCCACCACGCGCCAGAGCTGCTCCGACGACGATTCAGCAAGCGTGCGTCCCGTGTCGACATCGACCCAGCGGAATGCGCCGCCCCTCGATTGAACGAAAATCTCCCTGCCCATCGCCTGCCGTTCCAGCCCCACCCGAACGAGCCACTCCCGATCGCGTGGCGCAGCAAAACCTGAAGGATGGACATTCAACAGCAGTCCTAATACCAATTGGCAAAGCAAACGCTGTGCTATCGTCGGCGAGACGCCGACACTACGCAGGCGCGTTCGTAGCGTCGGCGTCCCCGCCGACGATGACAGCACTTGAAAGGGCGATTGGTATAAGGCGAGAGCTGCATAGATTGCTAAACCCAGTTGCACCACAGGCATAGAGATGACCTTATTCCACCGTCACACTTTTGGCGAGGTTGCGCGGTTGGTCAATCTCGCAGCCGCGTAGTCGCGCCACATGGTAGGCAAAGAGCTGCAGCACGGGGATTGTGACCAGTGGCGAGAGTTCCTCTAATTGTGGGCGCGGCACAAAGAGGGTGTAGTCTGCCGCCTGAGGCAGCAAGGTTTCGCCCTCGCAGGTGACGAGCAGCACCGTGCCCTGACGCGCCTTGATCTCCTTCATGTTGCCTAAGATTTTTTCGCGGGTGCGCTCCTGCGTGGCGATGAACACAGCGACCACGCCCGGTTCCACCAGCGCCAGCGGTCCGTGCTTCATCTCGCCGGCGGGGCACTCCTGCGTGGGCACATAGGCAATCTCCTTGATTTTGAGCGCGCCTTCCATCGCGACGGAGGCATCGATACCGCGCCCCAGATAGAACGCCAACGGCATCTGGTAGAGCTGTTCGGCGATCTGGCGAATTTGTGGCTCGGTTTCAAGGCTTCGGGCAATCAACGAGGGCATCTGCATCAGCCCCTTAACCCCCTCCGTGTAGGTCTGCATCGGTAGCGTGCCGTTGATGGCTGAGAGATACAAGCCGAGCAGGTAGAGTAGGGCGACCTGCGTGCTGTAGGCTTTGGTGGAGGCAACGGAGATTTCGGGACCCGCCTGCGTATACAGCACATGGTCGCACTCGCGCGCGATGCTGCTGCCGACCACATTCACGATGCCGAGCGTGGTGTAGCCCGCTTCACGGCAGAGGCGCAGTGCAGCGAGCGTGTCCGCCGTCTCGCCCGATTGGCTAATGAAAATCGCCAGCGTATTTGGCTGCAGGATAGGGTCGCCGTAGCGAAACTCGGAGGAGTAGTAGACCTCCACGGGGCGGCGCAGCCAGCGCTCTAGCACATGCTTGCCGATTAGCCCCGCGTGATACGCTGTGCCGCACGCCACAATCAGTATCCGGCGGAACTTCTGCCAGTCCTCCACATCGAGTTTGAGTTCGGGGAACTGGATGCCGCCGTTGGGCTTGAGCCTGCCGCGCAGCGTATCGCGCACCGCTTCGGGCTGCTCCAGGATCTCTTTGATCATAAAATGTTCGTGCCCGCCCTTCTCGGCGGCTTCCGCAGACCAGTCGATCTGCACGGGCGGTCGCTCAACGGGCGAGCCATCTAAGCGGAACAGGCGTACGGCATCGCGCGTCACCACGCCCAGGTCGCCGTTTTCCAGCAGAATCACGCGCCGTGTGTAGGGCAGCAGGGCAGGGATGTCGGAGGCGATGAAGTTCTCGCCTTCGCCCAGTCCGATCACGAGGGGCGAGTCGTGCCGCGCGACGACCACGCGGTCAGGATAGTTGGCAAACAGCACGGCGATTGCATAGGAGCCACGCACGGGCAACAGGGCGCGCCGCACCGCCTCCTCTGGCGTTTCGCACAGGGGCAACTGCTCCTCAATTAGGTGTGCCAGCACCTCGGTGTCGGTCTCGGAGCTGAAGCGATGTCCCCGTACGCTCAGTTCCTGGCGCAGCTCCAGATAGTTCTCGATGATGCCGTTATGCACGACCGCCACGCGCCCATGCTCGTCGGTGTGGGGATGGGCGTTCGGGTCATTAGGGATGCCGTGTGTCGCCCAGCGGGTGTGGGAGACCGCCAGCCCGTGCGCCTCCACGCCGTTCAGCATCTCGCTCAGCTGCTGGATTTTGCCCGCGCGTTTCATCACCTGCAGGCGATTGCCGCTCCAGAAGGCAACGCCTGCCGAGTCATAGCCACGATACTCTAGGCGTTTTAGCGTATCCAGGGCGACCTCCAGCGGCGGTCGCGAACCAATATAACCTGTGATCCCACACATAATTAATCCTCACTCAATACCTCGACGGTGAGGGTCGCCTCTACACCTGGCTCCCAGCGGATATCGACGGTGTGCGTGCCTGTTGTGCGGATAGGGTCAATCAGCTCGATGCGGCGCTTGTCCACCTTGATACCGAACTGCTCCTGAATCGCTTGCGCCACATCGGCAGCGGTGATGGCACCGAACAGGCGGGTGGAGTTAGGTGCAGTTTTGCCACGCAGGGTGACGGTCTGCCCGTTCAGGCGTTCGGCGGCTTCTTTTGCCTGCTGGCGCAGGCGTTCGGCACGCGCCTGCAGCAGCTTCTGGTGTTCCTGCCAGGTGCGCAGGTTGCCTTCGGTCGCGGGCACAGCCAGCCCGCGCGGAATCAGATAGTTGCGGGCGTAGCCACCCGCCACATTTTTCAGTTCGCCTTCCTTGCCCAGATTCGGCACATCGCGTATCAGAATCACTCGCATCGTCCCTAACCTCCTTATTGCATAGGCGTGTGACGAGTAGATCTCCATTCGCTATTTCGCCACTTCGCCATTCACCATTTCGCTACTTCGCCATTTCGCCATCTTATCGCTCAATTCGCACGCCGAACGCTGGCTGGTAGCGGCGGAAGGGGCTTTCGATACCGCCCCACAACAACACATTTTCGGACACGCGCCAGTTCAGGCGCAGGCTCCCTTGCCAGTCGTTCGGATCGAACAGGTCCAGCGTCAGCAGTCCCCGTTCGCTAAACTTGTAGTCTACCCCAAAACTGGGTTTCGCGCCATAGAGTCCATAGCGCAGATGGAGCTGCGGTGAAAGCGGTGTGCCGTATTGCGCAATCAGCTTGTTGCTCTCTGCAAAGTCATACACGCCCAGCGTCACAGTGCGTCCGTCGGGTGTCAGGAGCGTCATCATAGCATCGGTGCGGTAGCGTTTCGTTTCGTTGTTGAAACCCATGTCGAGGCGATAGGTGGCATCGGTGAAGCCGAGCGTGCGCAAGCTCACGGCGTTCTCCAATGCGTTCTCCACACGCTCGAAAGTCTCCTTCGCTTTCTGGATGACCGCCTTCGACTCGTTCACGGTCTCGTTCAGATTGCGTGTCAGCTCGGTGGCGTTATCCAGCACCGTTTCGGTCTTATCCGCAAGGGTATTTGCCCGTTCGCTGAGAGTGCGCACATTGTGAGCAGTCTGGCGGATGTCCTCTTGCAGTTGTGGGTCGCTAATGAGATTGTTCACCTCTTGCAGGGTGGCTTCGGTGCGTTCGGCGGCGGCGCGTGCGCTGGCAAGGGTTGCCTGCAAATCCTCCCTCATCTGCGGGTCTTGCAGCAGGCGGTTCGCGTTCTGCAGGGCAAGCTTCAGCTCGCGGGTTGCCTGCGCTGCCTGGGTGAGCAGCTGGCGCACGGTGTCGCGGTTCTCACCCACGAGACGCTCCGCTTGGGCGAGCAGCCGTGTGGTCTGCTCCGTTGCCCGTTCCACAGCGTCCAGTGTATCCAGCAAGCTTTGACGCAACGGCTTGTCCTCCAAGAGGGCGCGAGCCGCTGCAAGGGTGCGCTGGAGTTCGTTGAGGGTCTGCTCAGCTTCGGGCGTGAGGCGGTTCAGCGCTGCGTTAAAATCGAGCAGGTTCTCGCCCCGAATGCGCTCGTTGGGCTGGAAATGGTCAGTGACTTGTGAGGGTGGAAGGATTTCCACGCGGGTCTCAGTGGGCAGCAGCGCACCGCCCACCAGTCGGAAGGTAGAACCGCGCGGGATTTTGACCTCCTCGCGAATCGCCAGCGTGAGTTCAGCTACAGGAGGTGTCCCCACCAACTTCGCCTCGCGCACGAAGCCGATTGGCACACCTGCCATCAGCACCGAAGCACCAATCGACACATTCCGCGCGTCGCTGAACAGCACATAGAGCGGGTAGTGCCCCCGATCGGAGAAGCGCACTTGCAGGAAGCGTAGCCCCGTGATGAGCAAAGTGATCCCGATGAGCAGTATCGCGCCCACGCGCGCCAGGTCCGCTCGCATCGCGCCTTAATTATGGCGAATGCCGATCGCTTGGCACAAGGTGGGTATCGGTTAGGGAATTCATTCGCCTTTTTGCCAGAAACTCCGCCACCCTCTGAAAGGCTGCTAAGAATCAGTGGGTTTAGATGGCTTCAGCCGTAGTAGCCGAGATTTTCTCAAACACCCTCCCATCCCATCCCTGTCACGGACGAGGTGTTCCGAGACTATATTATAGGTGGATGCTGCGCGGTAAGGTGCAGCTGCTGTGTAGGAGGGACAAAACGATGAGAGGCTATTGGGCAGAATCGAAGCGTTGGAAGGCACTGGGATGGGTGCTGGGCGTTGTGCTGAGTGCTGCGCCACTGCAGGCGCAAAAATTGACCTGGCTATCCGATGCATTCCCAGCAATTCATGATATCTCCGCCAGCGGCTCTACTGTGGTTGGTTACATATCTGTCAGCCTCGTGTGCGAGCCATATGGTTGTGGCAGTACTGTTTCTGCTTTTGCATGCGGCGAGTTCAGTTTTCAGTGCGGTGGTCTTGATGATAGGTTGACTTGTGTTTCTGATGATGGCGCAGTCGCCGCGGGTGTGCATCATGAGGTGGATAGATACTACTTCTGCACTCATTCTGAGTACTATACAACCTTTCGCTGTACCGCGCAAGGGGCTGAGCATATTGCAGATAATGCTGTTCCCACGGACATCTCTGCTGATGGCTCTGTTATTGTAGGAATTGCACAATCTGATGATCATACGAGGGTCTTTCGCTGGACTGAAGCTGCAGGCTTCCAGCTACTGGGCATCGATTACTCAGGTCTCAGTGCGCCGCGGGTCTCCGACGATGGACAGGTTATTGTGGGAACGGGTCTGTTGAATGACGGGAGCCGGCGCCGGGTTATGTTCCGCTGGACCGAAGCGACAGGGATGCAGGATCTGGGCTTACCTGCGCAAGGCACCACCGTGCGTTTTCTCAGTGAGGATGGCTCCCTGATGATTGGGCACATCCGCACGGACCACAGCACCATTATCTTTCGGTGGTCTGAATCGGCAGGTTTGCAGTTTCTGGGTACGCTTGGCGGGGCGCGCGCCGAGGTCACGGGCATCACTTGGGATGGCTCTGTGCTGGTGGGGTGGTCGCAGACCGCCAGCGGTCAGACCCATGTTTTTCGCTGGACGGAGGCGACGGGGATGCAGGATTTGGGTCCTGGCGATCGCATCGTGATTTCACCTGATGGCTTGGTGATGGCGTGGAGTATTCGGGGTCAGCGCGTCATCTACTGGCATCAGGGGCGTGCGCTATCACTGAGTGAACTTCCCTTGCTCAAAAAGCAGGGTGTTCATCCGGGAACGGTTTGGGGAGTTTCGTCCGATGGTCGCAGTTTGTTGATCTCCGCGGCAGATGGCAGGAGCTGGGGAGATCCGTGTTTCCCTGATGGAGGTCATGGCTTTGAGGGGCGGTGTTTGCTGTATATCACGCTGCCGTTTGGTGATGCGAACTACGACGGCGTGGTTGATGAGGCGGATCTGCTGGCGGTATTCTTCAATTTCGGCTCTGATTGTCGCTAAGAGGATGTTCTCGCTCGGCAGGAACTCAGGACGCGGTGGGTGTGTAATCCCGAACCGGGCTTGGCGAGGTACTATCCGAGGTACTATCTATAATCCCCAATCAGCATGAAGCCTGCCCAAAAGAAGGGGTCATTATACTGCTGGCTGCGCCGCAGCTCCAGCTGCGCCTCGCGCAACGCCCTATCTTTTGGCACTCCGCGCCCATACCGCGCATAGAACGCGCCCATCAAGCGTGCCGTGCTTGCATCGTCCACCTGCCAGAGGCTTGCCCCCACGCTCCGCGAACCTGCAAACAGGAACGCCCGCGCCAGCCCAAACATCCCTTCGTATTGGCGCAACACCCCTGTCCCCGTCTCACATGCTGAGAGCATCACCAGATCCGCCTGCAGCCGCCAGCTGGTCAGTACCTCCGCTGCTGTCAGCAGCCCCTCATCCCGCCCGGCAGGCGCAAGCAGTAGCGCCGAACCGAGCGGGTCGATGTGGTCCGCCTTCGCATGGCAAGCGAAATGGGCGACCCGTGCCTTCGCTGCCAGTTGCCGCGCCTGGGCAGGTGTTGCCGCTGCTTCCAACACTACTCGAGCTTGCTTGCCGAACACCTGCTGCACCTGTGCCACCTCCTGTCGCACATTTGGCAAATTGTTCAGTCGGCCGCCCCTGCCTGCCCGTCGCACCAGCGTAGCCACTGCCGACCGCGCCTGCGCCAGCTCCAGCCCGCCATACTCCGACACTGCTACCACTGCCACGCCCTGCGCCGCAGGCTTCACCTGACGCGCCTGCCGATAGACCCCCATCGAGGGTGTCAGATGCAGCGCCACGCGCTCTATCCAGTAAATGGGCTTGCCGCGCCGATCCACCGATGCCACCAGCGCACCCCACGGTACAAGGTTCAGCACGCCGTCAGGGCACAGCAGCACCCGCTGCGCACCCTTCAGCGACGCCTCCGCTGGTTTCACCAGCCAGCTGTAGAGCTTCCTGCTCAGTGGGATCATTTCCTGACGCTCCTTCGCATTACGCCCCAACGGTGGCTTGCTGACGATTGCTTGAAAGCGACGGATTGCCCCTTCCAGTTCCTTCGGCTTAAGCGCGACGCGATAGCCCTGCACCCCCTTGCGCGACACTGCCACGATAAGCAGCTCCTTCTCGCCAAGGGCATAATAAAGCAGCACCGTGCCCGCGTCCAGGCTCTGCTGAATCTGCCCGATGGAGAGCGGTTTGGGAATCAACAACTCGGCATAGGCGGGGAACTGCTGGCGCAGCTGCTCGTCTAGCGCCCGTTGTTGCTGGTCAAGCTCGCGCAGAGTGCGCTGGTGTCGGGCGATGGTCTCATTATCCTTCGGGTCGGTCTGGCGCAGGGCGCGATAGGTCATCAGGCGGCGCTGGTTGAGTTGCTCCTGTTGCTGCAGCAGCTCCTGCAAGGGCTTGGGAGCATCCGCAAAGGCAAGCTGGCGTTGCTGCAGGGCTTCCGCCAATGTGCGGGCACGACTGCGCTCTAAGGTTTCGGCAGCTTGGTAGGGCTGCTTCAGGTGTAGGTGGGTCAGAGCGAGCAGGGGATAGGGGACGAAGTGCCATTCAGCAAACAGAGCGCGTGCTTCAGGATTGGTGATGGTCTGGCGCTGGTTTTCGACTATGGCGACGGCGCGTTGCAGAAGTTGTAGGGCTTGCTGGGGCTGGTTGCGGGCAAGGGCGAGCTGAGCAAGGTTGTTCAGTGTGTTCGCCACTTGTAACGATTTAGGGGCAAGGCGATTGTAGAGTGTCAACGCTTTCTCATAGAAGCGTTGCGCCAAAGCAAAATTACCCTGACCGTAAGCTACATTCCCCAGATTATGCAGTACTCCCGCCATCAACACTGAGTCAGGGGCAAGGCGCCTCAAAATCGCCAGTGCTTGCTCGTAATACCGCTGGGCTGAGACTAAGTTCTTCTGAGTATTCCCCAGACTATTCAGCGTGTTTGCCAAGTCCAACGAGTTAGCAGCGATGCAGGTGTGGATGCGCAGCGCCTGTTCATAGTACCGCCGTGCTAAAGCTAAGTTCCCCCGATCAGCAGCTACATTTCCTAGATTATGTAGTGAAGATGCCACATGCAACGAGTCAGGGGCAAGGCGTTCACGAATCGCTAACGCTTGCTCATAATATCGTTGGGCTGAGACCAAATCCCCCCGATATCGGGCCACAACCCCCAGATTGTTAAGTACGTGTGCAACTTCCAGCGAGTTAGGGACGAGGCGTTCACGAATCGCCAACGCCTGTTCCCACAACCGCTGTGCCAGTACCAGCTCCAACTGACGATCCCAGTCTACGCCCGCGTTATACAAAGTGGTCGCCACTGCCAGCGGGCGCTTTACCTCCGCCTTTGCCAGCGAAAGCGCCTGCTCAATCAGCCCTTCAGCCGTCGCCTTGTCTGTGCGCCACAGGCAAAACGCCCGTCCCAGCAACGCTTCCACCATGAACGCTCCATCGCCAATCTCCTGCCAAAGCGCGTAGGCTTGCTCCCACGCCTTGGCTGCCTCGTCCAAGCGGTTCAGCCGCTGCAACGCCCACGCGCGTAGGCGCACCGCCTGTCCGATGCCCACCCTGTCGCCCTTTGCCTGCGCCTGCTGAAGCAGCTCATCGGCTTTCTGCAGCGCCTCCTGATGCTTGCCCTCGTTTACCAGGGTGCGTGTGGCTTCCACCAGTGCTTTCAGCTCAGGATGGGGTTCGGGTGCAGGTGCATCCTGATGGGCAGGCGGCGGGGACGCTGGCTCCGACTTCGACGGCTCCTGCGCCATGCTTGCAGCCGGCAAAACCGCCCACAGGCATATCGCGAGCGTACAGACCTCTCGCGCATGCCTCATGATTGCTCACCCTATGCAATGATTCATCTGCTGTATGGCGATCCCTGCTTTTTGGATATTTTATTGTTTCGGTCATCTTGTCTCATTTGAGGCTCCAATTGATATAACCTCCCCAAAAGTGGCGCCCTCTTTGTGGCTGGGGCATCTTGCCCAAGAGGGGCAAGCTACTCTGGGAGAGATTTTTGTCCGAGATGGGCAGCTAGTGGGGAACACCTTACCCCTGACGAATGGCTACGCAGGAATGCCTCTGACCCCTTTCTGCTCGATAGGTATCAGCAGCGGGATATTTCAGCGAGCGGTAAACTCCGTCTGCCTTTGCACGATGCGTGCTTGAATGGCCTCCAGCCACTGCGCGATGCGCTTCTCCTGCGGATATTTCTGGCGGGCATATTCCAAGCACGCCAGCGCGTCAGTGTAGCGATCCAACTGGTAATAGAACACCATCGCGCTCAGCAAAGGGGTTTTCTCGGCGTGTTCACGAGCCCAGCGAAACGCTCCGAGCTGCTCCTTGGAAAGCACATAGAACTTTCGATGGACAATCAGCCGTTTGTCCCCTTCCAGCAGGGCAGCGAGGGCGATTTCATACTCCACCCCTGGCTGGAGCGCCTGCTCAGCAGGTAGGGTGAAACGGGTCTGCGCGGCATTTAGTTCCACGCTTAGCGATTGTTGGTCGCTTTCTGTCGGGCGTATCTGCAGGCGGTAGCCGACGGCGTTTGGAACGGGACGCCATTCAAAGGTGGGTTGGGTGTCAGGAATAGCAGCGTTGCGCTCGATATCAGGCTGCAACCACTCCATCGGGGGCTTTGAAGGTGTCTGTCCCCCACGCACCTGGGGGATAGATGGCAGCGTAGCGAAGGCGCGCGCCGCCTCGCGAAGAAACGGCTCCACACGCTTCAAGGAGGCAAGTTCCCTTTGGATGGGCGATTGGGGAACGCCTGACGGTTCTACAGGCGGACGCGGCTCGCGGGGTCTTTCAGGCGCGAGTTTCGGTTCCGCTGTCGGGAGCTTCAGTTCGGGTGGATGCATCATTGCCTGATCGGCATAGGGCGTAGCCGTCGACGGCTGCTGTGCCATCTGCTGTTTACTTGGCTGGAAAAGCCACCAGACAAGTGCCAGTGCTACGGCAACTGCGCCTGCTGCAGGAACCCATACCGCATGGGGTATCGCAAGTCGCTGGCGCAAGCGAGCCAGCCAGCCCACCTGCTGCGCCTGCTCAATTGCCCGCAACTGCAGGTAGGCGCGACGACACTCTAAACAGGTCGAGATATGGCGCATCAGGCGATAGTAATCCCGCGCACGCCGCCCCTTGCGCACCAGCTCCAAAAACTGGTCAAAATCAAGGCATTCACCTTCTGGATGATGTCTTAGATA
>JBCNVA010000130.1:0-8727 GCA_039630445.1 Armatimonadota bacterium
GGTCAAGCCCGGAATCATCGTGACGGGGCGTCCCATCTCAGTGGAGCGTCCGATCGCCTCATCGATGGCATCCAGCCCCGGAATGCGCCGAATGTAGAGTTGCGCGCCAGCCTTCGCCCGAAAGATGTTAATGAGCACCGCCAGTGCGATAATCGCAATAATAATCGCCGAAAACCAGTTGTCCGCTGCGTGTTGGTAGGACATTTAGTTCTGCCCTCCTGTTTGGGTCTGCGTTTGGCTGCCTGCGCGCCGTTCCTCTTCCAGCTCCTCGATGCGCTCGATGAGCCGATCCCAGTTCTCACGCTCGCTCAAGAGCTGCGTATACTCGTCCACGCGCTGGAATCCGAACAGGGCAACCAGGAACGGCGAAAAGACAATCCCCGCCTGCGAGCCGATGAACGCCAGCGGGCGATGCAGCTCCAGAAAGAGCACCGCCGGCGCTGCCAGCCCGCGCTTCACCACGAACTGCGCCAGCGTCTCGATCAGTTCCTCTTTGCGTTCCTCGCTTAGTGGCTCTTTCCAGAACTCGCGCATCCCTCTCCGCTCCAAATCTTTAGACGGTTCTGACAGGCTGTTTGGCAGGGCGTTTCGGCTTCTTGCTGCGTTTGGAGGGCGATTTGGCAGCTGGGTGGCAGGCGGGGCAGTAGCGTTCCACCCAGGCACGCACCTCATCGGCATGGTCGCCATACCAGAGGAAGACGCCCCGAAAGGCGTCCAGTCGGCTCGGCTGGGCGAAGGGGCTGAGCAGCACGCCCTGCTCGCCCCACACCACCCGCTTCACCTTCTCCCAGCGCATCACGCGCGGCGACCAGCCCCTCTGCCGCACGCCCTGCGCGTCCAGCTCATAGCGAATTGGCAGCAGGTAATCGGCAGTCGCCGAGAACATCATCCAGAACGCCGCCACCGCGAACAGCCAGTGCCCCATCAGCCACAGCCCCAGCATAGGTGCGCCTATCAGCACCAGCAGCACCACAGGCAACCGCTCTGGTTGCCGTCGCACCAGATGCACGCGCCACCGATAGACCTCTGCCGTTTCCACCAACTCGCCCTTCGCCATTCACCTCCTGTTTCTATGACGCTACCGCCTCTCCTGCTCGACGCTCCCGAAAGAGCAGCGCGAACACGATTCCTGCCAGGATTGTGATGACCGTCGGCACGGTGAAGACCAGCGCATAGTTCGTCACACCCTCAAAGGTGAAAATATCCTTCAGCCAGCCTGCAAAGAAGCCCCCGACCAGCATCCCGATGCCCAGCACCGCCACATTAATCAGCGCCTGCGCCGAGGAGCGCGCATCTTCGGGCGCCACCATATCGGTATAGATGAACGCGACGGTGAAGAAGAAGACATAGCAGAAGCCGTGCAGCGCCAGCGCAGCCACTGCCAGCCACACAATCGCAGGTGTCTGATAATGCAGCGCCCAGGCAATCGCAAAGACCGCGTATCGGGCAGGCCACGCCAGAATGCCCAGCAGCATCGTGCGCCGTATGCCCCAGAGAGGCAGCACCGCGGGCAGCATAAAAGCAATCGTGAAGATCTCAGCAATCTGTGCAATCGTCATCCACGCAGGCAGATTGTCCGCCGTGATACCGATTGACCCTCCTGCTGCCTGCAGGAAGGGAAAGGTCAGAATGTAGTAAAGGGGCAGTTCCGTCGCCACCACCAAGGCAATGATGAAGAAGATGAGGTAGTTCCGATCGTACAGCAAGGCAAACGCACGGCGGAACGCCCATGGATCAGGTGCCTCCGTTGCTGGCGGTGTATGCGGCAGTCCCAAGGAAGCAACGCCCGCAATTAGGGAGATAATCCCCGCCAGCAGGAAAACATCGATCATGTTCCACTCAAGCGATTGGAACTGACTGCGCACTAATGTTACACCCCAGTTCGCCACGATCCAGCCGATTGTGCCCCAGACTCGAATCGGACCGAACTCGATCTGCGGATTTTTCAGGTTGCGGAACGCCACCGAGTTTGATAGCGCGAGCGTTGGTGCATAGCAGAAAGCATAGGCTAGCATCAGAGTGGTCATTGGCCAGAGCGTTTTCTGAAAAGCCAGCGCAATCAGCAGCGCGCCCCCCAGCAGGTGAAAGAGCGCCAGCGCACGCTGCAACGGCATGATGCGATCCGCCACCTGTCCCGCCGTGAAGGGCACAATCAGGTTCATCAGGGGCAGCGCATTATAGATGAGGGCAAGTCCAAGCCCTGTGAACCCCAGCTCCTTCTCCAAGTAGCCTGCCAGCGCGACTGACCAGGTGCCCCAGATAGCGTACTGCAGGAACATCATCACCGCCAGCATCGGTTGTTCCAGCAGCACGCGTAGGGCGATCGCAAAAGTGCTTTCCCGCTTGACCTCCATTTTGGCTTGCCTCCTTGCACCCTGTATCTGCTCGCTACTCACTGCTTGCACTCGCTATTCGCCGCTCGCTTCGCTTTCCCTGTCGCTCTTCCGGTGAGCGTACAAACAGAATGTAGGCGAGCAGCACCACCAGCGCGGTAGTGCCCCAAGCAAACTTCGTCCAGCTCGGAAAGGCGTAGAAGGAGAAAAAGGCTTCGGTGAAGGCTGCCAGCAGGATGAGCGGGATGGAGCCACCCAGCAGCCAGATGGCGTCGTGTCCCGCTGCGCGCAGGGCGTCGATGCGTGTCAGGTCGCCCGGCATAAGCAAGGCACGCCCCAGCAGCAATCCACCCCCACCACAGAGAAAAATCGCGCCGATTTCAGGCACGCCGTGCGGGTAGATGGAGACCAGAAAGAAGCCCAGCTTGCCCACGCGCGCCATCTCCGCCGCGAAGATGCCCAGCAGGAAACCGTTGATCCACAACAGATAGACCGTCGGGATGCCCAGCAGGAAGCCCAGTCCGAACGCCAGCATCGCCACGCGCGTGTTGTTCAGAAAGTAGAAGCTGGACATCACCGCCGCCAACCCCGTCTGCCCCGGCGTGTACTGCTTACCGCTCTTCCACTGTTCCAGCACAGGTGCCCAGTCGGGGTCAATGAGCCGTGCGCCCCACGAGGGATCGCTCATCACCAAACCGAAGGAGACGGCAGCGCCTGTTAGGGTCAGCAACATGCTCAGCACGATGGGACGCCAGTGTTTGCGCGCCATCGCGGGGAAGGTGTAGAACAACCTGAGCAGCCCTTCCCGCAGGCGAGTGCGTGGCGCGCGATAGAACACGCCGTGTGCCTGCCCCAGCAGGCTGTTGAGGTAGTCGATCACAGGTGGGTCGGCACCCTGCATGCGGGCGTAGGCGAGATCGGTTGCCACTTGCCGATAGAGCCGCCCCAGCTCGTTCAGCTCCTGACGGGTCAGCGCGTGCGCCCCGCCCCAGCGCACGGCACGCACGATCTGCTCAAACCGCTCCCAGCGCGCTCGCCGACGCTCCACAAACCGCCGCACATTCACATCAGTTTAGTTCACCCTTCAACGGGCTTCTCCTGCCCTTCCGACTGCAGCTGCTCGATTATCTGAGCAATTTGAGGCATTACAGAAGGAATCACTTCAGAGACAGTCTGCCAGACTTTCTCTAAACTAACGCCAAAGTAGGAGTGAATTAATCTATCACGCATGCCCGCCATCGCCTTCCACGGTACTTGGGGATAATGCTCACGAACCTCAGCAGGTACATTCTTGGCTGCTTCCCCGATAACTTCCAAGCATCGCAGCACAGCAAATTGCGTTTTTCGATCTCGTACGAATTCATCATATGAAAGCTCGTTTGTAAATTCAAGCGCATACTCCATATGCCTTAAGATATCGCTTAAAAACATCTGTATATCCGTCATAGTGGAACAACCTCCCTTTCGATGCGAGCACGCAACTCTGGTCGCAGATCTTCCCGTGGTACGACATCTACAGGCATATCCAGCACTTCTGAAAGCATCGCCTGTGCCCCTCCCAAGTCAAAAAGCGAGGCACCAGATTCAAACTCAACCAGTATATCGACATCGCTGTCTTCGCGTGGCGTTCCGCGAGCGTAGGAACCAAAGATTCCTATCACTCGCGCTTTGTATAGCCTGTAAAGTTCCTGTTCACATGCGCGTATCCGCTTCCGAACCTCCTCCAGCGTCATCATCGACAAAAGAATACCCTCTTGCAGGAGTTCTGATGGGGTAGTCAAACTAAGGCGTGAGGCAACGGCATCCCTGCCGTCGCCTGAATTGGTTGCCTTAAGCATCGTCTGAAAACTTGATAGGGAGGTTCGCTATGAAACGGCTCGGTTTTGGATTTATCGTGTTGCTCGGTGCGAGCCTGGCATGGGGCTGGGCGCAACGAACAGAACTCACTGTGCGCGGCGAGAAGGTGACGATTATTCGCGATGCGTATGGCGTGCCGCATGTGTTTGCCACCTCGCTTTATGGGCTGTTTTACGGTAACGGTTATGCCATCGCGCAGGATCGGCTCTGGCAAATGGAGCGTTATCGTCGTCAGGCACGAGGCGAGCTGGCGGAAATCATGGGCACCACTGCGCTGGAGCAGGATAAAGCAGCGCGCCTGCAAGGCTACACGGAGGAGGAGATGCAGCGCCAGATCGGTCGCCTTGCGCCTGAACTACGGGAGGCATTGCAAGCGTATGCCGATGGCGTGAACGCCTGGATAGAGGAGGCAAAGCGCACGGGCAAGCTGCCGCCCGGCTATGCCGAGACGGGCATCGAGCCGCGTCCGTGGCGCCCAACCGACACCGCAGCGATCGGCGTGATGATGTCGCGCCGATTCGGCGGGCTGATGGCAGCAGGCGACCTGCGCAACCTCACCCTGCTGCAGTACCTGCGCCTGCGTAGTAAAGAGCATGCCGAAACCTGGGCGAACGACCTGCTCTGGCTGCAAGATCCGACCTCGCCGACCACCGTGCCTCCAGAGGATGATCCCCGCAAGGCGCACAAGGTAGACCCTAAGGTCGCACTGGAACGGTTCAAGCGGCACGCAGTGCAACTACCGAATATCGGGCTGGATGTATTGCTGCCCACGCTGCAAGTTGCATCTGGCGAGATTCAGTATGAATTTGCCCGTCAGCACGGGCTTTACACCCACTTCGGCAGCTATGCGATTGCCATCGCGCCGAAAAAGTCCGCCACGGGGAATGCACTCTTTGTCGGTGCGCCCCAGATGGGCTTCAGCCTACCCCACATCGCGGCGGAAGTGCGCCTCTCAGGTGCAGGCATTAATGTGCTTGGCATGAGCTTTCCCGGCATTCCGGGCGTGCTGATCGGTGCCAACGACTACCTCGCGTGGAGCTTCACTTCGGGCATTCACGATATGGCAGACGCCTTCATCGAAAAGCTGAACCCTGACAATCCAGAGGAATACTGGTACAAGGGCAGATGGGTGCCCTTCGAGAAGCGCACGGAGACGATTCGGGTCAAGGGGCGCGAGCCCGTAGAGATCACGATCTATCGCAGCGTGCATGGACCTGTGGTGGCTATCGACCGGCGCAACCATGTGGCGATTGCCTGGTCGCTCAGCTTCTGGGACAAGGAGATTGAGGCGATCAATGCCTACTACGGCATCCTGCGTGCGCGTTCCGTTGCCGATTTTGAGCGCGCCTGCTCCTATATTGTGGCGTCTTTTAACGCTTTCTGCGCTACGCGGGATGGTGACATCGCCTACTTCTACTGCGGGCGTGCCCCGATCCGGGCGGATGGTGTTGACCCGCGCCTGCCTGTATGGGGCACGGGCGAGTACGACTGGAAAGGCATCATGCCCTTCGAGCAGATGCCGCGCGTCATCAACCCGAAACGCGGCTTTATTGTGAACTGGAACAACAAGCCTGCTGTCTGGTGGGAGAATTGCGACACGCCCGCGTGGGGCGCGATTTTCCGCGTGCATCGCCTGATTGAGCTTGCCCAGCGCAAGCCCATCTTGACGCTGGACGATGTAAAGGCGATGATTGTGGATATCGCCATGTATGACGAGGACGCTGCCAAGCTCAAGCCCGTGATGCTAGAGATGGTGAAGCGCCATCCGAAGCTGACGCAGGAGATGCGCCAAGCGATTCAGGTACTGGAGGCATGGGACAACTATGAGCTTGAAGGCAGCACGGGCAAAGTCCTCTGGGATGCTTGGCTGGATGCGGTGCGCACGCGCGTGTTCGGCGATGACCTGGGCAACTTCTTTGACCCGAACCTGTTCCGCTTGGCGATCCAGCCGAGCTACATTCTCTATGCGTTGCAGGGCAACAAGGCGGCTGTGCCACGCCTGTACGACTATTTCAACGGCAAGCCGAAGGAGGAGCTGCTGGCGATCGCGCTGGCGGATGCGCTCACCCAATTGAAGCAGCGGTATGGGGCAAATATGAGCCAATGGCGCTACCGTGCGCCGCGCATGAACTGGGGCAACAATCTGCCCGGCGCGCCCTACACCGACCGCGGCTCCTACATTCAGGTGGTCGAGCTGAGCAACCCGATTGTGGGCGAGAATGTGCTGCCACCTGGGCAGAGCGAGGATCCCAACTCGCCCCACTTCAGCGATCAGCGTGACCTCGCCAGCTGGTGGCTCTATAAACCGATGGCGCTAAGTCTCAAGGAGTAGGATAAGGGGCGATGGTGGAAATGCCATCGTCCCCGCTCTTTACCAGCAGTTGATGTCGGCGATGCAGGTGCCCGGCACGCCGTGAAAGTCGCCAAAGTTCGGCACGCCTCCCGGATGCCCCACGCATTCGAAATGCTCCTCGCGTGTCGGGAACTCGGTGAAGCCGCAGCTGCGGCGTGTGGAAAGTGGCACATGGTTTGTCCAGCTATAGTAGGTGGGGCGTGCATAGACACTGGGGCAATTCGCAGGAGTGGAACATCCTGGAATGATGCGCCCACCTGTCGGCAGACCATTATAGCGCGACCACTTCACATGCCCATCGATATAAGCCACTGACAGCCCCTCTGTATGGCGCGGCCAGACCTCCCATTTGTACCAGTAGTCGATCCATGCCCGCCATTCGGAACGATTGTAGCCGCGCGGGAAGTAGCCATCAGCATAGGCAATCGTGTCCGCTGGTTGGGGCACATTCGACTCCGACACTGGATTATAGCAGCGCGCCATCAGACCACTCGGTGGGTTAACGCAGGAGATCTGGTTACCGCGCACCTCTGGAGTGCCGAGCATCATACTGAACAGCCCCAGATTGAAGGTGTAGGCATTATAGCGGAAAGTGCCCGCAGGGCGACAACTGCCGCAGCGTGCACGAATAGCAGAGAACAGGCTACGCCCGTATTGCCCGCGCTGCCAGTCAGGACCCGTGTAGTCCTGACCGTTGCCGTCGGCAGGATAGCTGGGACATTTCAGGATGTCGGCGTTCTTTCGGTAGGGGTGGGTGAAATCGTGAACAAAGTAGACGATGTTATCCCGACCGGTTCCCGCCACACCAAATGGATAGACGCTATCGTAGTCGGAGGCGTACATCAGGGTGCCTTTGATGAGCTGGTTCAGATTGCTCAAGCAGACCGCCTGCCTTCCTTTTTCGCGTGCCTGCGCGAATACAGGGAACAGGATCGCCGCCAGAAGGGCGATGATCGCGATCACGACCAGCAACTCGATGAGCGTAAAGCCGCTGCGAATGCGCATTGTCAGGACCTCCTCATCCATTATTATACACCCCTGTGACATCGATTGCAAGCCCCCCTGGTTGCTCCCGTTGCAGGATTGATTTATTGTGAAGCGAACCCGATAGGTGGGTGATACTTATGCGCACCTGTTTGATTGCAGGCAACTGGAAGATGCACTTGACTCCGGCGGAGGGGGCGGCTCTGGCGACCACGCTACGGCAGCGCATCGGCACGCGCTTCGATCTGGAGGTGGTGCTATGCCCGCCGTTTGTCTCGCTCCCAGCCGTGGCAGATGCTATTCGCGGAAGTGATCTGAAGTTGGGTGCGCAGACCGTCTTCTGGGCTGATTCGGGCGCCTACACCGGGCAGATTTCGCCTCCCATGCTCGTTGCCGTCGGCTGCGAATATGTGATTTTGGGGCACTCGGAGACGCGCGGACGGTTCGGCAACCCAGACCCTAACCTGACGGAACAGCATCTGCGCTACTTTGGAGAGAACGAGGCAACGCTCAACCTGAAGCTCAAGGCAGTGCTGCCCCATGGGCTGAAACCGATTCTCTGCGTGGGCGAGACGCTGCAGGAGCGTCAGCAAGGTCAAACGGAGGCGGTCGTCCGTCAGCAGTTGGAGGGCGCGTTGCAGGGCATCGATGCCGATGAGTTGTACGAGCTGGTGATTGCGTATGAACCCGTGTGGGCGATTGGCACGGGGCAGGTGTGCGATGCGGAGGAGGCGAACCGGATTTGTGGCTTCATTCGCCAGTTGCTAAATGATTTGTACGAGCCAGAACTGGGCGAGCATGTGCGCGTGCTGTATGGCGGCAGTGTGACGGCAGGCAACGCACACGGGCTACTGCATCAGCCCGAGATTGATGGCGTGCTGGTGGGCGGCGCAAGCCTGGATGCGGACGAGTTCGTGCAAATCACCTACTGCGCGCCGCGCTAAGCGACTCCAGATACAGCTCGGTCTGTTGCGCGTTGGCGCGGAACCATGCCTCGGACACCAGCAGGAACCACCATGCTGTGGGGCGAGCGTTAGTGAGCATAAGTCCCTCCGCCGTCAGGATCGCCTGACGCGCCAGTTCCACTCGTGCCAGCTCGGCTTCGTACTCCAGTTGTTGCACCCGTTCGCGCACGGCTAATAACTCAGGTGTGCGTCCGATTTGCAGCCGCTGGGCGAGCAGCTGACGCAGCTGCTGGCG
>JBCNVA010000131.1:0-15811 GCA_039630445.1 Armatimonadota bacterium
CACTTTCAGCAGGTTGCGTAGTTCACGCTTGCCCACAGGGTCCAGTCCAGACGACACCTCGTCCAGAATGAGCAGTTTGGGGTTGCCCAGCAGGGCTTGGGCGATCCCCAGTCGCTGGAGTGTCCCTTTGGACAGGTGGCGATTGAGTGTATGCATTTTGTGGGTGATGCCCACGGCTTCCAGCAGCGCTTCGATCTGGGCATGGAGTGTGCGCCCATGCAAGCCTTGTAGCTCGCCATATAGGCGCATCGTCTCATAGGGCGTGAGATAGGGCGAGTAGAGCGCCATTTCAGGCAGGAAGCCAACCGACCGCCGCGCCGCTGGATCAGTGGAGGGGCATCCGAACAGGCGGGCTTCTCCTGCAGCAGGGGGGTGGAAGCCCATTAGCACTTTAATAGTGGAGCTTTTGCCCGCGCCGTTCACACCCAAAAAGCCGACAATCTCGCCCTCACGCACCACGAACGATAGCCTATCTACCGCGCGCAGGGGTGGGCGAAACAGCTGCCGATACTCCACGACCAGGTCGCGCACCTCGATCACCAGCATCGGGAAGTCATTATCGGCAGCCCAGAGAAGCGTTTGCAGGAAGGATACTGTACTTGCTTGCTACACCAGTAGTCGTGCATTAGCCGTATCACTTGCTACTGATAGCCTCGAAGGGGGTTTTGGTAGGCAACCTGTTACCCACTCAGCTGGTCGATGCGGGTCTTGACGAGGGCGTAGCGTGCCAGCAGTTCGCGTTCCTGTTCGCGGGTCTCCTGCACCACTTCGGGCTTGGCACGCTCCAGAAATTGCGGGTTGCGCAGGCGTGCCTGCACCCGGCGCAGCTCCTCCTCCACCTTCGCCAGTTCCTTTTGCAGTCGCTCCCGCTCACGCTCGACATCGACCACGCCTTCAACAGGCAGGTAAACCTCCGCACCAGCGGTGGGGTTCATTAGGGCGCGGTCGGCAGGCATGCCCCAGCGTACTTCACGACACCACGCCAGATGCGCAATCATCGGCTGGTGGCGTTGCAGGCGGGCACGGCTCACCTCATCGGTCGGGTTCAGCCAGACGGTTGGGATCTCCACACCGGGCGTGATTTTGACCTCCGCCCGCAGGTTGCGAATAGCGCGAATCGCTTCGAACACCTGCTCGATTTCCGCCTCAGCGTCCACATCGATCAGCGCGGGGTCAAGCTGAGGGAAAGGTGCGTAGGTCAGCGCACGCTGGTCGGGCATCGTGCCGATTGCTTGCCAGAGTTCTTCGGTGATGTGTGGCATATAGGGATGCAACAGGCGCAGAATTTGGTCAAATAGATAGACCAGCATCCCCTGCGTCTGGGCGCGGCGAGCGGGATCTTGCAAGCGTGGCTTTGCTGCCTCGATATACCAATCGCACACCTCGCTCCAGATGAATTCGTAAAGCGCGTTCGCTCCGTCATCGAAGTTGTATTGGCTGAAGGCAGTGTTCACCGCCTCAATCGTGCGCTGTAAGCGGCTCAGTACCCAGCGATCCAGCGCATCGGCAGGCGTCGGCTGCGGGTTGGGGATAGGAGCGTCAAGGTTCATCAACACAAATCGCGCCGCGTTCCATATCTTGTTTGCGAAGTTGCGGGCATTCACCACACGCTCCTCATAAAAGCGGATCGACTGCTGCATGCCCGCTTGCTGAAGCAGTGACCAGCGCAGGGCGTCTGCACCGTATTTTTCAATTAGCACCAGTGGGTCTACGCCCGTGCCCAGCGACTTGGACATGCGCTTGCCCTCTTTGTTCAGCACTGTGGCGTGGATGTAAACCTCGTGGAAGGGCACCTCACCCACAAAATACAACCCCGTCATAATCATGCGGGCGACCCACAGAAAAAGAATCTCTTGGGCAGTAATCAGCGTGCTGGTGGGGTAGAACAGGCGCAATTCGTCCGTTTCACGGGGCCAGCCCAGCACCGTCTGGGGCCAGATGGCGGAGGAGAACCATGTGTCCAGCACATCGGGGTCGCGCACCAGGCGCGTGCTGCCGCAGCGCGGGCACTTTTCGGGTGCATGTTTCTGCACGATGGGGCTTTCGCGCTTGAGAAGGCGGTAGGAAGCCCTCACCCCTTGCCCCTCTCCCACGCTGTGGGAGAGGGGAGTAGCTTCGCCTTCTCCTGGCGCGTCAGGGAAAGAAGGGGGCAACTGCTCAAAATTCTCCGGGTGGCAATCCACGCAGTACCAAGCGGGGATCTGATGCCCCCACCAGATCTGGCGTGAGAGGCACCAGTCGCGGATGTTCTCCATCCAGTGGATGTAGATTTCGGTGTAGCGTTCGGGGATGAAGCGCACCTTACCTTGCTTGACCACCTCAATGGCAGGCTTCGCGATCGGCTCCATACGGCAGAACCACTGCTCGCTCAGCAGCGGTTCGATAATTGTCTGGCAGCGTTCGCAGCGGGAGAGCGGCACCACATAGTCCTCTATCCGCTCCAGATAACCTGCCTCTTGCAGGTCTTGTACGATGAGCTGGCGCACTTCGAAACGGTCTTTACCGTGATACTTCTGCAGGTAGAGGTTACCGTGCGCGTTCAGTTCCTCGCGCAGCGATTCGGTGTTGATGGTGGCGTCGGGGTTAATCACGACGGGGCGCGGCAGGTTGTGGCGCTGCCCTATGTCGAAGTCGTTGGGATCATGCGCGGGCGTGACCTTGACCGCGCCTGTACCAAAAGCAGGGTCGGGATAAGGGTCCGCAATGAGCGGGATCAGGCGATCTACCAACGGCAAGCGCAGCGTCTTACCGACAAGCGCTTGATACCGTTCATCTTGGGGGTTGACTGCCACCGCTACATCGCCCAGCATCGTCTCCGGGCGCGTGGTAGCGACCACCACATACCCGTCGCCCTCCGCGAATGGATAGCGTACATAATAAAGCTTGCTCGGCACCTCCTCACGCTCCACCTCGATATCGGAGAGCGCGGTCGAACAGCGGGGACACCAGTTAATCACCCGCTCGCCAATGTAAAGATGCCCATCCTGCCACCAGCGGACAAAGACCTCCAGCACGGCGTCGGCATATTCGGGGTCGAGTGTGAAGCGGGTGTAGCGCCAGTCGTAGGAACAGCCGAGCCGCCGAAACTGATGGAGGATTGTGTTGCCGTACTGCTCACGCCACTGCCACACGCGCTCCAAGAACTTTTCGCGCCCCAGCTGATGGCGGGTCAGTCCCTCTTTTTGGAGTTCGCGCTCCACCACATTCTGTGTGGCAATGCCCGCATGGTCTGTGCCGGGCACGCACAGCACATTGTAGCCCTGCATGCGCTTCCAGCGCAGCAACAGATCCTGAATGGCATTATTCAGCGCGTGCCCCATGTGGAGCGATCCCGTGATATTGGGCGGCGGAATAGTGATGCAGTAGCGGGGACGCCCATCGTCGGCAATCACCGCCTCAAAATCGCCCCGCGCCAGCCATTCCTCATATCGCCGCGGCTCCACCTGATGCGGGTCATAGACTTTCGGCAGCTCGTAGCCCATCGCCTGTCTGCTCCTGCTATGCATGGGATTGTACCTGATTATAAAGCACCTTCTCCGCCTGCTGTTGTAGGAAAGATTTGACAGGCAGACATCACTTCTTCGTGGAAGGCGTTTTCGGTGGCCATGATGGTTCAGGGCGGGAACAGATCCAGCGGGTCACCTGCCGATGGGGAATGTTCAGGATGACCTACCGCGTCGGGCTTTCTGCGACCGCATCGCGTGTGGGCATCGGCTCCAGCAGCATCTCTTTGGTGGCGATGAACGCCTCGCGGGTATAGTCTGCCAGCTCGTAGTCCTCGCGCAGCACAATCGCACCTGTCGGACACGCCTCCTGGCAGTAGCCGCAGTAGATGCAGCGCAGGAGGTTAATCTCGTAGCGCTTGGCGTAGCGCTCGCCGGGCGAATAGCGCTCCTCGTCGGTGTTCTCAGCGGCTTCAACATAGATGCAGCGCACAGGGCACGCGCCCGCGCAGAGCGAGCAGCCGATGCAGCGCTCCACCCCGTTCTAATAGCGCAACAGCACATGGCGCCAGCGCGTGCGCCGAAACGACTCCTTGCGCTCCTCCGGGTAGAATACCGTCTGCTTCTCACCCAGAAAATGGCGCAGCGTAATCCGCATCCCCTGACTGATCGGCTTAATCACATCGCGAATGATATTCATCGGCTCACCTCGTTTCGGATGTCGGTTCCTGCGAGCAGTTCCGCATATTGGAGGGCGTTGCGTGCAATCGTCGTATGGGGCAGCTCATCCATCGTGAAGCAGAACACCTCCACAGGCATTCCCACCTCGTCGAAGTAAGGACTGTACTCCAGATAGCGTTGGAACCAGACGCGGATCGGGCTGTCACGCAGCACAATCAATACATCGGCATCGCTGCGTGGACCCGCTTTACCCTTCGCCAGCGACCCGAACAGATAGACAGCGATCACTTCGGGGCGTGCCTGAACGAGTCGTTGGGCTGCCATTTGCACCTGCCGCCGCGCTTCAGCGCGATCCAGCCAGTAGATCGTCACAGAGCCGTATGATTCTTTGCGCACAAGCGAGGGCGCGGGTGGCGTCGGCTTGTTGGTAGTTTTCATACGGTGCACCTCCTGCCGTGTTGTCGGGGTAGCGTGAGGGGATGTAGTGCGCATCCAGCTCGCGAGCGCACTGCTCCAGTGTGCGGTACTCGGACGGCTCGATGTCTAGCTGCAGACCGCGCAGCATATGGCGCACAGAGTGCCCCCACACCTCTGCGCCACGCTCGGTGTAGACCGCTTTTAGCGCCTTCTCGGCTGCCTGCTGACACATAAAGCATGCCCATTCGTAGTAGCCTCCTTGCATTGCCCACTCTGCACTTTGCAGGTCGCGCTTTGCCTGTGCCATCCAGTCGCCAGCACTGCTCATTGCCCTTCGGTAATCGCCTTTTTGTCCCCCTCAAGAGCGGCTCTATCCCCCTCGATGGCGGGGGGTTGGGTGCGCGGTTTCAGCTCCAGCAGCATGCCGAGCCGTTGCGCCCGAATCTTTTGTTGCAGTTTGATGAGCGCATAGAGCAGCGCGTCGGGCGAGGGCGGGCAACCCGGCACATACACATCGACAGGCACAATCTGATCCACGCCCTGTACTATCGCGTAGTTGTTGAAAATCCCACCACAGGAGGCGCATGCCCCCATCGAAATCACCCACTTGGGCGCAGGCATCTGGTCATAAATCTGGCGCAGCACGGGCGCCATCTTTTTGCTCACCCGCCCCGCCACAATCATCACATCCGCCTGACGCGGCGAGGCGCGGAACACCTCCGAGCCAAATCGGGCAATATCGAAGCGCGAGGCGGCTGTGGACATCATCTCAATAGCGCAGCATGCCAGCCCGAAGGTGAGAGGGAACAGGCTGTTGCGTCGTGCCCAGTTGACCAGATCATCGAGGCGAGCAAGCAGCACTCCCCCACCCATCTCCAGACCGGGCATGCTCGGCGTTGCCGAATCGTGCAATACAACCTCTTGAACGCGCCTCTCCATATAGAGTCACCGCTAAGATTGTACCCGATTTCACAAAGGCGCGCAATCAAAGCCTATGCCTGTGCATCTATGCACTCGCGAGCAAGAAGCAAGCTAACAGGGGGCTACCACGCGAACGCCTCAGGCGCAGGACCCCCAGGACCAGGAAAGATTTCGTCCAGTCGCTTGAGGATCGCCGCGTCCAGCCTGATCTCCAGCGCGCGCATAATCCCATCAAGTTGTTCTACCGTGCGGGGTCCGATGATGGGCGCAGTGACGGCACGCTGGTGCAGCAACCATGCGATGGCAACATTCGCAGGTTCCTCGCCCAGCTCCTCGCAGAGGCGTTCGTAAGCCTCAATACGGTCGCGGTGTTTTTCAAGCGCGTTCTGGATGCTTTCGGAGGTGCGTCGCCCCTCGCGCACGCCGCGCAGCACGCCGCCCAACAGCCCACCTGCCAGCGGACTCCACGGAATGACCCCCAGCCCATATGCCTCACAGGCGGGCAGCACCTCCAGCTCCACCATCCGCGCGTTCAGGTTATACAGGCACTGCTCCGACACCAGCCCCATGAAGTGGCGCTGCTTCGCCAGTTCCTGTGCCTGCGCGATATGCCAGCCCGCGAAGTTGCTGCTGCCCACATAGAGGATCTTGCCCTCGTAATAGAGCTGCTCCATCGCCTGCCAGATCTCCTCCCAGGGGCACTCGCGGTCGATATGGTGCATCTGGTAGAGGTCGATCCAGTCGGTTTGCAGGCGGCGGAGACTGTCCTCACAGGCGCGTTTGATATGCCGCGCCGACAGGCGGGAATCGTTGGGCCAATCGCCCATCACGCCGTACACTTTGGTAGCAATAACCACCTTCTCGCGCCGTCCGCCCCCTTTAGCGAACCAGCGTCCAATAATCTGCTCCGTCCAGCCCTCGCCCTTGCGCCAGCCATAGGTGTTCGCCGTGTCGAAAAAGTTGATGCCCAGATCCAGGGCGCGATCCATGATGCGGTGCGAGTCCTCCTCGCTGGTATGCGGTCCGAAGTTCATCGTGCCGAGGCACAGTCGGCTTACCAGCAGACCCGAACGCCCAAGATGAACATATTGCATGGTTCCTTCACCTCCGTGTGCGACTGTTCTAAACCAATCCCCACTGCTTCAGCACATCCCACACAGGTGGTCGCTCCCAGAGCCAGCGTAGCTCCAGCCACAACCCCTCCAGCACCCGACTGCGATACACACCTTCCGAACCGCTGAATGCCACCCGATACGCGCCCGTCTCGTCCAGCTGGAAAAATTCGGCGTACTGGCGATCGGGGTCAATCAGCCAATATTCAGGCACACCAATCGCTTCGTACTCCTCATACTTTGTGAGGCGATCGATGTTACGGTTGCTGGGGCTGAGAATTTCCACGATGAGATCAGGCGCACCTTCAAAATATTGCTCCGTAAAGATGCCCGGATTGGTGTTGAGGATCACCACAATATCGGGTTCACGGGCGACACTTTTTCCGTTCGGCAGGGTGAACTTGACCAGAAGGGGAGGGTGATGGGTTTCGCCCAGCCGATGATAGTTGAGCCAGCTGCTTAGAATCTGATACAAAAAGCTGCTCTCTCTCTGATGCTTTACCGAGACTGGCATTTTGGGGATCACCTCTCCATCGACCCATTCGGCGTGCGTGTCCTCGTCCAGCCAGTCAAGGAACTCCTCGAACGAGACCTTGCCCTGCGGAGGTCGGCGCGCCCCTTCGTAAACCACCTGTTCCATCGTCGCTCACCGAGCGCGATTATACCCAAAGTCTAATAAACGCCCCCCAGAATAGGGCAAAGATGAAAGGGGTACAATTGTTCTGATGAAGTGCCCGCGCTGCGGCTGGATAGCGGAGCAAGTGGTAGCAGCCTGTCCGGGGTGTGGTTTCAGTCTGCCTCAGCTGCGTGTGCCCGCCCATCTCCACCTTGAAAAGCAAGGATCAGTCAACGACTTCGCAGGGCTATTCAGCGAATCGGAGCGTGCACGGCTTGCCGAAAGGCTCCACGCGCTCAGTGAGGCGATGGGAGGTCCCCTCGTGGTGGCAACTGTCCCCAGCATCGCCCCGCTCAAACCCAGCGAGTACGCCTTCTGGCTCTACCATTTCTGGCAGCTGCCTCCGAATGGACTGTTGTTGCTGATTGCGCTGCAGGAGCGATGGATCGAGAGCGAGGTTGGGCTGGCATGGGAACCGTTTCTGGGCGATGTGGAGACGGGCGACGCGCTGCAAGCCGCTATCCCCTTGATGAAAGAGGGACGCTACGCTGACGGACTACTAACCGCCCTGCAGGTGATTGAGCAGTATTATACCAATCGGGATTTCAAGGATCGTAGTTTCGTCGGCGGGGACGCCGACGCTACGCAGGCATGTTCGTAGCGTCGGCGTCTCGCCGACGCCATCACGGCGTTTGCTCTGCTGATTGGTATCATTCGTGTCAGGAGGCGAAGCAACTGTGAGAAGGATTAGCGTGCTGGTGGGGATGCTGCTGCTAATGGGCGCATGGGCGCAGCGTGTGGACGAAGTGCCCAACCCACGCCAGACCGAAGGCGGCTGGGTGGTCGATATGGCGGGCATCCTGACCCCTGAGCAAAAGCAGCAGCTCAACGAGATGATCGGTGCGCTGGAGCGCGACACGGGCGCGGAGATGGCGGTTGTCATCCTGCAGCGTACCGTCGACGCCGAACCAAAGGAGTTCGCCACCGAGCTGTTCAACCGCTGGGGCGTGGGCAAGAAGGGCGAGGATAACGGCATCTTGGTGCTGGTTGCCATGCAGCAGCGGCGCATCGAGGTGGAGACGGGCTACGGCATCGAGGGCATCCTGCCCGATTCGGAGGTCGGCACGATCCTGCAGGATGTAGTCGTGCCTGCCTTCCGCCGCGGCGATTACGCGGACGGGCTGACCGCACTGGTGAGCGAGCTGATTCAGCGCATTCGCGATCGGTCAGCGGGGGCATACACACCATCAGAAGCGCGTCGTGGTGTCCCCCTTGGCTCCATTCTGGGCGTGATGCTGCTGGCAGGTGGGGTGGGGGTGATTCTCTATTTTCTGCTGGGTGAGCGTGCCCCTCGATGCCCCACCTGTCGCAAGCCCATGCGCCTGCTCAACGAACAGCAAGACGATGCCTACCTGAACCCGCTGCAGTTGCTGGAGGAACGGCTGCGCAGTGTGGACTATCGAGTCTGGCGTTGTGATGACTGCCAGACGCTGGAGATTCGCCCGCGCGTGCAGTGGTGGTCAGGCTATGAGCGCTGCCCGAAGTGTGGTGGGCGCACCTTGAGAACCACCAGCCGCGTGGTGCGTGAGCCGACCTATCGGCGCGCGGGGCTGGAGCTCATTCGCAAAGTATGCAACAACCCTCGCTGCGACTACGAGGACGAGCAGCAACGCACAATCCCGCGCCGCGAGCGTAGCCCCGTTGTGATTATCCCCAGTGGTGGATTAGGTAGGGGCGGCTGGGTAGGTGGCGCGTCCAGCAGTGGTGGTTGGGGCGGTGGCTGGTCAGGAGGCGGTGGCAGCTTCGGTGGTGGCAGCTCAGGCGGTGGCGGCGCAGGCGCAGGCTGGTAACTGCCCTACCTAACTTACGAAAATACGAAAACATGTTCATCACCTTAGCCGATGGGGTGTAGGAGTGCTTCGGTGATTGTTTGAAGCTCTAATCATCTCCCCAACTGGGACTATCTCGTACCCCTCCGCTTTCAATCGCTCAATCAGTTTAGGAAGCAGGTCTATCGTCTCGGGAACCCCATCGTGCAGCAGGATAATCCCTCCGTTGCTTATCTTGGAGAAGAGGCGTTCCTGTAAGACCTTCTCAGGGGGATTAGCGTAATCCCCTGGATCATCTGTCCATAGGACCATCCAGTACCCGAGCGATGCAGCGACCTCCGCCACGGTTCGATTATAGTCCCCTCCAGGCGGACGGAATAGATAAGGTGTCTGCCCTGTAATGGCGCGTATCACTTCACCACACCTCTCGATCTCTGCTGCAATCTGGTCCCTGCTGAGACGAGTCAGGTTCACATGGTCGTAGGTATGATTACCGATTTCATTACCTGCTTTTTGATGAAGGCGGATGAGTTCGGGATATTTTTCCGCCATCTTGCCGACGACAAAGAAGGTCGCACGCACCTTGTAGCGCTCCAATATCTGGACGATTTTCGGAGTATATTCCGGATGTGGTCCATCGTCGAAGGTAAGCGCGATCCATCGGCGTGTGCGATCACCGCGGATGAACTTGCGTAGGGAAATACCTTGAGCCTGCTCTGCACGGTGCTGTTGCATCAACTCCTCAGGGGTCTTGTAGCGCTCAGGCGGTGTTGGTTGCCACGCAGGCTTTGAAGATGAGGGAGTCTGGGTGGTTCTGCCAGGGTGCTGCTCCCCTTGCTTACAGGCAGAAAGCCCTATAGCAAGGCATATCACCGTCAGCAATAGGCGCTGCCTGGTCATTCGGGTTTCACCTCCCGAGCAGTAAGTGCATTAACCTGATCCATAAGCTGCTTCAGCAACTGGTTCTGGTGCTGGAGATGACGCATGATAGCCTCCACATAGTGTTCTGTTTTCAAATTTACTTCGTAATCACTCTCGGCGCGTAGTTCTGCATCGAGGCTCAGCACATTTTGCCCCACCATCAATAAGGGCATCAGTAGGATCTGAATCAGGTTGGAGATGAACAGCCATAGCACAAAGCCCGTCGGCGGATCGAAGCGAAGGGGCTTCGGGGCGAGCGTGTTCCATCCTAACCAGAGAGCGGTCCAACCTGCGATCAGAAAGAAGAAGCCCATCGTGCCGACGCGCTTTGTCACTGCTAGTGCCAGCTTCTCCATCGACGAGAGCTGTCTTCGACGCTCCTCCGCAACATTGCGCGGTGGCTTGTGCCGTTGCCTAATCTCCTCTATGCTCGGCAAAGGTGTTTCCGTTATGTGAAAGGACATATCTATCGCCTCCCAAATAAGGTTGTACCTAATCCGATCAAGAGGATGAGTTGGCAAATGCTCAGGGTACAATTCCAGCGTATGAGCCTGCTGCTGAGTCGGGATGAAAGCTACTATGTGAACCGTCTGCGCCAGATCCATCTGCGCCTGCGTGACCATCTCTATCGCTTCCTGCGCCTGCAGGATCCCGCCACGCTCGCCGCGGTCAGCACCGACACAGGGGGCGACACGCAGTACTATCTGGACACGCAGATCGAGAGGCTGTTAGTCGATTTGTGTCGCGAGTGGGCGCAGGAGATGCCCTTTGTGCTGATTGCAGAGGGTCTGGGCGCGGACGGCTGGCTACCCCTACCAGAGGGCACCCCTGCGCAGGACGCCGAATTCCTGCTGATTGTGGATCCCATCGACGGCACGCGCCCTCTGATGTACGACAAGCGCAGCGCATGGATTCTCAGCGGGATTGCCCCCAACTTTGGCAGAGAGACCGAGCTGGGACATATTCTGATTGCGATGCAAACCGAGCTGCCCACCTCGCGCCAGCATCTGGGCTATCAGGTGTGGGCGATTCGGGGTCAGGGTGTGCATGCCGAGAAGCACGACCTGCTGACAGGTGCGGTCAGCCCCGCCCACCTGCAGCCCAGTCGTGCGACCTCGCTGGAGCATGGCTTCGCCTCCTTCGTGAAGTTCTTTCCCGAGGGCAAGGCGATTATTGCGGAGCTGGAGGCGCGCTTCTGGCAGCGGCTGTTTGGTGAGCAGCCCAATGTGAACCCCCTCGTATTTGAGGATCAATACATGACCACTGGGGGGCAGCTTTTTGAGCTGATGTGCGGTCACGATCGATTCGTGGCGGATGTGCGTCCGTGGGCGTTCCGACGGCTGGGCATTGAATATTCGCCTCTGACCTGCCATCCGTATGACATCTGCACGGCTCTAATCGCGCAGGAGTTGGGCGTACAGATCACCGACTTGCGTGGGCAGCCGCTCAGCACACCGCTCGACATCCGCGAACCTGTGGGCTGGCTGGGCTATGCCAACTCCACCCTGCGTCACCACTTGGAGCCAATCCTGATGGAGCTGCTGTGGGGGTGAGCGGCTTTCAGTCGCTTAGAAAACCAGGTGTGTCGCCAGAATTTCGCGGATGCGTTCGGCAGCGTGTCCGTCGCCGTAGGGGTTGATGGCGTGCGCCATTTGTGCATAGGTGTTGGGATCGGTCAGCAGATGCAGGGCTTCCTCGCGGATGCGCTCGCGCTCCGTGCCCACCAGCTTCGCTGTGCCCGCCTCTACGCCTTCGGGGCGCTCGGTGGTCGTGCGCAGCACCAAGATTGGCTTACCAAAGGCGGGTGCCTCCTCCTGCACACCCCCCGAATCGGTCAGGATTAGCGTCGCATGGCGCATCGCATGCACAAAGGGCGCATAGTCCAGTGGCTCGGTGAGCATCATGCGCGGATGGTCGCCCAAGATGCGCTGGATCACCTCGCGCACGCGCGGGTTACGGTGCATCGGCAGCAGCGCCAGCAAATCGGGCAAGGTATCCAGCAGGTCACGAATGGCGAGGGCGATCTGCTCCATCGGCTCGCCCCAGTTCTCGCGCCGATGGGTGGTGATGAGCAGCGTGCGCCCCTCGTGCCTTAGGAAACGCCTTAAAGCAGGTTCCTGCGGTTCAAACGGTTGCTGGGCGACCCACAGCACGGCGTCGATGCCCGTGTTGCCTGTCACCCAGATACGCTCCGCAGGGATTGCTTCGCGCAGCAGGTTCTGACGCGCCCGCTCGGTCGGCGCGAAGTGGAAATCGGCAATTGGCGCAGTCAGCCGACGATTGATCTCCTCGGGAAAGGGGTGATACTTATCGTAGGTGCGCAGCCCTGCTTCCACATGCCCAAACGGGATTTTGTGATAGAAGGCGGCTAACGCTGCGACGAAGGTAGTGGTTGTGTCGCCCTGTGCCAGCACCACATCAGGGCGGGTGCGCTGCAGCACCCTATCAAGACCTTCTAAGGCACGTGTGGTGATCTGAGCCAGCGTCTGATGAGGCAACATCACCTGCAGGTCTTCGTCGGGGGCGATCCGAAACAGCTGAAGCACCTGATCGAGCATCTCGCGGTGCTGACCTGTGGCAATCACGCGCACCTGAAAGCGGGGATCCGCGCGCAGGGCAAGCACCACCGGCGCCATCTTGATGGCATCCGGGCGTGTGCCCACAATCGCCATCACCTGAATCGAAGCCATCTGAAGCAGATTGTACCTCGCATTCATCGTATGGAAGTGGTAAAATAGCGGCTATGCAACTGCTCCATGTTGGACATGTGCCGTTTCGTCCGGAATGGGGCACGCCCTATCACCTGTCGGTAGCTTTAGCTAAGCATATGCAGGTGGCGTACATCAATCCGCCACTATCCTTTTTCCAGTGGATGGTTCTGCGCCGCCAGCCCTTCATCACGAGGAGCAAGGTGCGGGTCATTTCTCCTGCGTTGCCCGGCGCGTTGCGGTTCCTACCGCGTCGCTGGCGCAAGAAGCCCCTCCGAATCCTTACGCTCCCGATGATTTTGCACCAGCTAAAGCGTATGGTTGATGGGCAGGTCGTGTTGTGGGTATCCAACAGCGAGTTAGCGCTCTGGTTGCATCGGCAGCTTCACCCAGCGCTGACCTGTTATCATCGTCTGGACGACTTTGGTGCGATGGATCCGTCGCTGGCACCCTTGGAGCGCGCGCTGGAGCAGATTGCCGACATTATTTTTGTTGTCTCGCCTCATTTAAAGGCGCAGCACCACGCCCGCGGGCGCGAGGCGTATCTGTTGCCCAACGGTGTGGACACGACCTTCTTTGCCCGTGCGTTGGAAAAGGAAACCTCAATCCCTGCTGACTTGCAGGCGATTCCCGCACCACGCATCGGTTTTATCGGTCACCTAACACCCCGATGGATAGATTTTGAACTAATGATGGCTGCTGCCAAACAACGCCCTAATTGGTCATTTGTGATGATAGGTCCAAAGGTCTCGTGGCAACCTGATTGCTTGCCGCCTAACTTCTATCTTTTAGGCGCACGCCCCTACGCCCAGCTGCCCCAGTACCTGAAGGGATTGGATGTCTGTTTAGTGCCTTTCAAACAAAACGCGATTGCGGATGGTGCGAGTCCGCTCAAGCTGTATGAGTATCTGGCAGCAGGGCGCGCCGTGGTCAGTACCCCTGTACCTGACTTGCCTACCTTTGAGGATGTAGTCTGGTGCGTGCGGGATGTAGAGGGGCTGGTGCGAGCTGTCGAGCAGGCTTTGCCTGTCGCCCATGACCCGCTGGAACAGCGTCGGCGGGTGGAGGCAGTTGCGCCTCACTCGTGGGAAGCGCGGGCACAGACGGTGATGAGGTATCTCACAAGCGCGCTGCACGCTGCACCAGCACCTGCTTCGTCGCCTCCAGCACCTCCTGCACCGTAATCGCCCGCATACAGGCGTGGTTGTCGCCCCGACATGTCCAGAAGCTGCATGTCGGAGCGCAGAGTGACGAGCGGTCGATGATGAGATGCTGCTCACCAATGGGGGCGTAGTGGCGTGCCGCGCTGGGTCCGAATATCCCGACAACAGGTGTGCCCATCGCCGCGGCTAAATGGCTGGGACCCGTGTCGCCACTGATAAGCGCATCGAGCATGCCGAGACACACGATCAACTCATCCAAACTGAGCTGACCCGCCAAGTTGAGCGGTGAGCGCACCATCGCCTGCAGCACTGCCTGCACCTCTGGCAGGTCCGACTTCGCGCCCAGCAGTACTACCTGCATCCCCGATTCGAGCAGCGCATCTGCCACCTGGGCAAATCGCTCTGGGAACCAGCGTTTGTTGGGCGCGCTCGCGCCGGGATTAATGCCCACCAGCGGTCGCTCCCCATGCCAGCCCGCTTGCTTCAGCTTGGCAGGCAAACTCTCCCAAGCTTTCGGATCGGGAAAGAGTTCCAGCCGCCAGTCGGAAACATCACAACCCAATTGGGCAATCACTGCGCGATTCAGGTCGTTGATGCGATGCGCATCGGGGTCTACGGGCACAGGGTCGGTCAGCAACCGTCCAAAGTACCGCTTGACCCCGCCCACTCGACGCGGAATGCCTGCCAGAAAAGCGTGCAGCGTTTTCTCATCACTGTTGTCTAAGATCACGGCGAGGTCGTAGCGTCCTCGGCGCAGCCGCAGGATCTCGCGCAGCTTGCCCAGAAAGCCGTTGCCAATATGACGCAGGTAGAGCGTGTCCAGATAGGGACAGCGCTGCAACAGCGGGTAGCCTCGCTTGCCTGTGATAACGGTGATATGCGCCTCTGGGAACCGCTGGCGCAACACCCGCAGAGCGGGGATCACATACACCGCGTCGCCCAAACCTGCGCGTGTCAGCACCACAATCCTTTTCGGATCAGCCATCTCGCCCGAACGGATTATACCTTTTTGCAACTGAAACAGGTGAGGTATACTCCCGTTTGGAGGTCAGCACGAATGGCAAGCCCGTTTCCGGAAGAGGATTTGCCGGCATTCCTTCCCTCACACTGCGAAGAGGAGGGTTTCACCATAATCCTGCAAGGTCAAGCGTTTGCTGAGGAGCGGGTGTGCATCGGTGGGCGCGAATTCCGCCTGCTTATGGTGCGTGATGTGGGCGCATTGTTAGCCGCGCTGCCCAGCGACGCCGAAATCCCCTACTGGGCTATTCTGTGGGAGTCTGCCATCGCGCTGGGGGAATGGCTTACCGAGCATCCCGAATGGGTGCGTGGCAAGCGCGTGCTGGAGTTAGGTGCAGGCGTTGGGCTGTGCGGATTGGTTGCACAGATGCTGGGCACGCAGGTCGTGCAGAACGACAATCAGCCCGATGCACTTGCGCTGTGCGCTCATAATGCCCGCCTGAACGGGCTGGAACCGCCAGCCCAGCTGCTGATGGACTGGCGAAATTGGCAGCATACGGAGCGCTACGAGGTGATTCTCGGTTCTGATGTGGTGTACGACCGTACCCTGCACGAACCGTTGCGGACGGTGCTGGAGCGTGCGCTGGTGCCGTCGGGCGTGGTGCTGCTAACGGATCCTTGGCGCGATTCGGGCTGGGAGTTTGCTGAGAAGCTGCTGGCATCAGGCTGGCAAGTGAGGCTCGATTCGCGCGTGGTGCCCGCAGAACCGCAGCCGCGTAGAGTGCTGCTGATTCACGCCTCACGCTCAGGATAGACAATCACTTTAAGCGCTTCGGCACGGCGCAGTAGCTCATATCCTTCTGGGGCACGGCTCAGTGGCAAGCGATGAGTGACGAGCTTTGCCACGGGCAGCCCGCCCTCCAGCAGCCGAAGCGCATGGCGTATCTCGGTGGGACCAGCCGAGTAGCTGGGGATGAGGCGAACCTCGCTGAAGTAGAGCGTGTACCAGTCGAGCGGATAGCGCACTTCAGGTGGGGCGGGCG
>JBCNVA010000132.1:0-9931 GCA_039630445.1 Armatimonadota bacterium
CGCCTTCTTCTCCCGCCTATCCCGCTCCGCCGTCGTCGGCGACAAAAACTCTATAATCACATCCGGATAACGCCCCCCCTCCTCCCACACAATCCAGCAATCACGCGGCTTGCTGCCGTCCACCCCCTTGACCACAAAGAAGTCAGGTCCGCGATAGAGGGGGCGTCCTTCGATCACGCTTTGGGCTTGTTCTATGCTGTAGTAGATGAACATATTGCCGCCGACGAAGAAGTCGTGGCGGTCGCGCCAGTGGTGGAGCAGTGTTTCGATGAGCAGGTTCATTTGCATGCGGTGCCAGGCGTTTTCCATCGGGATGTCGTCGTCGGTGGGCAGTTCCAGTTTGGGCAAGGTTGGGATCGGCGCCTCAATCATAGCGTTGTTTATTATACCCCATGCTCGACAAGGCTCAGGAAGTAGCGATGCACGCGCTCGTCGTCAGTCAGTTCGGGATGGAAGGCGGTCGCCAGCAGTTTGCCCTGCTGCACCGCGACGATTTTGCCGTTGAACTCGCTCAGGATCTCCACGCCCGCCCCAACGCGGCTCACGATAGGCGCGCGGATGAACACCGCTCGCAACGGGCGATCAGCAAACGGCTTGAACGGCAGGTCGGCTTCGAAGCTCTCGATCTGGCTGCCGAAGGCATTACGCACCACCTCGATGTCCATCAGCCCCAACCGCTCCTGCTTGCTGCCCGCTATCTCCTTTGCGAGCAAAATCATGCCGGCGCAAGTGCCGTAGACAGGCATGCCCTGCTGCACTCGCTCGCGGATGGCGATATCCAGTCCATAGCGCGCCATCAATCGCCCGATGGTGGTGCTTTCGCCGCCAGGGATAATGAGTGCGTCTACGCCCTCCAGATCGGCGACCTTGCGCACCTCGCGATAGGGCACACCGATACGCTTCAGCATCGCCGCGTGCTTCTCAAAATCGCCCTGCAACGCTAAAACCCCAACGGTCATCTAAAGCCCCAATCGCCTGACAGGTCCATGTATCAGTTCCGCGCGTATCGCGCTGTCGGCGTACTTGTCCGCGAACTCGGCGGCGGTCATCTTTTTCGTTTGAACCGTTGCCATATCGTCCACACCCCTCTACCAACCGCGTACAGCGAGCAGCTCCTCCTCCGCCAGTTTGCGTATATCGATGCCGGGCATCGCCTCGCCCAGCCCTTTGGAAACTTCGGCGAGAATTTCTGGCTCGCGGTAGTAGGTCACAGCGTCCACGATAGCCCGCGCGCGCTTCACAGGGTCCGACGACTTGAAAATGCCGGAGCCGACAAACACGGCTTCCGCCCCCAACCACATCATCAGAGCCGCGTCGGCAGGCGTCGCGATGCCGCCCGCCGAGAAATTCGGCACAGGTAGTCTGCCCGTCTGGTGGATCTCCACCACAAGGTCATAAGGTGCATGGAGTTGCTTCGCAATCGCCATCAGCTCATCTTCGGGTGCGCTGTGAATCCGGCGGATGTCGCGCATGATTGCTCGCATATGGCGCACTGCTTCCACAACATTCCCTGTGCCCGCCTCGCCTTTGGTGCGGATCATGGCTGCCCCCTCTCCAATTCGGCGCAGCGCCTCGCCCAAGTCGCGCGCCCCGCACACAAAAGGCACTTTGAAGGCGTGCTTGTTGATGTGATGCTCCTCGTCCGCAGGGGTCAATACCTCGCTCTCGTCAATAAAATCGACGCCGAGTGCCTCCAGAATCATCGCCTCGGCGAAGTGCCCGATGCGACACTTCGCCATCACGGGGATGGTGACCGCCTCCTTGATTTCCAGGATCTTCAGCGGGTCTGCCATGCGGGCGACGCCGCCCTCGCGTCGGATGTCGGCAGGCACGCGCTCTAATGCCATCACTGCCACTGCGCCTGCCTCTTCCGCAATCTGTGCCTGCTCGGCGTTAGTCACATCCATAATCACGCCGCCGCGCAACATCTCTGCCAGCCCAACCTTCACGCGCCAGGTGGCTTTCTGTACCTCGTAGCGGCTCTTTTCGGGTTCCTGCAAGCTCCGAATCGGCGTCTCCATAGCAGCAAAAATTATACCTTGCACCATTGAGGGTAGCGAGTTCTCCAAACTGGTAGACTGGGGTTGCGCGCTCGCTGGCAAATGGCTATTCGCATGAGGCGGTGGGGTATAATGCGAGCAGGGAAATGGATGGCGGATGCGAATCGTCAAATATCAAGGAGGCACGCAAATAGATGAAGCGAACGAGCTGGCAAATAGGGATGGCTTTGTTCCTGATCGGGTCGCTGCTGAACGGGTGTGGCGGTGGCGGCGCGGCTGGTGGCGGCGGTGGCATAGCAATCCAGGATTATCTCGCTTATGTGCGTGTGATCGATGCCGTGACCAAAGCACCGCTGACAGGCGCAACGGTTCGGTTCCTGACCGACCAGGGTGATCTAACTTTCCAGCGCATCGTGGCCGCTCAGCCCACCGCTGGGGAGGTGCCGCTGAGTGTTGCGCGGTTGTTCAACCCAGAGGCGCGGGCAGGCGATTTCTTGCTGCGGAATGTGCCTGCCAATGTGCGCTTCCGCGGCATCTGGGTGCAGCTGCCAGCAGGCTATACGGCAGTCGTTAAGCATATAGACTCGACAGGTAAAACGCGCGTTATTCAGTTGCCCACGAATCCGAACACCAGCCGAGGTTGTCTGGTAGCCTCCGATCGAGCGGGCGTGGTGAGCGTAGTATTCGGGCCGCCAAGCCTGATCGATTTCGGCACCATCGAAGTCTATCCCGATAACCCGAATCAACCTCCTCCTCCAATCGATGAGGATTGTCCCTGACCGACTTGCATCCGCCGACCACGACGCACGGGAGGCACACATGCCGTCCGGTGTGCCTCCCGCTGCCCCCAGTAGACGCCCTCTGCTTGGGTTTCTGGTGCTGGTTTTCGCATCCCTCGCGCTGTTATGGAGTGTAGAATTGCTGCGTCGTCAGGATCCGTTTGCTCGCCTTGCGCATCAGATGGCGCAATCGGGGCTGCAGGATATCGAGCTACGCCTCAGCGATGCTGCCATCACCTTGCGGGAGGGCAAGCGTGTGCTGGCGAGGCTTCAGGTGGAGCGCATCGATATCGAAAAGAGCCGCATTCTCTGGCGGGCGGTGAACCTGCAGGAGGGTGTTTTCTATGACGAGAAGGGGCGTCCACTGGGGCGTGCCACTGCAGGCGAAATCCTCTATAATCAACCGAAGCGGCAGCTATACATCACGGGAGCGCCTATCATCACTTTGCTGCACAACCCCATCCTGGCAAGCGCGTCGCCTTTGGTTATCCGCGCGCCTATGCTGCGCTGGGATCTGAAGGTGTCGGAGGTGGCGATTGAACACCCGTTCACATTAGAGTGGCGGAACGGCTTGGCGCGAGCAGAACGGCTCGCGCTGAACCTGCGCGATTCGCATCTGCGCATCGAGAAGGGCACCCTCCGCCTGCAAACCGATGAGCGGAACCGCCGCCGCGAGATCGATATCGATTTCAGAGCCTTTGAATATCAGGGCGACATCCGCAAAGGGTGGGACCTGAAGTTCCGCGATGGCGATACCACCGTCTTCGCCCCCTACGGCGAGGTGGACAATAAGCGCAAATATGCGATTGCGACGGGCAACCTCTGGATGAAAGATCCGCGCCTCGACCTGCAGGGAAATAAGCTGGAAGTCTGGTACGCCGACAATCAGAAACGCGCCCTGCTTAGGCAGAATGTGCGGATGCTGATTAAGCCGCGTGAAGCGACCGACCAGCCACCTCCTGAAGAGGAGGAAGAGGACAAACTCCAAGAGGCGAAGCGCTACCCTGTTGAGGCTGAGTGCGGGCAGATAGAGTACTTCTATCGCAAAAAGATCGCCATTATCACGGGTGGGATTAAGGCGATTCAGCGGCTGAAAGATGGGCGCGAGCGTAGACTTAGCGCCGACCGCGCTGAGTATGATCAGAAAAACGAGATCCTCGTTCTAACTGGCAATGTGGTGTTGGAGGATCCCGATGGCGTTTTCAAGTTGCCCCGTCTGGTAGTCTCTGTGAAGGAGGGTGAGGAGTGGGTGAAGGGCGAGGATGGAAGTGGGAAGCTTTACTACACCGAAGAGGAGGAAGAGGGTGAAGCCACACCTCCACGCTGAGCGACGCACGCTGGCACAGCCTGTAGACATCACAGGCATCGGCTTGCACACGGGTCAGCCTGCGCGCCTGCGCCTTCACCCCTCTCAGAACGGTCTGCTCCTTCGCAAGGGTGCGAGCGTGTTCCCCGTTCGCTGGGACTATGTGCGCGACACGCATCGCGCGGTCGCGCTGGGCAACGGCGAGTTCACGCTCGGCACTGTGGAGCATCTGCTGGCAGCACTGTGGGGGTTAGGTATCACCGATTGCGTGATCGAGGTGCTGGAAGGGAACGAGGTGCCCATTCTGGATGGCAGCGCCCTGCCTTTTATGGAGCTTATCGGATCACCAGTGGCGCTCGATTCTCCACTCCCTGCCGTTTGCATGCCCGTGCTGGAGCCTGTATGGGCGCAGCGGGGCGATCGGGTCGTGGGGGTGCTGCCGGGCCATCTCTATGCCTTCGGTTATATCCACTTCCCAGAGCCGCTGGGCGTGCAGGCAGGCTGCTTTGACCTGCGCCTGTTCCGCGAGCAGATTGCCCCTGCCCGTACCTTCGGCTTCCTACACGAGGTGGAATCGCTGCGCCAGCAGGGTTTAGCGCGAGGCGGCTCGCTGGAGAATGTCTTGCTGATCGCACCTGACGGGTATTATAATAGTGCGCGATTTGTGGATGAGCCGCTGCGCCACAAGATATTGGATGTGATTGGTGACCTGATGCTGTGCGGCGCAAACCTGTGTGATTTCGCGCTGGTTGCCATCAAGCCGGGACATTCACTGGATGTGGAATTAGCGCAGGCACTGGCGCAGCGGCTGCCACAGTGGCGGACATGGATGGAGGCGCACGATGGCGGAATGGACGCTTGATGTGGAGCAGATACGGCATCTCCTCCCGCATCGTTATCCGTTCCTGCTGGTGGATCGGATTTTGGAGTTGGAGCCGGGCAAGCGCGTGGTGGGGCTAAAGAATGTGACGGCGAACGAAAGCTTCTTTCAGGGGCATTTCCCGGCACGCGCGATTATGCCGGGCGTCTTAATCGTCGAATCGATGGCGCAGGTGGGGGGTGTGATGGTGATGACGATGCCGGGCACAGCGGGCAAGGTCGCGCTTCTGGCAGGGCTGGACGATGTGCGGTTCCGTCGCCCCGTGGTGCCCGGTGACACCCTGATTATGGAAGTCGAAATGCTCTGGATGCGTCGGGATGTCGGGCGTGTGCGTGCCGTCGCCCGCGTGGGCGAGGAGGTCGTCGCCGAGGGGGAGATCACCTTTGCGCTGATAGACCCGGCTCGATTCGCGCCTGCACCGCCCGTACCTGCCAGTACGCACAATCACCCATGAGGATAGAGCGATGGCGATCATTCACCCAACAGCGGTCGTGCATCCCAAAGCCGAGCTTGCCGACGATGTGCAGGTCGGTCCTTACGCTGTCATCGGACCGAGTGTGCAGATCGACAGCGGCACTATCATCGAAGCCCATGTGATTATCGAGGAGAACACCTATATCGGCAAGAATAACCACATCTACTATGGCGCGGTATTGGGCGCGCCGCCACAAGATCGCAAGTACAAACATGAGCGCACCTTTTTGCGCATCGGTGACAACAACCTGATTCGCGAGTATGTGACGATCCATCGCGCCAGTGGTGAGGACGAGGCAACGATTATTGGCAACGACAACTTCCTAATGGCGTATGTGCATATTGGGCACAACTGTCGCGTGGGCAACGGCGTCGTGATGGCGAACTCGGTTGGCATCAGTGGACATTGCGTAATTGACGACGGTGCGAACCTCGGCGGGATGACAGGCGTACATCAGTTCACGCGCATTGGGCGGCTGGCGATGGTGGGCGGGATGTCGCGTATCGTGCGCGATGTGCCCCCTTTTATGCTGGTGGAGGGCAACCCGGCGAAAGTCTACAGCATCAATCTGGTGGGGTTGCGGCGCGCGGGCATCCCTGAGGAGGTGCGGGCTGCCCTCAAAACCGCCTGCCGCCTGATGTTCTATGCGAATCTGAATCTGACCCAGGCGATGGAGCGCATCCGTGCCGAGCTGCCCATGTCGCCTGAACTAGAGCATCTGTTGCAGTTTATGGAGGAGACCCGTTTGGGGCGCAACGGGCGGTTTCTGGATCGCCCCTCGCGCAAGTAGGAGCAACAACGAAATCCCGCCTGCGCGGGGTTTGAGCCAGCGAAGGCTGGCTTCGTTTAGATGGGCACGACTTCAGTCGAAGGAGCTTAGGGGCATTTGAAACCGCAATTGGGATTACCTAAAAAGACCCATGCGCTTAGTCATCGTTGCAGGTGAAGCATCGGGCGATCTGTACGGAGCAGACCTGGCGCGTCACCTTCAGGCGAAGCATCCCACGCTGGAGATGTTCGGTGTCGGTGGCGTGCGCATGCAGCAGGCGGGTGTCCAACTGCTGGCAAACAGCCAGCGTTGGGGCGCGATTGGAGTGGTCGAGTCGTTGCGCGTGTTGCCCGCCGTGTTGCGGGCTTTCGGACAGCTCAAGCGTCATCTGCGCCAGCTGCGCCCCGAATGGCTCATCCCAATTGATTTTGGGGCGTTCAATATCCCGCTGGCGCGCTGGGCAAAGCGACAGGGCATGCAGGTGTGCTACTACATGCCGCCAGGCAGCTGGCGACGCGAGGCGCAGGGACGCGACCTGCCCGCTGTCGCCGACTGGATCTTGACGCCCTTTGAGTGGTCGGCACAAGGCTTGCAGGCGATGGGAGCCAACGCAGTGCGCATCCGCCACCCATTACTGCGACTGGCACGCCCCTCGATGCCCAAGAGTGCCTTCTGTGAGCGACTGGGCTTGGATCCCCATCGCCCCATCGTGGCGCTGCTGCCGGGCAGTCGTCGGCACGAAGTAATCGCCCATGTGCCACTCTACGCGCGGGTTGCCGAGCTGGTGAACGCGCGATTGCCTGAAGTCCAGTTCGTGCTGTCGGTCGCACCAGGGTTTGCCACCGAGTGGATGCATCACCTCTGGGCGGAAGGTTCCCGCAACTGGGTGCCAACCGAAACACGCCCTGTGTGGGACATGCTCGCCTATGCCGAGGCAGCGATCGTCTGCTCGGGCACGGCGACTTTGGAAGCGGCACTGCTCGGCACACCGATGCTAATTGTCTATCGCGGCTCCAGCTTGATGAACCTGGAGTATCGGTTGCGACGCCGACGACTGGCACTACGCCATATCGGATTGCCGAACTTGCTTTTGGAACAGGAAGTTTGCCCAGAGTTCATTCAAGAAGCCGCTGCACCTACCCGATTGGCACATTATCTAATTGGCTTATTGCAGCAGGATGAAAGCTATCGGCGTCAAAAAGAGGCGTTTGGTCAAATCCGACACCTGCTGGGCGAGGGCGAGTCGCTAAGCGAGGGACCTGAATGGATCGAGCAACACTTGATCGCATCGATGCGGGAGCGCAGGGATTAGCTGCTCTTGCGGTTTGGTTAGGGCGCAGGCGGAGTCGGCTGTTTTTACCCGTGCCCGCGTTGCTGATTGGGTTGGCGGATCCCACGCCCACAAGCGCGTTCGTGGGCAGCTTGCTGGTGTTGCTCGGCTCGCTGATACGCCTCTGGGCAGCGGGCTACTTGCAGAAAAACACCCATCTGGTCACCGCAGGTCCCTATGCGTATGTGCGTCACCCCCTCTACGGAGGCATGCTGATTATCCTCAGCGGCTGGTGCACCATCGCAGGCTGGTTGCCCTACGGGCTGCTGCTGGGCGCGTATGCTGCGCTGCTGTACGGCTGTGCCATCCTCATGGAGGAGCGACGGCTTAGTGAACTGTTCCGAGAGCATCGAGCCTATCGGCAGCATGTGCCGCTGCTGATCCCCTGGCTTGGGCGCCGCTGGAGTGCCCCAGAGGGAGCCTTCAACTGGCACACGGCATGGCTGAATAACGAGCATCACATCATGCTCTGGAACGCCCTGGTGACGATGCTGCTTCTGGCGCGACTGTGGTTATGAGAAGGGGTTGGAGGCATAGATGTCCCCAACTCGGAGCGCCTCATAAAGCACCCTGCCGAGCCACATCCCACTCAGCACCCCTGCCCAAACGCAAACAGTACCGCCAACAGATCCGCATCGTCCACAATCCCATCACAGTTCACATCCGCAGGGGTGCTACCTGTCTGCCCGAACGCAAACAGCACCGCCAGCAAGTCCGCATCGTCCACACATCCATCTCGGTTCGTGTCGGGACTGCCACTTGCTCGCACTACCTCCACGCGCACACGGTCAGTGAGATACCGCACCGCCACCTCCACGCATGGCAGCGTGTCGGGGTCAACTTCCACGCGACTGAAAGTGCCCGTGCGGTTCCAGCTGCTTGCCGTGCGCAGGATGATATCAAACACCTGCCCCACGCTGGGCACGAAGTTGTGGCGTCCCTTTAGACGCAGCGTGCCGTTCAGTTGCACACTGCGGGAGTAGTTAGGGCGTGCAATACGTATCTGGTCGTACTGCGGGTTGCTGGGGTTGGAGTTGTCAGTGCCCGCAAGCTCGATCTCCAACACAGCGTTGGCGCCCAAGGTAAGATCGCCATCAATGGTAAGAATGCCAATCGGGTTGGCGGTAGGCTCATTAGGGTCATTGATCCCGGGAGCGATGATGCCCGCAGAGTTGTTCACGACGAACCAAGTGTTAAAACCCGCTTCCACAAGCCCCGACCCTGTGAGCTTGCCGCCTTGAAGCTGGATCGGAGAGCCTATTACCTCCAGCGTGCTGCCAGCGCGAACACGAGTTTCGCCCCCCGTCTGCACGAAGCTCGATTGAATAGATAGCTCACCTGCTTGTACATCAATCAAACCCGTGTTTTGGAGGGGAACGTTTACATAGGCATTCTGGTTCGTCGTCTTGCGCAGCACACCCGCGTTGTCAACCAAACTCGGAACCCGCTGCACTGAGAATCCATCCCTGCGATACTCGATGATGCCACTCGATGAGTTGAAAATCGTTGCGCTGCCGAGAAAGATAGTGCCTTCGACGTCCATCTGCGCCTCGTTTATCAACACCCCTGTGAAGCTACCCCCCTGAAAACGAAGCCTGCCTTGGTTCAGGAGTGTACCAGCTGCGTTATTGTTCGCAGGGTCGCGCAGCGTGATTGAACGTCCACTCACGGTGAAGGTAGCGCCGTTGCTAATCAGGATGCTTTTCACATCCACATGGCTGGGATTTTCGCCCCACTGAGCCAATAAAGCGTTTGCACCTGCGGGAAAAACCACCTCAGAGCCAACGCCCGGGTACTGAAGCCCCCCACTTGTGGGACCGCAATACTGCCGCCCCCAGTTGTTATAGTGCCATTGCCCGTTTAGGCACGAGCTGCCCGAGCAACTTGCATGCCACCTGTTGTCAGAACACTGCTGCTGCCAAATCCAAGTCCCCTGCGCCTGCAGCGCACTCATGAATAGCAAACTACCAAACACTATCCACAAGCATGTAAACCCTTTCCCGATGCCGTACATCATCGTCAACACCCCCATCAGGGCTGTGCCCTGAACATAGATTGAAGTGTAACCATATTATACCCCAGTTTTGGGCGTTGCGGCTGGGACTTTAGCCCTCATTTGCCCCGTTTTGGGGCGCAACGCCTTGGGCACATCCCACATCATCGCGGGATGCAACTGCAGGGCAAGACCCGTATGACCTGAGCATTCTAACCCCAACGCACTTCTATGAACACGCGACACCCTCTATGCACTGTTAGGCAACCAAGCTAAAACCTGCCAAGTTAGGTATAACTCCGCGCACGGAGGCGATGGTGGTGGCAACTATGACAGTGTAAGCCGTTTACGAGTCTGGTGTGATGCGTCCGATGCACACCATCCAACTGCCTGAGAATG
>JBCNVA010000133.1:0-6856 GCA_039630445.1 Armatimonadota bacterium
ACGCGCTGCATGAACTCTACGGACGCGGACCTGATCCTGCGGCGGACACCCATCACCCCGCTTTGAGTGAGACGAACGGCGAGTACGACGGACAGTTCCTCTTTATTGGCGACAAGGCGAACGGGCAAGTGGCGGTAATCGACCTGCGCGACTGGGAGACCAAGCAGATTGTGAAAAACCCTGTGTTCGACAACAACCATGGCGCGGCGTTCGTCACGCCCAACACCGAGTATGTGGTGGAGGTCTCGCAATACGGGTTGCCGCTGGGCAACAAGTATGCGCCTATCGAGCGGTACAAGGAGGAGTATCGCGGGCTAATCACCTTCTGGAAGTTCGACCGCAAGAAAGGGCGCATCGTGCCGGAGCAATCGTTCGGCATCGAAGTGCCACCCTACTGGCAGGATCTGGCGGACTGCGGCAAGGCTGCTAGCGACGGCTGGGTGTTCGTGAACTCGTTCAACGCGGAGCTGGCAACGGGCGGCATCGAGAAGGGCAACCCACCCTTTGAAGCAGGCGTCTCGCAGGGCGACATGGATTACCTGCACATCATCAACTGGAAACAGGCGGAGAAGCTGGTGCGGCAGGGCAAGTTCATCACGATCAACGGCTTCAAGGTGTTGCCCCTGAAAGAGGCGGTGGCGGGCGGCGTGCTTTACTTCACGCCAGAGCCGAAAAGCCCGCACGGCGTCGATGTGTGCCCCTGTGGGAAGCATATTGTGGTTGGCGGTAAGCTGGATCCCCATGTGACCATCTACAACATCGAGAAGATCAAGCAAGCCATCGCCAACAAGGACTATGAGAAACTCGACCCGTATGGCGTGCCTGTGCTGCGCTTCGACGCGACGAAAGAGGCGCAGGTGGAGCTGGGGCTGGGACCACTGCACACCCAGTTCGACGATCAGGGCTATGCCTACACCAGCCTGTTCCTGGACACTGCGGTGGCGCGCTGGACGCTGGGTGGTTGCAAGTACAAAGCGCCTGAGGAACCGTGGAAGCTGGTGGGCAAGGTTCAGACCCACTACAATATCGGGCACCTGGCGGTGACGGAAGGCGACACGGTGAACCCGCAGAGCAAGTACCTCGTGGCGCTGAACAAGTGGTCAGTTGACCGCTTCGTCAATATCGGTCCGTTGCTGCCGCAGAACCTGCAGTTGATCGACATCAGCCAACCGGGCGAGCGGATGCGTCTGCTGTACGATATGCCGCTGGGCATCGGCGAGCCGCACTATGCGCAGATTATCCGTGCCGACCGCCTGAAGAGCTGGGAGGTCTATCCAGAGGTCGGCTGGGACGCGCATATGCAGGCGAAAAGCCCCTACGCCACTACCAAAGGGCGCATCGAAGTCAACGGCAACACCGTCACGATCTACTCCACGCTGGTCCGTAGCCACTTCGTGCCAGAGCATGTCAAAGTGAAGAAGGGTCAGCGTGTGGTTTGGCATCTTACTAACCTGGAGCGCACGCGCGACGCCACTCACGGCTTCACCCTCTCCGGCTACGGGTTGAGCGCGAGCCTCGAACCGGGCGAGACCGTCACGCTCGAATTCGTGGCGGATAAGGAAGGGGTCTACTCCTTCTACTGCTCCGAGTTCTGCTCCGCGCTCCACCTGGAGATGATGGGGTATCTGCTGGTGGAGCCGTGAGACCTCTCCACTGGGGGCAGGGGGCGCCCCTGCCCCACTTTTTAGAGCGCGTGCTGCGCGGGTAATCGGTTCACCAAGCTCTAAACCAAGGGACATCGGCAGGATGCCCGGGCTACAGCAGGAGGTCTAACCATGAGAACAAGTGTTGATTGCCCTGGAGAGGGACGGAATAAAGTGATGCTGGTCGTCGCGGCGCTCCTGGTGTTTGCCTCGATCTGGCTGCCCTACTGGCAAATCCACATCGTTGCACCGCAGTACCCGAAGGGTCTGAATGTGGTGGTCTATGTCACAGGCGCGGGTGGCGATGTGCAGGAGGTGGACGGGCTGAACCACTACATCGGCATGCGCCCGCTGGGTGAAGCGGCACCTTTTGAACGCAAAATTTCCGTGCCGGGCTTGAGCGCGATTGCACTGGCGCTCGTGCTGCTGGCACTGATACCGCGTCCACGCTGGCTGCAAATTCTGTTGGCGTTGCCTGTTTGGGCAGTACCATTCGTGTTTGCAGGCGATCTTTACTACTGGCTGCGCGAATATGGCTTGAATCTGGACCCCAAAGCGCCTCTCAGCGCGATGATTAAGCCCTTCATCCCGCCGCTGGTGGGACCGGGCAAAGTGGGGCAGTTTCAGGTGTTTGCATGGTTCCACATCGGCTACTTCATGGTGCTTGCAGCAGGCATTTTGACCTGCGTAGCCGTTTGCCGTCGCCTGCGGTGCGCGGCTAAGCCTCAAGCTGCAACCGTTGCGACGAAAGCCGCCACGGTGCTGACCCTCATGCTTGTAGCAGGGCTGGCGCTTTATGGGCAGGATGACCAGGCCACTCCATGGGTGGTCAGCCCGCACACAGGTTTGAGCCTGCAGCAGGCGATTCAGCAGGCGCGCCCTGGCGACACCATTCGCGTGGTTGGAGGCGAACACAGAGGCAACTTTGTTGTGGATAAAACACTCACGCTTGTGGGTGAACGCTCCCCTGTTCTCAACGGCGAGGGACGGGGGAGCGTAATCCATCTGAAAGCGCCCCGATGCGTTCTGAGGGGGTTTGTTATCCGAAACAGCGGAATCATTCTCGATGCCCAGGATAGTGGCGTGCGGGTCTCCGCACCCGACTGCATCGTGGAAAATAACCGCCTCGAGAAGGTGCTGTTCGGCGTGCACCTGCAGTACGCTCATCGTACCCTCATTCGGAATAACGAAATCTATTCGCACGATTTGCCTGTGGCGCGGCGCGGCGACCAGATCCGCATCTGGTACAGCCACCATACCGTCGTGGAGAACAATCGGGTGGTGGGCGGGCGTGACCTCGTGTTCTGGTATTCGGAAGGATTGACGATTCGTAGGAATCGCGTGCGCGACTGTCGCTATGGCGTGCATTTTATGTATTGCAGCGGTAGCCTTGTGGAGGAGAACCAGCTGGAATATAACTCAGTCGGTATCTACATTATGTACAGTGAGGGGGTTCGAGTGCGGGGCAATCAGATTGTTCACTCGCACGGTCCCAGTGGGATGGGGTTTGGCGTAAAGGATGGCTATCGGTTAGAGATTGAAAAGAATCTCGTTGCTGACAACCGCACAGGGCTATTTATCGACAGCGGTGAAGGGGTTTACAGGGACAACTGGTTCATTCGCAACGATGTGGGCGTGCATCTGGTGCTGGCGGTCAAGCCGAACCTGTTTCAGGGCAATCGCATGGTGGAGAACATCGAGCAGGTGCGGATGGATCGCCCCGATTCGGTGGCGGGCGTGCGCTGGGCAGGCAACTTCTGGAGCGATTATTCGGGCTATGATGCGGACGGTGATGGAATCGGGGATGTGCCCTATCGCGCGATGAAGGTGTTCGACCAGATTGCCGCCAGCAACAGTGCGCTGCGGATCCTGGCGTACAGTCCCTCGGCGCAGGCGCTCGATTTTGGGGCGCGGCTGTTCCCGCTGTTTGCGCCGCAGTCGATGGTGATGGATGAACGACCCATGACACGCGCAGGCGTACCCCCCTCCGCACCTGTTGCTCATTCACCTGCCACGCGCAGCAGCTGGCTGTGGACGGCGCTGGGGTTGCTGGCGCTGGGCGTGCTGGGCATGCGAAGCCCGCGTATCGCTCTGCAGGGAATCCCCCACCTGAAGCCGAATGGAAAGCCGTTCAGGTGGTTGGGGCGTTCCGAGGGGTGGGGAGGCGCTATGGTCATTCAGGTAGAGCGGCTAACCCGTCGCGTTGGGCAGCTGACGGCGGTGGCGGAGTTGGGGTTTGCTATGCGCGAGGGTGAGAAGCGCGCGCTCAGGGGCGCGCACGGGGCAGGCAAGACCCCCGTGCTGCGCTGCCTGCTGGGGCTGCTGCGCTTCGAAGGCGAGGCGCAGATTCTGGGGCGCTCCGTCAAGCGCGAGGGCGTCGCCGTGCGTCAACAAATCGGCTATGTACCCCAGCTCGTTCATCTCCATCCCGACCTCAGTGTGCAGGAAACAGCCTATTTCTACGCCCAGTTGCGAGGTGTCCCCACGGCACGCGCGGATGCCCTGCTCGATGAGTGGGGTTTGAAAGAGCATCGGAGCAAGCCGGTGAGCGCGCTTTCGGGCGGCATGAAGCAGAAGCTTGCGCTGGTGCTGGCGCTCTTGTCCGACCCGCCCGTGCTGCTGTTGGACGAGCCGACTGCCCATCTGGATGCGGCAGCCCGTGCCGAGTGGCTGGAGCTGCTGCGCAGGCTGAAAGCGCAGGGCAAAACTTTGCTCTTTTGCACGCACCAGTTCACCGAGGTACGCGCCTTAGCCGACCGGGTGATTGTGCTGGAGCGGGGGCGCAAAGTGGCGGAGCTGACAGGTTCCCAGTTCGTGTCGTTGTGGCAGCGGCATGGCAGCCTGCGCCTCTCCGTGCCGCCCGATCAAGCAACGCGCGCCCTGCACCTCTTGCACGAGGCAGGCTACCATCCGGAGGCAACCGACGGACTGATCATTGTGCGCCATCTGGAGGCGAAGCAGGTGGAGCCGCTCAGCCTGCTGCTGCGGGCGGGCGTGGAGGTGCTGGACTATGAGTGGCGTCCGCCTACCGAGCCGCCCGAGTGGGCGACGCTGGACGAACCGATGCGTTTTGCGGCTCTGACCTCCTCACCAACAAGCGACGCACACCCCATCCCCCCCACTAAAGGAGAGAGCAGCCCTTCTCAGGGCGTAGCCCGGGCATCCCTGCCCAGATTAATCAGCCTGTTAGCGAGCAAGGAGGTGCGCGACGCCCGACGCAATCGCTGGTTCGTGATGCTGATGAGCATCTTTATCGGGCTATCGCTGCTGCTGACGCTATTCGGGCTGGCGGGCGTAGGGCAAGGGGGTGCTATCGGGTTCGGACGCACCTTCGCCAGCCTGCTCAATCTGTCGCTGCTGATTGTGCCGCTGATGGGGTTGCTGCTGGGTGCGCTGAGCATCGCGGCGGAGCGTGATCAGCAGACGCTACACACGCTGCTGGCACAGCCGTTGACGCCCGCGGCAATTGTGCTGGGCAAGTTTTTTGGCGCAATGCTGACGCTCGGTGCAGCGGTGCTGATTGGCTTCGGCAGCAGCGGGCTGATTATTTATATGGCGGGCGCGGATGTGCCGCTGACGCCCTTTCTGGGGCAGCTGGGGCTGACCCTGCTGCTGGGCTGGAGCTGCCTCGCACTGGGACTGCTTATCTCTACACTGGTGAAGCGTGGGGCGACGGCGGTCGGCATCGCCCTACTGATGTGGCTACTGCTGGTGTTCATCAGCGATCTGGGCATCATCGGCACAGCGATCGCCCTACAGTTGCGAGCCTCTACCCTGCTCTGGCTCACCCTGCTGAACCCGCTGCAGGTGTTCAAAATCGCCGTGGTGCAGCTGATGGAGGGCAATCTGGAGGTGCTTGGCTCGGCAGGGGTATATGCCCGCGATGCCCTGGGCGATGCGGTTCTGTCCATGTTCGCGGCGGTCCTCTCGGCATGGATGGTTGCACCCTTCCTGCTTGCCCTCGGCTGGTTCACGCGCAAGGGGGCGATAGAATGAGAATCGCGCTTCTGCTGCTGGTGCTACTGGCAGGCTGCCAGCGCACGGTGCAGCCGCCCACCATTCGCTACGGCGAGGATGTCTGCGCCCAGTGCCGCATGATTATCAACGAGGCGCCCTACGCCTGCGCCGTCGAAACGCAGGAGGGCGAAATCCGCAAATATGACGACTTCAACTGCATGTTCCTGGACAGCGAGCGGATTAAGCCCAAGCGCTACTGGGTGCATCGTCACGACAAGCCCGACGAATGGCTGGATGGCACGAAGGCGTACTATGTGCGGGCGGACGACCTACAGACACCGATGGGCAGTCGCACGCTGGCTGTCGCCACGCGCGAGGAAGCCGAGCGCAAAGCCCAGCAACTCAAAGGCAAGGTGTTCACCTTCGAGGGGATTCGGCAGGAACTTCGCCCGAAGCGATAGGCAACCCGTTAGCGCGTCGGAAGGGCGGTCTGCAACGGGGCTACGGGATGAGTACGGCTGCGCCCTGAATTTTGCCCGCGCGTAGTGCCTCCAGCGCCTCGTTTGCCTCCTCCAAGGGGAACGGGTGCGCATGGGTCTCGATGCGGAACTGGCTCACCTTCTTGAAAAATTGCTCGCCATCCCAGCGGGTGAGGTTTGCCACCGAGCGGATGACCCGCTCCTCCCACAGCAGGCGATACGGGAAGCTGGGAATGTCGCTCATGTGGATACCGCCGCAGACCACGATCCCGCCCTTGGTGACGGCGCGCAGTGCGGCGGGCACTAAATCGCCTACGGGTGCAAAGATAATCGCGGCGTCCAGCGGTTCTGGGGGTATCTGGTCGGAGCCGCTCGCCCACCACGCGCCCAACTGCCGCGCGAAATCTTGCGTCTCGTAATCGCCCGGTCGGGTGAAGGCGAACACCCGCTGCCCCTCGCGCGTGGCAATCTGCACCAGGATGTGCGCGGCTGCACCTAACCCGTAAATGCCCAGCCGATTGCCCTGCATGCCCTCGCGCGCTAATCGGTACGAGCGGTAGCCAATCAGCCCCGCGCACAGCAAAGGGGCAAGCTCCACATCGTCATAATTCGCTGGCAGGGGGAACACATAGCGGGCATCAGCAATCGTATATTCGGCGTAGCCGCCGTCCAGAGTGTAGCCCGTGAACTTCGCACGGTCGCACAAGTTCTCGCGCCCTGAACGGCAGTAGCGGCACTCGCCACAGGTGTAGCCCAGCCACGGGATGCCCACGCGCT
>JBCNVA010000134.1:0-6565 GCA_039630445.1 Armatimonadota bacterium
ATTGAAACGCGCTGGAGGTTCCGCTTGAGCCTTTGGTATGAAACGTTTGTAGCCTACCTGTGAGGGATTGAAACTACAAGTGTATATCGCAAGAGATAGTGTCGACAACTGTTTGTAGCCTACCTGTGAGGGATTGAAACATTGTATCGCATACCTATCCCTCCTATCTTACTTCAGTTTGTAGCCTACCTGTGAGGGATTGAAACCAGGATACGGGTTCGTGGGACGGGGATGCGGTTCCAGTTTGTAGCCTACCTGTGAGGGATTGAAACAGAGGCGAACTGGTCGTTACCCGGGCGACGTCTCGCTGTTTGTAGCCTACCTGTGAGGGATTGAAACATGTATTTGAGCCATACCTCGCTACACTTGATCTCGGTTTGTAGCCTACCTGTGAGGGATTGAAACCCTTCTTCGGGCTGTAGCGGAGGAACCTCGCCAGTTGTTTGTAGCCTACCTGTGAGGGATTGGGATGTTGACGGGATAAGCATCAATGAGTGGGGGCGGGTATAATGGGGGTGTCCAAGGGACACGGAGGTGCAAGTCAGCGTGCAATGTCTAAATTGTCGACAGCAGCTGCCAGAGGGGGCGCAGTTCTGCCCCTATTGTGGTCGCCCTGCAGCAACCGCCTCGATAGGCGCGCCACCCGCTTCGGGTAGGCGAACCCTATATAAGTGGTTAGCCTTAGTGCTGGGCGTGCTGGGGGTGATTGGTCTTGCCTTCGTGATCGGTATCCAGAGCGGGTTGCTCACGCAGGTGCGCGTGCAAAAGCCCAAAGGTCCCAGCGTGCTGGAAGCAGAAGCGCCCAAGCCTGAAGGTCCCAGCGTACTGGAAGCGGAAGCCCCTAAGCCGACAGGTCCCAGCATGCTGGAAGCGGAGGCGCCCAAGCAACAGCCCCCGCCACCGCACATCCTCGATTGGCTGGAGCATCTGCGACGCACCGAGCAGCGACGCCAGCAGATGGAACGCAATATCGCCCCAGTCCTTTCGATGATGGTGCAGGCGATCGTATTGCGAGCAGAGGTGGCGCGCGGGATGGCGCAGGGCGATCTCGAGCAAGCCGAAGCCAATTACGAGCGCGAGCGCGAGAAACTGCGCCAAGGCTATCAGCAACGCCGCAAGGAATGGGAAGCCCTGCTCCAGTTTTTCCAGAGCAAGCAGCCCCCTGCTGAGTGCCGCGTGCTGGCGGATACCTATTATGCGGGCTTGAGCGAGTATATCACGACCATCTCCCAGATCGAGGAGGACTTGATCGAGGGCGATTTGGGCGGACTGACCGGATTGCTGGGATCGGCTCAGCCTGAGCTGGATGCCAAATTCGCCCGCGCCGACGAGGAGCTGACGAAAGTGTGCCAACAGTACGGTATCCGTAAGTACTTCTCTATTGGGGCGCAGGGCACGGATCTGCTCCGCAGCTTGGGAAGTGGGTTGCCTACGGGGCTTTAGCGATGGAACTCTACCATCCGCAACTGGCGCCGTATTTGGAGTCGCTCGTACCCGAGCGCCATCCTGTGCTACGGGAAATGGAGCAGCGGGCTGCCGAGACGCGCTTCCCGATTGTGGGACCTGTGGTGGGGCAGTTTCTCTACCTGCTGACGCGGCTGACGGGCGCTCGGCGCGTGTTCGAGCTAGGGTCAGGCTTCGGCTACTCCACGGCGTGGTTTGCGCTTGGCGTGCGCGATAACGGTGGTGGCGAGGTCTACCATGTTGTGTGGGACGAAACGCTCTCGCGTGACGCCCGCGACTATCTCCGCCGACTGGGGCTAATCGACCTGGTGCGCTTCTATGTCAACGAAGCGGTGGCACAACTCCAGCAAACAGAGGGGCTGTTCGATCTGATTTTCAACGACATCAACAAGGAGCAGTATCCCGATTCGCTGGCGGTCATCAAACCGAAGCTGCGCTCAGGTGGCGTGCTGGTGGTCGATAACGCGCTCTGGCACGGCGCCATCTTTGACGAGGCGGATCGCTCTCCCGCTACGGAGGGTGTGCGCACCCTCACGCAGATGTTGACCCACGATCCCGACTTCATATGCAGCCTAATCCCCCTGCGCGACGGCGTGCTGGTGGCATATAAGCGGTGAGGCGTCGCTTCTGCCAGATACCCCTTTTCGGGTACAATCCCTATTAGGGAGGCACTATGGCAACCATCACGCGTGAACAGGTTCTGGACACGCTTCGGAATATCATCGACCCTGACCTCCATCGGGATATTGTGTCGCTGGGGTTCGTCAAGGATGTGGTGATTTGTGATGGGGCGGTCAAAGTGGTGATTGAGCTGACTACGCCCGCGTGTCCGGTGCGCGACCAGATGAAGGAGCAGGCGGAGGCGCTGTTGCGGGCGTTGCCCGGCGTGTCGGCGGTCAATGTGGAGATGACGGCGCAGGTGCGGCAGCGGGCGCTGGCGCCTGAGGACATTCTGCCCGAGGTGAAGCATATCGTGGCGATTGCCAGCGGCAAGGGCGGCGTGGGCAAATCGACGGTGGCGGTCAATTTAGCCGTGGCGCTGGCGGAGACGGGTGCGAAAGTCGGCTTGCTCGATGCCGATGTGTATGGTCCCAGCATTCCCAAAATGCTCGGTTGCCAGCACGAGAGACCTCTTGTGGACGCCCAGCAGATTATCCCGATTCGGCGCTACGGGCTGTCGATTATGTCGCTGGGCTTCCTGCTGGAGGAGGATCAGGCGGCGATGTGGCGTGGTCCGATTGTGGCGGGCACGGTGCGCCAGCTCTTTGTGGATGTACGCTGGGGCGAGTTGGACTATCTGCTGGTGGATTTGCCGCCGGGCACGGGCGATGCGCCGATGACCACTGCCCAATTAGTGCCCTTGACAGGCGTCGTTATCGTGATGACGCCGCAGGAGGTGGCAGGCAGCATTGCAGGCAAATCGGTGGCGCTCTTTCGCAGGCTGAACGCACCTATTTTGGGCGTGATCGAGAATATGAGTGAGTTTGTCTGCCCCCACTGCGGGCAGCGCACCGCTATCTTTCCAGGACCTGGTGCGCGATGGTTTGCCGAACGGCTTGGCGTGCCGTTTCTGGGCAGTATCCCGTTGGATCCTGTCGTGAGCCTCTCCAGCGATGCAGGGAAGCCCGCCATCCTGGCTGCCCCTGAATCGGCGCAGGCGCAAGCGTTCCGCCAGATTGCAGGCAGACTGGCTGCCCAAATCAGTATCGCCAGCATGAAGTAGCCCAATCGCGGGTTGCCGCGAGCGTTGCCTCACCGCTTGCGTGGTATACTTTCGGGCGATATGGCAGAGGTGACGCGCACGCTGGTCTTTGTGAAGCCCGACGGGGTTCAACGCGGGCTGGTTGGTGAGATTATCGCCCGTTTCGAACGGCGGGGTATCCGCATCGTGGGGCTGAAAATGGTTCAGCCGACACGCGAGCTGGCAGAACGCCACTACGCGGTGCATCGTGATAAGCCCTTTTTTGAAAGCGTCGTCAATTTCATTACTTCGGGACCTGTCGTCGCGATGGTGCTGGAGTGCCCAAATGCAATTGAGACGGTGCGCCAGATGATGGGTGCAACGAACCCGCTGAACGCCGCGCCGGGCACCATCCGCGGCGATTTTGGGTTGGACATCGAGCGCAACATTATTCACGGCTCCTCCGACCCCGAAGCGGCTGAATATGAAATCAAGCTCTGGTTCCGACCCGAGGAGCTGCTTCCGTGAGCAAAGGAGGTCTAACATGCCCGATTTTGCCCCAAAGGCGCGCGTGAGGGTAGGTGTCGTGGGCGCGACGGGCTACACGGGCGCGGAGCTGGTGCGCCTGCTGAGCGCCCATCCGCGGGTGGAAATCACTATGCTCGTCTCGCGCACGGAGGCGGGCAAGCCCCTCGCCGAACTGCTGCCCCATCTTGGAGGGCTTAATTTGCCCCCACTGAGTGGGTTTGATGTGGAACGGCTGGCGAGCGAGTGCGAGGTGGTGTTCCTTGCGGGCGAGACGGGCTTTGCGATGGAGCATGCGCCTGCCCTGCTCAAGAATGGGCTGCGGGTCATCGATCTTTCCGCCGATTTTCGCCTGCGTGACCCCGCGGTGTTTGAGGAGTGGTATGGGATGCCTCATCGTGCGCCTGCGCTTTTGAACGAAGCGCTCTACGGCTTACCCGAACTGACCCCACCTGAGGCGTATCACTACACGCGCCTGGTTGCTAATCCCGGCTGCTATCCGACGGCGAGCGCACTGGCACTGGCGCCGCTCATCTGCGCCAATCTGGTAATCACCGAGTGCATCGTGATCGACGCGAAATCGGGCGTGTCGGGCGCGGGGCGGTCGCGCGTTAGTGTGGACTATCTCTTTACCGAGCTGAACGAGAATTTCAAAGCCTATGCGGTGGAGCGCCATCGCCATACGCCTGAGATCGAGCAAACCCTGAGCGGGCTGGCGCGTCGCGGGATGGGTGTCTCGCCGATTCGGCAGAATGGCGAGACCGTTGTGCGCGTGCGTTTCACGCCGCACCTTGTGCCGATGACGCGCGGCATCCTCTGCACGGTCTACGCCCGCCTGAAGCAGCCCGTTGCGCTCAGCGACCTGCACGCGCTCTACACCACCTTCTACGGGGAGCAGCCGTTCGTGTGGGTGCGTCCCTTAGGCGACTTCCCCGCCACGCGCCATGTGTACGGCTCCAATCGATGCGACATCGGCTTGACTATCGATGCCCGCACGCAGATGGCGATCGTTATCAGCGCGATCGATAATCTGGTGAAGGGCGCTGCTGGACAAGCCATCCAGAACCTCAACCTGCTGATGGGCTGGGAACCAACCCTCGGCTTGCCAATTGCTGGGATAGCACCTTAGAAATCGGGTAGAATCGCCGTTGGCGATGAAACAGCTACCGCATCGAGCAATCTTGCAGGTTGACAGGCAGGCGCTGAAATACCTCTGTCGCAAGTGGCGGATTGCGCGCTTGGAGGTCTTTGGCTCCGTGCTACGTGCCGATTTTCGCGCTGACAGCGACATCGACCTGCTGGTGACTTTTGAGCCTGGCATTCGCTGGTCATTTTTCCAGCTCTATCGGGCAGAATCGGAGTTCAGCGCTCTCTTTGGGCGCAAGGTAGAGCTAATCTCGCGGGAGGGCGTTGAACGGAGCGCGAATTATATTCGTCGCAAGGCAATTCTCGAAAGTGCCGAGGTGCTTTATGCAGCGTGATGTACGAGCTTGTTTACTAGAACTGAACAATCCTCTCCAAAATCTGAATCGCGTTAAGGGCTGCGCCTTTGCGGAGCTGATCGCCGCAGGCGAACAGCGCAAGTCCGTTTGGCAGGGCGGTGTCCTCGCGCAGGCGTCCGACCAGCACCTCGTCGCGCCCCGTCGCCTCGATGGGCATCGGGAAATGGTTGCGTTCGCGATCATCCACCAGCCGCACACCCGCAAAGTTGCGATACGCCTCGCGTATCGTTTCCAGCGGCGGGCGGTGTTCCAGCTCCACATGGATGCTCTCGCTGTGCGCACGCAGCACGGGCACACGGATGCATGTGGCAGAAACGGCTAAATCGGGTTCACCCAGAATCTTGCGCGATTCGAGCAGGATTTTGCGCTCCTCCTCGTTGTAGCCATCGTCATAGATGGGCGAGTTGTGCGAGAACAGATTGAAGGCGTAGGGGTGGGGCAGCACGCGCGGTTCGTAAGGCTCACCCTGTAAATAGGCGCGGGTTGCCTCCAGCAGCTCCTGCATCGCCTGTGCGCCTGCGCCGCTCGCCGCCTGATAGGTGGACACAATCACCCGTCGAAGGCGCGTTAGGCGCAACAGGGGCGCCAACGCCATCAGCAGGATAATCGTGGAGCAGTTCGGGTTGGCAAGGATGCCCTTGTGCGCCCGTGCCGCCTCACCGTTGATTTCTGGAATGACCAGCGGCACCTCGTCATCAAGACGGAAAGCGGAGGAGTTATCGATCACCAACGCGCCTGCCCGCACCGCTTGGGGGGCAAACTCACGGCTGCGCGACGCCCCTGCCGAGAAAAAGGCGATCTCGATACCCTTGAACGCCCCTTCGCATAACGGTTCTACTGTGAGCAGTTCGCCCCTAAAACGGAGCTGCTTGCCGGCGGAGCGTTCCGAAGCGAACAGGCGCAGCGAATCGACAGGAAAGCGTCGCTCCTCTAAAATCTTGAGCAGTTCGGTGCCCACTGCCCCCGTCGCGCCAACAATCGCCACCCGATAGCCCATCGTAGAGGAATAATATACCTCAGTGTGCATCAATTAGCGGCGCAGCGGTTCCTCCAGCGCCCGCTCAAAGCGTTTGCGGGCTTCAGTGGCTTCGTCTGTACCGGGCGCAATCTCCATCACCTGCTGCCACTTGCTCAGTGCTTCGAGGCGGTCGCCCCGCTGGTATGCCTGCTCGCCCAGTTGCAGCAGGAGTTGTGCCGCTTTGCGCCGATAGGTTTGCGCCTCGTTGGTGCGGGCGTGCCGTGCCGCAGAAAGATAGTGATTGACCGCCCCCTCATAGTTGCCTAATGCCTGCTCCACCTGCGCCAAACCAACATAGGTTGCGGGCAGTTGCTTGTACTGCAGCGCTTCGGTATAGACCTGCCCCGCCTCGGCGTAGCGCCCCATGCGCAGCAG
>JBCNVA010000135.1:0-43987 GCA_039630445.1 Armatimonadota bacterium
CAAAGCGTGGAGGTGCAGATGCCGCGCGTGGCGTTGCAGGGCGTGCCGTTCGAAGTGAGCGCTTCGGGGCTGCCCCCCAAAGCCCAATTCACCTTGCGCGTTATCCACGAGGGGCGTCCGCCTTTAACCTGGGAGCAAACCGCCGATGCCCAAGGCAGCCTGAAACTGACGGTGCGCTTGCCCGCGACGGGCATAGCCCGCTATGAGTGGTCTATAGAGGGGCAGCGTGGTGAGGGCGTGCTGCGCGTGTTGCCTGCGTGGTGGAGTCTGCTGCCCCCACTGCTGGCGGTTGCACTCGCGCTGCTCATCCGACAGGTGGTGCTGGCGTTGGTGGGGGGTATCTGGCTGGGTGCATGGATGGTTTTTGGCACCAATCCCCTTGCGGCGCTGCTGCGTGTCGCTGATACCTACCTACTGAACGCCTACGCAGACACCGATCACCTCAAAATCGTTGGATTTACGCTGCTGTTGGGCGGGATGGTGGGCTTGATCACCCGTTCGGGCGGGCTGAAGGCGATTGTGCGCGCGCTGAGCCGATTCGTGCGCACGGATCGGAGCGCGCAGGCAAGCACCTTCCTGATGGGGCTGGTCATCTTTTTTGACGATTATGCGAACAGCCTTTTTGTGGGCACGGCGATGCGCCCGCTGTGCGACCAGATGCGCGTTTCGCGCGAGAAGCTCGCCTACCTGATTGATACAACCGCCGCCCCTGTTGCCAATCTTGCCCTGATCAGTACCTGGATCGGTTTTGAGGTTTCCGTGATTGCCGAAAGCTTTCAGGCGAGCGGGATCACGATGGAGCCGTACTGGGCTTTTGTGCAGAGTTTGCCCTACCGCTTCTATCCGATTTTCGCCCTCATTTTGCTGGCGATTCTGGTCTGGCAGCGGCGCGATTTTGGGGCGATGTATCGGGCGGAGATGCGGGCGCGCACCACAGGGCGCGTGCTGGGCGAGAACGCCGCGCCCTTAGCCGATTACGACTCGGCAGAGCTGATGCCCGAAGCGCATGTGCAGGGCACACTCAGCAGTGCCATCCTGCCGCTGCTGGCAGCCATATTCGGCACGCTGGGCGGGTTGCTCTACACAGGCTATTACGGTGCGGGTGAGATGCAGGGTGGGTTCAACCTTCGCGCGATCCTGGCGAATGCCGATTCGTACAATAGCCTATTGTGGGGTTCTGTGATGGGGTGTGGGGTGGCGTTCCTCATGGTGCTGCTCAGAGGGATGGGGTTAGCGCGTGCCTTCGAAGCGTGGCTGGCAGGCATGCGCGCGATGTTTCTTGCGTTGCTGATTTTAGGGTTGGCGTGGAGCATCGGGCAGGTCTGCAGCGATCTGCACACGGCACGCTACTTGGTGCAGTCACTCACGGGGGTGCTGTCGCCCCAGTGGTTGCCTGCGCTGACGACGCTGGTGGCGGCAGGGATTAGCTTCGCCACGGGCAGCTCGTGGGCGACGATGAGCATCCTGATGCCGCTGGTCATTCCGTTAGCCTGGAGCCTTACGCAAGGCATGGGGGCAGAGGAGCAGACCTTTTTCCTGATCGCCTCGCTTTCGTCAGTGCTGGCAGGCGCCACTTTTGGCGACCACTGCTCCCCGATTTCCGACACCACGGTGCTATCCTCCATCTTTGCGGGATCAGATCATATTGACCATGTGTGCACGCAGCTGCCGTATGCACTGACAGCGGGCATCGTGGCGTGGGCGATAGGTGACCTTGCCACCGCATTTGGGCTGCCCGTATGGCTGGCGTTGCCCATAGGAGCCATGGTGCTGTTTGGGGTAGTGCGCGGCTTGGGCAAGCCAGTGCCGCCTTTTTGGCTGAAGCAGGCGGGGAACCCCCCAAACAACGGCTGACCAGAGATGGCAAGCCAAGCGTTCAGCCTGGCGAGGGTTCCCCCCCGCTGACTCTCCCCTACTTGCCGCCGTACTTCTTATAGGTCGCCTCGTCCACGAACTTGGTCAGCTTGCGCCCGTTGTACTCGGCTTTCAGGGCGTAGCGCACCTGCTTCTTACCGGACTTGGTGGTCCGCTCATATTTGACCGCCTTCACCTGATTGTCCGGCACATCAATCATCTTGCGGTCCTTCACGCTGAAGAACTGCATACAGCCTCCCTCCTTATGGGTTAGATTACAGACAGGTTCAACCTGCCTGCACTGTCTATATTCTACACCATCCTGCTCGATTCCTGCTTTTTCGGGGTGGATTCTGGCAAAAAATCACCCCAATTTGGGCGAATAATGCCGCTTTACCACTGCAACAGCACGGGTTCTAACGGCTGAAGGGTGAGCTGACCGCTGACACGCTCGCCCGTGAACAGGTTCACTGCCCGGATCGGTTGCCCCTTGTCGTTTCTAAGGCGCACAGTGATGGGCTTCTGGGTGTAGTTGCACAGACTGGCGACGAAGCCGTTCTGATAGGGCGCAGTGCGATAGGCAACGCCCCACGCGGGTTGATCCTGTTCGTCCAACAGGCGCAGCGGGCGCGCAATGTTCCACTCATCCAGCAGGCGTGCCAGCCTCTGATGGACTAAGCGGGCATCCAGCCCCGGATCGCGGTCAATAATCTGGATAGGCAGGCGCGAGCTACGCGGACGCCCGTACTGATCAAAGCGCAGAATCGGCTCACCCAGCGCCACTAACCCACCGCCTTGCTGCCGATACGCATCCAGCGCGATCAGCGCCTCGTCTGAAAGATACTGCACATTCGGCAAGAGAATGCGCTTGTTGCCCGCTGGCAGCTGGCGTGCTGCCGCCTGACGCTCCGTGACGAACCCGACACGCACGCCCAGCATCGTCAGCGCGATATACAAACTGTCGCGGGCAATCAAGGCATCAGCACCCTGCAACACCAGATCGAGCGGCGAGTGATAGAGGTAGACATCGGGCGGTTGATTCTGCAGCGCGGCGACATAGGGCGCCAAGCGGTTCAAGTCGAGCGCCGTGTGCGCTAATGCCTCTATGAACGCAGGACGGTGCAACACGCTGCCCGCAAAATCGCTCTGGGGGTCATCGGTGCGCTCCCAGACCCAGAAGGTGGTGGCGGACAGCCCCCGAATCGCCTCCTCCCACAGCACGGCACGCCCATGCTGCGGCGGCACAGGACGCTCCTCCCTGTCAGGGATCACATGGTTTTCGGAGTTGAACAAGGGGGCGTTGCGCAGCGAACGCTGCAAATCGTGCGCCATCATCGTGCCAACCCAACCGAACGCAAAGAGCGAATTGGGCGCATGGTTGTAAAAGGTGAGGGCATCGTTGCCGTGCAGGTCGCAGAACTCGGCAAAGAGCTGCGGATCAATGCCCCGATGCTGCTCTGTGTCGTTCAGAAACACCCAGCTCATCAGTTTCGAGTGGACGGGGACGCCAGGCAGGTAGCGCTTTACCTCTTGGGCAAGTGCCCGATGCCAGTTTGCTGTCCACTCTTGATTGAAAAGGCAAAACTCGGCATACGGAGCGCCCTCGGTTGGGATCGGGATTTCGTCCCACTGCTGGTAGTTTGTCTTCCAGCGGGCATTCAGCGTCAGCAGCGTTTTGTGGCGGGCTTTGAGCCACTCGCGCCATGCGCGCAGCTGCGGCGCCGACTGGGGATCCTCCACATTCATCGGCTCGTTGGAGAGGCAGATGCTGTTCAGTGCAGGTTGGTTGCGCAGGCGCGGGGCAAATTGGCGAATATATTCTTTGAGCACCTGCAGGCTCTGGGGTGCGAACAGGCTATATTGGAGAAAGCCCTCGCGGCGCTGGCGTAGCTCCGGGTACTCTTGCAGCACCCAGTCGGGCATATAGTGCGGGCTGATGAGCAGGTCGACGCGCACATTCGCCTGCGCCGCGCGGCGCAACACGGGCAGGATGTCCGTTTCCAGTTTTTGCAGGCTGACTTCACCCTTGCGCGGCAGGATGTCCGACACGCCCATCTCGATCTGGATGAGGTTGAAGCCCATGCGGGGGAACTTCTCCAGGTCCTCGCGCACCTTGCGGAAGTGTCCGAACCCCACGAAGAACACGGGGCGTCGTGCCCGCTTACCCGTTAGCGGGTCTACGGTGTCGGCAATCAGCGAGCTGCCCTTAATTTCCACGGGTGAGGTCACATAGCGGGGCACAGTGGGCAGGCGACGCTTGCCATTCAGCACCGCCTCCAGCGTGGCTGTGAGCCGTTGCGCGATTGACTCCATCTCCTCCAGCTGTTGGAAGGCGCGTTGGAGTAGCCCTTTCTGCAGGTCGCTCGCCACATAAGGCACGAACTCCTGCAAGATAGTGAAGCTGGCGAGCGGGTAGGCGATATCCTGTCCGCGCTGACGAACTGTGTCCAGTTGCGACTGCCAGCGCGGGAGCGACTGGCGAATTGCTTCGAGCCGCTGCTGCGCCTCGCGTCGGGTGAAAAAGGCGAGGGTACGGCTCGCCTCGACTACTGGCAAGGGAGGTGCCTCGATGCGAACCCGCAGGGTCTGCTCACGAGCAGGCGGCTCGGCAAACTGGAACTCGGCACGAACAACGCCCGCAGGCAAATTCGCCCGCCGATACACCCGCTGCTCGCCCAGTTGGATCTCCACAAGCGCTTCATTCGCTTGCGTGGGCATATAGAACTCGATCGCAGAGCGCCAAGAGGCTTCATTTAGATAAACTTGACTGGGCAGCTCGCCCAAATAGAGCAGGGGGCGGTCAGGCGTCTCGGCAGGCACAAAAAAGGTGGCTTCACGCCCCTCCTCCAGCTTCAGGTCATCCAGATAGAGACCCTCTGAAGGGGCTTCAATCACGATGATCAGTTCGAAATTGGTCTCGTCGCTGGCGGTGGCGAAGGTGATAGCGGCGCGTTTCCACTGTCCACCTGTATCCTCAAAGGGTAGGCGCACGCGCCAGTTCTTCCCACCGCCCACGAAGCCCTGATAACCACCTTTCGCCTTGTAGCGGATACTGAGCGTGTAGACCGTGTCGGGTTTCACAGGCACGCCGCCCTCGTAGCGCAGCAGCCCGTAGGTGTGAGGGGCAAACGGCGTGGTGCTGGTCAGTTTCAGACAGCGTGCACCAGTGGCTGATTCGCCCTCGACGACCTGCACTGTGGCGTCGGTGTTGCGTTTGTCCCAGCTCCAGCCGAGGGGCAAGCCGTTCTGTACCTGCTCAAAGCTACCGTTGCGTACCAGATTAGGATGGACAGTCAGGGATTGAGGGGTCAGTTGCAGATCGGTCTGATCCAGTGTTGCTCCCATTAGCAGCATCAGCCATCCTGCCAGGCATCGCATCGGCGTCCCTCCGTGTGATGGACATGGCGCCCCCGGCAGGAATCGAACCTGCGCACCAGGCTCCGGAGGCCTGCGCTCTATCCACTGAGCTACGGGGGCGCGCTATGTTAATTATACCCCCTATCTCCTGTGGACTCAGGAGTCAATACATCCTGAGGTTGTTCGGTTAGTTTCAGGAAACGGCTTGCTCCAGCTCGGCATAGATGGTCGGTTGCGGGCGGATCACGCCGAGGGGATACTTCATCGGGCGTCCCAGCCGCTCAAAGAGCTGGGTGTAGGCGCGTCCGACCGCCTCCCAGCTCATGCCAACCGCCTTGCGCTGCGCCACCGCCCGATGGTAGCGCAGCAAGTAGGGATCAGACAGCAGCTGCACTACTGCATCCGCGATGGACGCCGGGTCGCGGAATTGCACCAGCATGCCACCGCCGTCGCCCAGTACCTCCTGCGCGTAGAGATAAGGCGTCGAGATGACCACACAGCCCGATGCCAATGCATAAGCCAGCGTGCCGCTGGTGATCTGGTCCGGATTGTGATAGGGGGTGATGTAGAGATCGGTTGCCCGCAAATAGAGCCGGATCTCGTCCAGTGTGAGGTAGCGATTGACAAATTGCACATGGCGCTCCAGCCCCAGCCGCCGCACTTCTGCCTCCAGCATGCCGCGATATTGCTCACCCTCGCGGGCACGGATTTTGGGATGGGTCTCGCCCAGCACCAGATAGATCAGGTTCGGGAAGCGCTTCACAATCGCGGGCAGGGCGCGAATCACATCCTCGATGCCCTTGCCGGGGTTCACTAATCCGAAGGTGCTTAGCACGGTACGCCCGACCAGCCCCAGCTTCGCCTTTGCTTCTTGCGGGGTAATGGGCAGAGGTTCGGGCGCGCCATGCGGGATCACATACACATTATGCACGGGCAATCCGTAGACCGTTCGCAATAGGTGGACCGCCGTGCGCGCCATGACCACCACCGCCTCCGAGTGCAACACAACCTTGCGGAGTATCTCCCGCATCGTGTCAGAAGGACGCGGCACAACGGTGTGCAAGGTGGTCACGAGCGGCACCTCCAGCCGGCGGACAAAGGGGATGATATACTCACCCATCTCGCCGCCAAAGATGCCATATTCATGCTGAAGGCTGACCACCTGCGCATTCGAACGGTTCAGCAACTCCGCTGCCTCCACATAATCGCCAATCAGCTCGCGTCGAATCTGGTAAACCACGCGGGGATCTGGATGTTCCTTTCGCTCGTCGTGGTCAGCGGAGATGACCAACCCACTCCAGCCCTGTTGCTCCACCGCCAACAGCAGGTCATAAGTAAAGGTTGCCAGCCCGCACTCCGTGGGCGGGTAAGTGCTGACAAACGCGACCTGTGGGCGTGTATCCAGACCATTATCCCTTGCCATTTAACTTCACCTCCCTAAGATGTAGGTATTCTCTCGCTGTGCCTCCAAGACACAGCCGGATTGTGGCGGTGTGGAACGCAAAGACAGAATAATCTATCTGGGTGCTTGCTTGATGGAATGCTATTCCCCTTCCCTGGATCAGGAAAACCTGACCCATACAGGGCAGAAGCGCGGGTGTCGCGCCCCATTCAAACGCATTTCACAGAGCAAACACCTGAAGGCTACCTCGCCACCAGATAGCCGCAGGATATATATCCATTCGGGTTCAACCCAAAGGTTATCAGCCAGTGATAAGAAGCCTCCTGCGTGCATAAAATGGTGAGCGGCATCCATGCCGACTGCACAGGGGTATCTGCGACTTCCTCTCTAATGGCGCTTTAAGCATACCCCGCCCAAGACATAAAAGTCAAGGGGTCAGGAGGGTGTTCGGAAAATCGCCTTTGGCTATGATGGCTGAAGCCGTTCCTAAGCAAACCAAGCCGACCGGTGTCGGCTGTTTTAGCCCGCGAAGGCGGGCTGCGTTTAGCAGGGAACGGCTTTAGCCGTCAACGCACTCAATGATTTTTCGAACACCCATATGCACTTGCAGCCACGGATACCCCACTACGCCGGGCAATCTACCGGAGTCACGGTTCCACACCGCTCGGTGATATTAATGCGCGGCTATTTTTATTATCGGCATTTGCAGGTTATTTCTTGAGGCAGAATCGCTACACGGGGCGCTGGCAAAGCCCCATTTATGACCCGTTGAGGCGTCGTCGGATGGCTTCGAGGCGTGCGCGCAGCTGTGGATCGCGCGGCAGGCGTCGGCTAATTTGTTGACAAGCGTGCAGGATAGTGGTGTGGTCGTTGCGTCCGAACGCCTGCGCGATGCGTGCCAGCGGCTCGCTGGTGAGGTCGCGTGCCGCGTACATCGCAATCTGTCGGATGGGCACAATATCTCCCCGACGGCTTTTGCCCGTTAGTTCACTCAGGTTGACACCGAACTCGTGGCAGACGGCTTCCAGCACGCGCTGCACCGTGACAGGTTGGGGACGCGCGTCCACAAAGAAGGTGCGCAGCACCTCCGCCGCCATCTCAAGGCTTATCGGCTCCCGCTGAATCGAGCTGTGGGCAACGAGGCGGGTGAGCGCGCCCTCCAGCGCCCGCACATTGGATTGCACCTTATCGGCAATAAACTCGGCGATTTCGAGGGGCAGCTGAATGCCTTCGCGTTCCGCCTTCGCCAGCAGAATGGCAACGCGCAGCTCGAAATCAGGTGGGGCAATATCGGCGCACAGCCCCTGCTCGAAGCGGGAGCGCAACCGTTCCTCCAGCCCCAGCAGCTCACGCGGCGGCTTATCGCTGCTCAGCACAATTGGACGCGAAGTGGCAAACAGTGCATTAAAGATGTGAAAGAACTCCTCTTGTGTGCGCTCGCGCCCAGCGATGAACTGCACATCATCCACCAGCCACAGATGCACGCTGCGGTGCAGCTCGCGGAACTCATCTGCCTGCCCCTGACGCACCGCCTGCACATAACGGCGCAGAAACTCCTCACCACTGATGTACAGCACCCGCGCATGGGGAAAGCGTGCCAAAAACGCCTGTCCAATCGCATGCAGCAGATGGGTCTTGCCCAACCCAGGCAAGCTGTAGAGAAAGAGCGGGTTGTAGCGCTTGCCTGGGGCGTCCACGACTGCCATCGCAGCGCTGTGCGCGAGTCGATTGCTCCGTCCCACGATGAAGGTGTCAAAGGTGTAGTCGGGATTGAATCGGGGCGGCGGCAGGGGGGGCGCGTTGAGCGCCGACTCCAGCATCGGCACGGCTAAATCTGGCGCGGGCGCGGGCACCTCCTCGGCACCGACCAGCTCGATACGCACAGGGAACCCCAGCTGCTGGCATAGCAATGTCTCGATGTCGTGGCGCAGGCGATGATAGATCCACTGGCGTCCAAAGGGGTTGTCCAGGCGTAGCCGTACTAAGTCGCCCTCTATCTCCAGCGGTTCGACCGCCTCCAGATAGCGGCGACTGCTGATGGCGACCTGTGGGAGCAACGCCTGCAGAGTGTTGCGCCACGCCCGACGCAACTGCACCTGCGCCTCGCCCTCCCCAAAACGGAGCTGCTCCGTCAACATCTCCTCCCTGCGCCTCATCCTCTCCATCGCATCCTTGCCCGTAGGTGGCAAGCGACAGATAGTGCCTGTCTATGGCTTGCCCCCTATGATAACCCGAGTTGCTACCTGTTGTTTTTGAGCAGGCGGCGTTCCTCGCTTCGCTCGGAATGACAATGTCGGTTTGGTGAAAACGAACCTGTCATTCCGAGCCGAAGGCGAGGAATCCCAGATAGGTAGCAACTTGGGTTATGATAGCATGCCCTCCTTATCGATTCCTGCTCCTGTTGAACCCCTTTGAGGGCAATTAAAACCCATTCTCATAACCAAAAGATGGGAAGAAATGGCTTTTCCTGATGTTCACAGCCTTTTGCCCATTTTTTCGGCGGATTTCTCCCTTTTTTCAATCTGTTGTGGGAGCAAATCGGCTGACTACAAGATTTGGCAAGCACCGTTCGGGAGGCATGCCCTGAAAGGCTCGACACATGCAGATATGGATCACTGGCTTACTGCCTGAACCAGTTCGCGTGCGGCAATCACCGATTCGGCAAACACCTGAAGCGCGAACTCCGCCTGTTCGGGCGTCATGATGAGAGGCGGCTCCATGCGAATGACCTTCGGATTATTGAGGGTGTAGGCGGCGATGACCCCGCGCTGAATCATGTTGGTAATGGTCAGTTCACCGTAGTCCGCCTCGTGGAACTCGATGCCGATCATCAGCCCGCGTCCGCGCACCTCCTGGATAAAGTCAGAGTACTCCGCCTGCACCTGGCGCAAGCCTTTGAGCAGGAGCGTGCCCACCTCGCGGGCATTCTCCACCAGCCCCTCTTCCTCGATCACCTGCAGGGTTGCCAACCCCGCGGCGCAGGCAAGCTCGTTGCCGCCAAAGGTGCTGGTGTGGAGCAGCGGGTTCTCGCCGAACATCGCGTTCCAGAGCGTTTCGTTCGCGGAAAAGGAGCCGATGGGCACCACGCCGCCACCCAGCGACTTTGCCAAAGTCACAATATCGGGCACCACGCCCGAATGGTCAACGCCCCACCAGTACCCTGTGCGTCCCAACCCTGTCTGAACCTCATCGGCAATCAGCAGCGCGCCGTAGCGGTCGCACAGTTCGCGCAGGCGCGGCAGGTAATCGTCGGGCGGAATGCGGATGCCGCCTTCGCCCTGAATCGGCTCCACAATCACGGCAGCGGTTTCCCGATCGATGTGGGCGGCAACGGCATCGGCATCGCCAAAAGGCACATGCACCACGCCGGGCATCAACGGCTCGAACGGTTTGCGATAGACCTCGCGCCCGCTCACCGTTAGGCTCCCGATCGTTTTGCCGTGATAGCCGCCAAGCATCGCGATGAACTTCACGCGCCCCGTGGCTTTGCGCGCGAGCTTGATTGCGCCTTCGACCGCCTCCGCCCCTGAATTGCAGAAAAAGGTGTACTGCAGGTTGCCCGGGAGCCGCTCTGCCAGACGCGCTGCCAGCTGTGCCTGAGGCGCGTTAAATAAAATCTTGCCCGGCATCGGCATCCGATCCAGCTGGCGTTTGACCGCTTCCACCACCTTCGGGTGGCGATGCCCCAGCGCGAACATGCCATAGCCGCCGAGGCAGTCCAGAAACTTGCGCCCCTGCGCGTCCCAGATGTAGCACCCTTCGGCGTACCATTCCACGCCCAGCCCCGCAAAGCGCAATACCTTTGCCAGACCGGGATTCAGGTGGCGCTCGGTAAGTGTAGCGATCTCCTCAGTAAATGCCTCCGGCTGCTCAGGAAACGCAATGCTCATCGCCATGCTCCCGTGGGCAATTATACCTACTACTCGGTTTGCCCTTTCTATTGCCAGCCTCACTCCCTGCTATCACTACCGCGCGCCCTGCAGGAGACACGCGGTTGAGAGAGAAAGAGAAACCGCTATGTGGGAGTCGATTTTTGGGTTTGAGATGCCCACGCGATTGCTGTTTGGTGTGGGCGCGGTGGGCAATCTGAGCTTTGAGTGCAGCCTGCAGGGCTGGCGGAGCGCGCTGATTGTGACCGATCGGGGCGTGCGCGGCGCGGGGCTAACCGCGCCTGTTGAGGCACAGCTGCAAGACGCGGGCGCTGAGTACGAGATTTATGACGGCGTGCTGCCCAACCCGACGATTGAGTGCATTGAAGCGGCGGTGCCGCTGGCGCAAGACAAGGATGTGGTGATTGCCGTCGGTGGGGGCAGCGTGATGGACAGCGCAAAGCTGATTAATGTGCTGCGCACCTATGGGGGGCGTGTGCTGGACTATGAGGGCACGGATACCATTCCTGGCTCATGCAAGCCGCTGGTTGCCATTCCGACCACCGCAGGCACAGGCAGCGAGGTGACTTTCATCGCGATGTTCACCCACACCGCGCGTCGGCAGAAGATGCCTGTACTGAGCCGCTATCTGGCGCCTCATCTGGCAATTGTAGACCCTGAGATGTCGCGTCGCTTGCCCCCTGCACCGACTGCCCAGACGGGGATGGATGCCCTGACCCACGCGATCGAAGCGATTGTCGATCTGCAGGCGAACCCTATGTCGGACATTTTGGCATTCGAGGCGATTCGGCTGATCCTACACCATCTGCCGCGCGCAGTGGCGAACGGTGAAGCGGACATGGAGGCGCGCACCGCAATGGCTTTCGCTGCCACGATCGCTGGCGCAGCGTTCAATAACAGCATGGTTGGGCTGGCGCATGCGTTGGCGCATGCCATCGGTGGTCTATATGACCTGCCCCACGGACTCTGCTGCGCCCTCGCACTGCCCCACGCGATGGAGTTCAATCTGGAGAGCCGACGCGACCGCTTCGAGCAGATTGCGCAGGCAATGGATGTCGAAACACCAGAGGACACCATCCTGCGCGTGCGCCATCTGATGAGCGACATCGGCATCCCCGCACACCTGTTCGATCTGGACATTCGTGTCTCGGAGGCAGAGCTGGAGCAATTGATTGACCTCACCTTTGCGGATGGCTCGATCCTGTTCAATCCCGTTCAGCCTACGCGCGAACAGGTGCGTACCATCCTCCAGCGCATCGCCACCTACCGCGAGTAGAGAGAGCTATATCGGTATGGAGGACGAGAATTGGGGCGAATGGGCGGAGGTGCCTGCCGGTGAACAGCGGATTGTGTTCTGGGCAAATAGGCATTACGCACCCCCAAAAGGATGCTTAATGATACTTGTGGCTCTGGCGTTGATGGCAGCCCCACGCTGGCTGCTCGCCGATGAGCCATCAACATGGAAGGCGGTGGGATTGTCGCTGGGGATATGTTTTGTGGGAGGGCTGTTGTTGGGTGGGGCTGAGTACTACGCTGCGAGACGCCTTGCTGCAACGCTCAAAAACGGCACGCTCAGCTGGAATGGCTTTTCTTCCTTTACCGCCCTCGTGGCGGTTTTCTACCTCCTCATCTTTGCGGTTCTGTACTGGGGGAGCAACTGGGTGGCTGTGATCGCCAGCACTGTAGGGGCAACTGTCGGTAGCATCCTTAGCAATTGGTTGATTCAACGCTATGTATGGCGCCTCTGGCGCTCGGTGAACCTGTAGGTTCTCACACGGTTTTTGGCAGGAAGGGACGGGCAATCCGTCGAAACCTGCCGATGGAGGTGTCAAGAATGGGATTTCCCTATAAGGATCCGGAGCAGGCGAAGGCGTTTATCTTCGAGTTCATCAACCGACTGCGGAATGTGGATGTGATCCGTGAGGGCTGGCAAAAGCTCGATATGCTGATCGCGATTCACATTCGTCAGCCCGATATTGACTTCTGGATCGACACGCGCGGCGGCAAACTGGAACTTTGCACTGAGAAGCCTGAGGGCGAAGAGGAAGCGGCGCTGACGCTCACGGCGGACCTGTTCCACAAGCTCTACACGGGGCAGGAGAACGCGATGATGGCGTTCACCCAGCGCAAAATCCAGCCCAAAGGGCGTGTCAGCGGCATCATGCAGCTTACCAACACCATGCCGCAGGCGGTTGCCGTCTATCGGGAATACCTGAAAGAGCGCGGACTGGAGGCGTCATAAAAAATAATGGTAGGGCCAGGGGGATTCGAACCCCCGTCCTCCTGGCTGAAAACCAGGCGTCCTAGTCCCCTAGACCATGGCCCCAACGGGAACGCTTTCATTATACCCGAAGTCGCCCAGCTCGAGTCAAGGGGGGTGAGGGTGTTCGAAAAATCGCCTTCGGCTATTATGGCTCGATCCGTTCCTGTGCGAACAAAAAAAGTTGGTGGAGCGGAGGGGATTCGAACCCCCGACCTCTAGAGTGCGATTCTAGCGCTCTCCCAGCTGAGCTACCGCCCCACCCGTAAGCACTTTTTATTATACCCGATTCACTCCGTGCGAATCAAGAGCAGTTCCACAGGGTCGCCCAGTAAGTCGCCCAGGTTCTCCAGTACCCAGTGAGGAAGCTGATCGATGGGAGCGCTCTCAAGGGCCTCTCGCGTTGTAACGCCGGTCAACACGAGTGCACTGGGCATGTGCAGCGTGTGTGCCAGGGCAATATCGGTCTCCAGGCGGTCGCCTATCATCAGCGTGGTGTCCAGCGTGATTCGATGCTCGTCCAGCAGGGGTAATAGGATACGCGGGTTCGGCTTGCCCATCACCAGAGGCTGCTTGCCTGTCGCCGTACAGATCGCCGCGACGATGCTGCCTGCACCGGGCAGCAAGCGATCCTCAGCAGGATAGGTAGAGTCGGTGTTCGTAGCAATGAATTGCGCCCCTTGCAAGATAGCCCATTGCGCCTGCGCCAGCCGTTGATAGGTGAACTCACGGTCGATACCGACCACTACAGCATCGGGGAGCTGCGTTTCGGGATCATCGACCAGCCGGAAACCTGCCGCTCGTAGCTCCTGCTTCAAGCCCTGCTCCCCCACTACGAACAGGCGGGCACGCGGCATGTGCTGGCGCAGGTAGTGGACTGTCGCCCAGCCGGAGGTGAGAACCCGCTCGGGCGAGGTAGGGATGCCCATCTGCTGCAGGCGCTCCGCGTATTGCTTGCGTGTTGCGCCGGAGTTGTTCGTCACGAAGAACACTTCACGCCCATCTGCCAGCAGCAGGTTGATAGTCTCGACCGCATGCGGCAGGGGCTGGTTGCCACGATACACCACGCCGTCCAGGTCGAAGATGAATGCCTGGAACCGCTTCGCCAGTCCGGAAACCCGCTTTGGCACACGCCCCGGCATTAATATTTGCGCTCCGTGATGAATCGGGCGACCTCCTCCAGCGTCTTTCGTGCAAGGGAGGGCGTAAGCGTTCGCAACGCCTCTAACGCCTTCTGACGATAACACTCGGCAACCTCCGCCGCATACCTTAGACTGCCGGCGAGGCGCATTTGTTCTGTATAGTACGCAAAGCGCTCGGGCGCTATGGGCACACCAAACTCCGATTGGAGCGCGCGGCGTAGCGGTTCCGGCGCGTTGGCGTAGAAATGGATCAGCGGAAGGGTCGCGCAGCCCTCGCGAAAATCGACGCCGTTGGGCTTACCAGTTGCCTCCGGATCGCCCACATAATCGAGCAGGTCGTCCACAATTTGGAAGGCAATCCCCAGGTGGCGACCGAACGATTCAAGCGCGTCGAGGGTGGCCTCCTCTGCATCGACCAGATAACCCCCAACGCGACAGCACCCCGCGATGAACTCCGCCGTTTTACGCCGCACCACTTCAAGATAGTCCTGTTCACTGAGGTTCAGTTGCCGTCGCAGAAAGACTTCCTGCACCTCCCCCTCGCTCATCGCGGTGGTGACCTGCGCGACCTGCTGAATGATGCGTAGATCGCCATCTAAGGCAAGATAGCGCAGGGCGCGCGCTAAGATATAGTCGCCTGAGAGCACCGTAGCAAGGTTGCCATAGAGGGCGTTCACCGTCGGCTTGCCTCGACGAAGGAAGGTCTGATCGATCACATCGTCGTGGATAAGCGTTGCCATGTGGATCATCTCCATGCAGCCAGCGATAGCTATCAGGCGCGTTGAATTGCCATGTCCGTTGCGATAGCGCTCACCAAACCGTTCAGGCGAAGCCGCATAGGCGCTCAGAATGACCAAAGCAGGACGCAACCGTTTGCCGCCTGCGGAGAGCAGGTGGCGCGTGAGCGCGCTAAACTGCGGGATAGGCGTCTCCGCCTGCGCATTCAAAAATGCCTCTACTGCCTCCAGCTCGGCATAGATAGGGGCAAAAAGCTCCGGTACCGCTATCGTGTATCGCTGAAAAGTATCAATAACCTTCATCGTTTGACCCCAATATGCGCGCAAACCACGCCGAGCGTCAGATCGCAATAGTATACGGGCGTGAAGCCCGCCTGCGTCATGTACTCGGCAATCGTTGCTCGATCCTCATAGTGCCGGATGGAAAGCGGCAGGTAGTGGTAAGCCTCTGCGTCGCTCAACCACTTGCCGATGCGCGGCAGCAAATGTAGCGTGTACAGGTTGTAAAGCTGGCGGACAGGTGCACTCAGGGGGCAAGTCAGCTCCAACACAGCAACGCGCCCACCCGATTTCAGCACCCGCGCCATCTCACGAAAAGCCTCCGATTTGTCAATTAAATTGCGCAAGCCAAACGCTATCGTCACGGCATCGAACGACTCAGGAGCGAACGGTAGCTGCAGCGCATCTGCCTGAACATAGTAGATATGGTTCAGCCCCTGCTGACGCGCTTTCTGGCGAGCACGCTGCAGCATCGGCTCACAGAAATCGAGCGCCACCACCGCGCCCGCTGGTCCAATCTGGCGTGCAATCTGGAGGGCGAGGTCGCCGGTACCTGTGCATACATCCAGCACGCGGGCGGTGGGTTTCAGCTCCAGCATATGCACCACTTGCTGGCGCCAGCGATGGTGCATCGCCAAGCTTAGAACCGTGTTAAGCAGGTCATAGCGTGGCGCGATGCGGGCGAACATCTCGCGCACATAGCGGCGCCGAGCCTCGTCCTGACGCTGCCAGATTGGCAGGCTCTCCGTCGGTGCATTTGTGCGCATTTTCACAATCGGCACGATTATACCCGCTGGAGCAGATGATGAATCACACAGCCAAAACGGTTCTCACAAAGGCGCGAGAGCGAAGCGGACGAAAGCACCTCCCCCTGCCGCGCAGTTGGCAGAGGGAGGTCACTACCAAAGCCCTTCAGGGCGTTTTGCTCTCGGTGGCAGCCGGTGACGATGCGGGGGATTTGCGTGTCGCGTTGATGGTCAGGGTGAGCTGGCTGCTTTCCCGCTCGTAGTCCTTGATCTCGGAGCCATCCTTCTTGATCGGTTCGCGCGTCTGGTTAAGTGAGGCGTTGAGCGTCAGTTTGTGCAGGATACCCTCCTCTGGATGCAGATAGACGACACCGTTCCCCTTCATCTCACCGCGGGTGACATGCGTCGCCTGCTCCTTATCGCTCACGGGTTGATAGAAGGCGTCTTGATACAGCTCGATAGGGAGGTTGAAACTCTGGGTGATTTTAAGCAATTTGACGCCCTCTACTTCCTCGAAGCCTTCGAAGCGCGCGGTGAAGGGGATGCGCAGCGCGCCTGGTCCGTCACCAAAGACGCGCGTGAACTGCCAAGTTGCCCCGTTGGTCAAGGGTACATCGGGGAGTTCTAATGGAAAGAGCAAGGTCGCAAGGTTGCGTGGGTCGAAGCCGGGCAGCGGCGCGCCCATCAAGCCGGTGCTGCTTTGCAAGCCACCCAGCTTGCCGCGTGGGGTGACGGTTGCCGTGCTGTCGGGAATGACCGTTTTCGCCATATCAAGACTCACGGGGAATGGGGAGCCGTTAAACTCGGCGTTGAACTCCTCCAGCGCGGTCTGCACCGTCGCTTGCTGCTCCTCCACTTTGACCACCTTCATCGAGACGCCTAGCGTCATCTTGAGGATGCCAGCAGCTCCAGTCGCCCCTGGGATGGGCAGGTTGCCGTTCATCTCCACAACCGCCTGATAGCGCTCCTGCTGGTCGGAACGGAATTTGTACTGGAAGGTCGGTGCGGCAGGTGCATTCTCCTGAGCCAAGCCTGCCACCACGAAAAGCCAGCCGAACAGTGTTACACCTATCACTCGCGTTTTCATTAGATCACCCTCCGTATACATCGAGTATACCTGACAATTGCTTCTCCCTTTCTCCATGCAACAGGAACTGCAGGGTAGAATCGTGCCACGATGCATCCAGAGGCGCGGCGGATTCTGGAATCGGTGCTGCATGCCATTGAACATGCAGCGCCCATCACGCTCGATCGGGCAGAACAGTATGGCGGCGCGATTGGCGACTACTGGATCCAGTTCGAGGGTGAGGATGACCTGTTACATTGTGTGGTGCGCCGTTTGGACAACGCACCGCTCACCATGCAGGAAGCCCATCGCCTCGTGGAACCGTTCTTTGGCGTCATGCCGAAAGGATTGGTCTGGTGCAAGCCGACCGAGACGGCGGTGCATTACTATGTGGGGCACGACCCGTTCTGGCAGGCACACCAGCATGGGACACGCAGCGCCGACCAGGGGAACCCTGACTGCCAAACTGGGTAAATTGCGGGATTTGCCTCTTGAAAACACCTCTGGGAAAGTATGTTCGGGTAGAAATTGCCTCCTGCCCTTGATTAGTCCGCCGAGGATGGGGTATACTTTACAGGCGTTCCTGTGATAGAGGCACGGGAACCCTTCCTTGCATTAGCCTGTCAAATATGGTATAATGCAAGCCCATTACTTTCACTCTGAGGAGGTTATGAGGAACGATGAGACGCATGGGTTTTACGCTGATTGAGTTGCTGGTAGTGATCGCCATTATTGCCATTCTGGCGGCGATCCTATTCCCCGTGTTTGCGCAAGCGCGCGAAAAAGCGCGTCAGACCGAGTGCTTGTCGAATGTCAAGCAGATCGTGCTGGGCACTTACCAGTACATCCAGGACTACGACGAGACCTTCCCGATGATTGGCTACCGGAGCGTTCGTAGTACGGGTACCGGCACCGTTACATGCGCCTACACCTTCTTAGCTGCGATTGACCCCTACATCAAGGATAAAAAGGATAAAGGGCTATTCTCCTGCCCGTCCCAGCGCGATGCGATGGATATGGGGCGTTACTGGAACTCCGCCGATCCGAATAATGGGGAATGCGGGCAGTTCCGTAACTTCAGCTATGTGCCGAACCCCTCGGTGATTCTGGCAGGGCCGACTCCTGGTCCGGTTCAGCTTGTGCAGCGCAGCGAGACACCCATCAAGATGGCGGAACTGCAGTTTGCCGCAGAGACAACTGTCTTTATGGACGGGCATTTCATGCAGGCGGGTGGTGCATGTAGCCCAGCTTATAAGCTATTTACTGCAGCGGACGCCACGCCTACCGGCGCGTTCTCGGTAGCGATCGAGGGACGCCATAACGAGACCGTCTCGGTAGGCTATGCTGATGGGCATGCGAAGTCGATCAAGGCGCGGTCGGTTCCCTGCACTGGCACCAACATCAGTGGGCGAACTGTACCCTCGCGCTGGTGCGTGCAGCAGGCTCCCTACAACCGCGTGTGCGGTCAGACAGCGCTGCGCGTCTGTGCAAGCACGCCGACCGCCACGCCCGGATCGCCCGATCTATGGGGTATTGTGGATGAGGACGCCAACGGGAAGTGCGTGCGATCTGCACGCTAACTTGCTCTCTTAGCAGGCTACATGCTGCAGGTGGCTCCTCATAGGAGGAGCCACCTTTTTGAGGTCTGCCTCAAAAAACAAACGGTTATATCCCGCGCCCGCTGGTGAGGAGCCGCTGTCCACCTTGCGAGCCGGGCGTTGCTAAATACCCCGACGGGTCATAGACCCTTTCCGAGCCTGTGGGCAGCTGCCTAAGCGCGACGATGCCATAGGCTAACCCTTCGGCAGCGTTGCGATGGGTCTCGGCAATCCAGCCCACCCGGTCGGCAGTCGTGCCGCGCAGCGCCTCTCGGATGCCCTCATAGTAGTGCTGTTGATCCAGCAGGTTGTCGGCAGACGGATTGCCTTCCCACATGCGCCGTCCCCAGTTAGCCCATTCGGCATAGGAATCGATCTCCTTGCGCGTCTCGTTGATGCCCCGAACCCGATCGATCCACTGGCGGATCCAGCTGGGTTGACGCTGCCTCCAGCCAATCAGGGAGCGGGATGCCAGCTGCACGCCCTGACGCGACGACCTGCGCTTCTCCGTCACAAAGAGCCAGCCGTCCACCTCGACCATTTCGCGCTGCCCCAAATCGTGCCGCACAAACTCCACTCGGCGGAACCGATACGCCAGCAAGCGGGCGTCCTCCGGGCAGCGCCAGGGCGACTCGGACGGGTCATACTCCACGCCGATGCTCCACTGACCCTGCAGCTCCAGCCGTTCGATACGCCCCTGCCCATCGTAGACGATGCTGACAGGGCGCGGCACCCATACCTGAATGCGCGTGCGACTGTAGCCGTTTGGCATATAGCGATGGAAATAGCCCCCTTCAGGGTTCCAGTACCAGTGTTGCGGCTCGTAGAGAATCTTGTCATTCGGGTCGAACGGGCGCATCACTATCCGTTCCAGCTCCTCGAAGGGGCGTTCCAGCGTGGCAATTATCTGACGCACGCGGTTCTCGATTTCCAGCAAGGGGCGGAGCGCGTCGCGCACCTGAGGCAGCAAGCGGCGCATGACCTCATCCTGCAGGGCATCCAACCCCTGCTGATTGAGCGAGCGCAACTCCTGTTCGGTCAGCAGTGTTTGCGCGGCACGCCGCACGCCCGTCTTGAACGATTCGGGCTTCGCCTGTGCCAGAATCGCCCAGATGAGCGCCTGCACATCGCTTTGCTCCAGCTCAGGATGCGATGGATACCGCTGGATGATTGCCTGCAGCAGTTTTGCCCGCGAGCCTTTGTAGGGCGCGGGTAGATAGCCCAGCGCCTTATGGGGCGCATAGGAGGCGATCCGCCCGCAGAACGAATGCACAGTGAACTCGTACAGCCCAACACCAGGGATTTTCCACTTGGCGTCTGGCAGACGATGGCGCTCATCCAGCGGCTGGAACTGTGTCGGCTGAAACTCATCTAGGCAGCGCAGGGGCATGGGCGCGTCTGCCATCGAGGTCGTCAGAGGTGGCTCTTTCTTGAACAGATCGTCCAGGCGCGGCAGTTTGTCCGACAGCTTCGGCAACTGCGGTAAGCGTTGCGTACTTATGCTGCGCATAGCGTTCTCCCTCCATTCTGTTGGGTGCGAAAGCCACTCGTGAAAGGGTCTATCTCAGGCTGAACAGTCGGCTGTCGTTCAGCAGAAAGACCCACAGCGTGTTGGTCTGGGTGTTGTTGCCGTTTCGGGTCTCGGTCTGGCGCCATTCGAGGCTGAACTGGAACCGTCCGCCTGCCAGCGAGGGAGGCGCGAAGTTCAGGCGTATGCTGTAATCGAGCAGGCGACTGAAGCCCAATCGCAGCAGGTCGCGCTGCTCCGCCCGCGCCACCACGCCCGACAGCGACCAGCCGCCACCAAACTGATACTCGCCCTGGAGACGCCAGTTGGCAGCCGTGTCATCGCCGCGCAGCAGGTTCAGCAGAATCGGGTCGCGAGCGAAGCGGTTCACCTTGTTGTCGCTCCAGTCCGCTCGCAACGCCAGATTGCCCACACGATAGCCCACCCCGACGCTCACAAAGCGCGTCTCCCGCTCGTTCGGGATGTCGGTGTTGGGATCCTGCACATCGAAGAAGTCCTCAAACTTTGCGAAGGTGTAGTTGATAAAGGTGTCGAGATTGCCGAAGCGGGCGGTGGTGCCGATGGTGTACTGGCGGTCGCGGATTTTGGCGCGGCGCGTGTTGGGTGGCAGCGCATCGCTCTCCGAATCGGTCTGCCGGTAGCTAAGGTTCAGCGGGAGCAGGCGCGGCAGGTTCACTGTCAGCGTTGCGCTCCAGTTCGTGTTGGTCGATTTCGGATTGTTTGCCGAGGGCTTGTTCTCCAGATTGCCATACTGCAGCGAGAGGTTCATATAACGGTTCAGGGCGCCGGTCAGGGTGGCGTCGTAGCCCACAAGGTCGCTGGCGAGCGTTTGGGCGGCGGGGGAGCGGAACGAGGCTTCGATATTCCGATAGCTCAGGTTCGCGTTCCAGCCGCGGGGCAGCTGCGCCTGCAGCGAAAGGGTACGGGCGTCCCCGCGATAGTGAGCCTCACCACCACTGATGAGCGGCACAGTATTCTCGCTGCGGGCGACTTCGCCCTGAACACGCACCCCCTTGCTCAGAGGATACTGCCCTACAAGGCTCCAGACCCGCGCGTGCGTGTTCTGCGCCACACCGCTGATGGATGCATTGATACTTGAATAGGATTGCAAGCTATCGGTGCGAATCAGGCGGAAGCCCTTGCCCTGCGCGAAGCCCAGCGTCTCCAGCGTGGCTACCCACATGTTCACAGAGTTGCCCGCACCCGAACGCCCGATAATCGTGCCAATCGTCTTGGTGTAGCTGAAACGCCAATCACCAATCGTGAAGCTGGTCTGGAAGGCGCGTGTGCCCAGCCCAGAGACGGTGAACGCGCTCGCCTGCACGCCGACATCGCCAATTGCTGCGCGGAACCGCTCCTGCCGATAGGCGAACACGCCCAGCAAGCGGTTGATGTCGTAGCGTGCCCGCGCGGGGCGCACACCTGTGACCTCCAGCGAGCCTTCCGTCTCCTCGGTGCGCGAGCCGTAAGCGCCGTCGGTGGTGATGCTCTGTGTGAAGTTGTCCCAGCTGAACTCCTCATTACGCGCGAGGAACTGCGAGTCGAGCTGCAGGCGGAGCTGTGCCATCACCTGCGCGGCTTCGCTGTCGGGCTGACGGCTCTCCACCTGCGGGGTGCGCCCTCCCAAGTCCACGCGGAACCGCGCACGCGCCTCGCGCCGCTGACCGTCCCGATCGATATAGACCAGCAGCAGCTCATGCTCGCCCGGCTCCAGCACGCGCGGCAGGTCTAAGCGTACCTCGTCCTCTGTGAACTGTGCCAGGCGGCTCATATCCACCATATCCAAATAGAGGCGCACCCTGCCTGGCTGCGCATCGGGCACCTGCACGCGAATTGCAGGCTGCTGGGTGGTCACCGTCTCGCCATCGGCAGGTTTGAAAACGACCTGTGCCTGCTGGGCAAGTTCGAAGTGATAGGGCGCCACGCGAGTAATGAACAGTCGTGCCGACGCCCCTGGCTCCACCGTGAAGCTGAATAGCTCACTGGTGGCAATCGCGCCGACGCCGGGCACGATGACCTGCACGCGCCACTGATAGGTTCGTCCCCGCTGCAGAGGCGTCGGAACCAGCACATCATACTCGTAGAAGGTGTCGGATGTGAGCGCTTGCAACAGGGGCGCACCGAGATTACCCCCCTCGAACACTTCCAGCAGGTAGAGCGTGCCCGTGCCTGCCCCCATCGGTTGCCAGCGGAAGGTCAGTTCCTCAAGGCGGACACGCGCACCCTGAGCAGGGCTTTGCAGGGTCACCTGCGCCTCGCTGTCCACCAGCACAATCCAGCTTGGTGGTGCGGTCTGCAACGGCGCGGGACGGTTGTCAGGCGGCAGCAGCGGGCGCACTGCCCAGAACACAATCCCGCTGCGCGATTGGCTGAGCCGTTCGTACTCCTCGTCGGTGAGCGTCAGGGAGTTCACCAGCGGGCTGTCGATGCGCCGATAGACCAGCAGGCGGTTCGGGGCGAAGGCGTTCGGGGCGACCTCCAGCGGCTGCCCGTTCGTGTCCAGCCCCAAATCGGCAAGGTTCTCGGCGAAGCCCACCTCGTAACCCGAAGCACCAGGCACCACCTGCCAGCGGTACACCAACGGCTCAGGCGCACGGGCAGACACAACTGCGCCGCGGCGCGGCGTGAGCGGGCGCGGCACGCCTGTCTCGATGAGACCACTAACGATGTAGCGAATGGCGCGGGAACGCGCTGCATTCGGGCTGATAATCTCCAGCTCCACTCGATGCTCGCCGATGTTCAGCGTGGGCAAGCCCCGCTGCGTGGAGACCTCCACAGGCAAGCCTGCGACGGCGCTGACGCTGAAACTTTCGGTTGGGATACCGTTCACCAGCCAGCGTCCGATGATGATCCCGTTGCCGCGCACGCGCAGTAGGGCGCGCCCTGCCAGCGGGGTGTTCCGCGCCACAATCTGGTCAGGCGTCGGGAAGGTGAGCGTGATGTCCTCCACATAGGCACTTGCGCTTAGCGAGTTCAACAGGCGCACAGGGGTCACTACCACGATGCCCTGTGCAAAAAGTACACGATTTCCCACAAAACCTGTATAGAATGGCGTGTCAGTTAGGCTGCGCAGTGGGTTGCCGTTCTCGTCGCTGCCTGTAAACACGCGCACAATCAGCAAGGTATCAGCATTCGCATTGCGTGCCGCGTTCACGAACGGCTCATCGATGGGCACAACGCTCGCAACGGTAAACACACCGTTCGGCGGCAGGTCTCCAGACACGGGCTGATTCAACTGTGCCAGGAGCGTTCCGTTCGGCAGGTAGTAGTAGACGGTACTGCCCGTAATCTGCGCGCCGATAGCACTCTGGTTGCGCAGCTGGTACGACAGGTTGACAGTCTCATTCACACCCGCCTGCGCCGTTTGAGGCAGCGACACGCCCACGATACGCGCCCCGCCTGCCGTCGTGAAGGTGAAGGTGTAGGGACCCTGCAGCGGCCCACCCAGCTGCGTGGTCAGCCCGCTGAAGTCCACCGTGTAGGTCGTGGCGGGGTCTAACGGCACAGTCGGCGTGAAGGTGAGCGTCTGGTTGCTGTTTGAGAAGGTGATGGTGCCGGGCACGACGGCATTTGCGCCGCGCACCACGAAGGTGCTGGCGGGGTTGATTGCGCCGTCGAAGTTGAGCACGATGCTGGTGTTGAGGGGCACATTGGTTGCGCCTGCAGCCGGCGTGCTGCTAATCAGGCGCACGGTGGGCGGCGGCTGCGTAGTGAAGGTGAAGCTCGTTGTGCCCGACGGCGCTGCGCCAAATACACTACGCACACCTAAAAAGTCCACTGTGTAGGTCGTGTTGTACGCCAGAGACACGCTGGGCGTGAAGGTAAGCGTCGCTCCACTGATCGAGATAGTGCCCGCTACCGCGCCCGCGTTGGAAGAGACGGTTATCGTAGAGGTGGTAGCGAGATTCTGGTCAAAGGTGAGTGTGATGGTGGTGTTGATGGAGACATTCGTGGCGTTAGGCGCAGGCGTGCTGCTGATGAGATTGATGGTTTGGGGTGGCTGCGTGGTGAAGGTGAAGGTCGTTGCCCCAGCAGGTGGCGCACCCAGCACACTGCGTACATTTGAAAAGTCTACTGTGTAAGTGGTGTTGAACGCCAACGGCGCACTTGGCGTGAAGGTAAGCGTTGCGCCCGTAATGGTAATTGTGCCTGCTACCGATCCTGACGCTGAACTAACTGTGATAGTGGAAGTCGAGTCAAGGTTCTGGTCAAAAGTGAGTGTGATAGCGGTACTGATGGGCACATTCGTTGCGTTAGCAGCGGGGCTGCTACTGACTAGGTTCAGCGGCGGGGGCGGTTGCGTGGTGAAGGTGAAAGTCGTTGTTCCAGCCGGTGGCGCACCCAGCGCACTGCGTACATTTGCAAAATCCACCGTGTAAACTGTGTTGTATGCTAACGGTGCGCTGGGCGTGAAGGTAATCGTTGCGCCCGCGATGGTGATTGTGCCCGCCACCGCGCCCGATGCCGAACTCACAGCAATCGTGGAGGTCGAGTCGAGAGGCTGGTCAAAAGTGAGCGTGATGGTGGTGTTGATGGGCACATTTGTTGCGTTAGCGGCGGGGACGCTGCTAACGAGGTTCAACGGCGGAGGCAGCTCCGTGGTGAAGGTGTACGGCGACGGGAAGCCACTGGGTGGGTTGTTGTTCACATCGCGAATGTTGGCGGCAGAAATCGTGTAGGTTGTATTGTAGTTCAGCGGCGCACTGGGCGTGAAGGTAATCGTGTCGCCTGAAACAACGCTGGTGCCGGGCACAGGTGCGTTGCCTTGCAACAGCGTCACGGTGCTGCTGGGATTGAGGTTGCACGAAAACCGCAACTCGATGGTGGGTGTGCGCGAGACGCCTGTTGCGCCTGGTGCAGGTGTGCCGCTGACGAAGTTGAAGGTGCAGGCGGTGGTGAAGATGTAGTTCGGTGGAAAGTTCAGCGGGGTCAGAGGGGTGTTGTTGGGGTCCACCAACGCGACTGTTACACGATAGATGCGCCCAGGCGCTAACGGCGCGTTCGGGGTGAAAGTGAGCGTGGTGACCTGATAGGCGTAGGACACGCTCGTACTTCCGGGCACAGCGGTATTCGTCGTGGTGTCAGTCAGGATAACTTGGCTGGCGGAGCCTATGAATGGCGGACTTTGGTCGGTGAAGTCCAGAATAACCTGTGTTGTGACAGGCACATTCACTGAGTTAGGTGCGGGCGTGCCCGATTGGAAGACAGGTTGGAATTGGGCAAACGCTACCAGTGGCAGCCCCAAAAGCGTCAGCAAAATAAGCCTTCTCATTCCTCTCCTCCACGAACGCTACTGCGGGATTTTAATCGCGCGGGTGGTGAGCGGTTGGCTCTGGTTGCCCGCGAAGTCGACGGCGATGATCTGATAGCGGTAGGTTTTGCCGGGCAGCGCGCCCGTATCCAAGACGCGCGTGGTCTTGGGGTCTATATCCGCGCTAATCGGGGCGAACTCGCCGCCCGATTCGCCCTCTGCGCGAAATAGTCGGTAGTGCGCCACATCGTCTGAGGGGCTTGGCTCCCAGCTGAGTATCACACCGTCCGCGCCAGGCTCGACGCGCGCGGTGAACGCTTTCGGAGGTTGCGGTGGCTCTATATCGCGCGGGATGCCCCCCATCGGCTCGCTGGGGATGGAGCGGTTACCCGCCGTGTCGACAGCGATGAGCCGATACTCATAGGTGCGCCCGCCCGTGAGGTTCGAGTCGGTGAATGTTGTCAAGTTTTTCGCGAAAAGTTGCCCTTTATTCAGGGCTTCCCAAGCACCGCCGTCGATGCGCCGCTCAATCAGATAGCCCTGCAAGTCGGGCGCACGGCTGGGGTTCCACTTCAACACAAGGCTTAAGTTGCCCTCCGCCGTCACGCTCAGCAGCGCGGGCGGGTCTGGTGGCTGCACATTCGGCAAAGTGATCTTTATCGGCTGGCTGGGCAGGCTCAGGTTCTGGTCGAAGTCAACAGCTTGCAGACGGAAGTAAAGATCGCCCTCCTCCTCTGGCAGCAGCGGGATTTCGAAGCGCGTCTCGCGCAGGGGTTCGTTGGTAATCGTCAGGTAGGGTCCGTCGGGGCTGAAGCCGCGCTGCACATGGTAGCCCAGCAGGTCGGTCTCCTTGTTTGGCTGCCAGGTCAGCACGACCTTGCGTGGGGGCGAGGGCTGGTCTTGCTGAGCGGCAGGAGGTATCTCCAGAGTCGCCTGACCCCCTGAGGGAGGCTGAGGTGCTGTGGTGTCTGGAATCTTGATGAACGCACCTGCCGTACGCTGGCTCTCTTGCCCATAGGGGTCTACCGCGACGACGGCGTACCAGCGCGCCGTGCCCGCAGGCTGATCGGTGGTGAACTGGCTGGCGTCCTTCGGCAGGTTCTGTGTCGTCAGCAACTCTTTGGCGTCGTCGCCCAGTGCCTCGCCCCGATAGACGCGGTAGCCTACCGTCTGCTCGCTGGGGCTGGGCTTCCAGCGCACCACCACCTTGCCATCAGGCGTCAGTTCCGCGCTCACCTCCTGTGCTGGGTCAGGCGGGTTCAGGTACGGCACCTGGAACGAGACCGCCTCGCTTGCCTCGCCCCGATTGCCCACGAAGTCCACCGCCACCAGCCGATAGTAGTAGACGCGATTCTGCAGCGGTGGCACCTCCACAACCACCGTCTCACCCGACACGCGCTCGTTGGAACGGCTCTTGTGCTGCAGCCAGAAGCCGTTGACGGAGATGAAGGGGCGTATTGGCTCGAAGCCGTTGTCTGCACGCTCGGAGCGCTCCACCATCACGCCGTAGAGTTGGGGGTCATTCGGGAAGGTCCACTGGATCAGCACCTGCCCTTTCTCGATTTTGACCGTGGGCTTGGGCGGTTTGGGCGTGGCTGGTGTTGCGCCTGCCTGCACGCCCTCCACGGTTGCCAGTACCTGCCGTCCATTCCCCGTCACAAGGCGATAGTCATACCGCTGTCCCGCCTCCACGCCCCTGTCTTCGTAGTACCAGCCCATCAGCTGGCATGCAGGGATGCTGATTAGCCCCAGCGCGATACGGCTGGACGGCTGCGTGCGGAGCCTCTCGAAAAAGTCGTTGGTGCGCTCCACGCCAACGGTCAACAGCGCTTGTGCGAAGAACACACCAAAGGTTTGCTGCCACACATCGGGCGCCCAGTTGGGTTGTAGCGGCATGTTTGGTAAGGGCTGGTACTCCCCCGTCCCTGCAGGGCGCCGCTCCAGCACATAGCCCCCTTGCGGCAACTCGCTTGTGAGCCAGCGGATTTTGATCATGCCGTTGCCCGGAATGGCTTCCATATAGGCGCGGGGCTGCTGGGCAGGGGCGGTCAGCAGGCAGAACGCGGCACAGGCGATAAGAAGCCAACCTTTGCCCTGAAGGAGCAATTTGCCATCGCGCCCTTCGCGGTTGGAAACATCGCCTTGGAAAACGGATTGACGGCAGTGCATCAATAGCTCCCTCCTAATTGTCAGGCGAGGTGTTCTCGCGCAGGAAGATGCGGAAGCCCTTCATCCCCTGCGTGCGGAAAGTAATCAGCAGCTTATCCGCCTCGCCTAAGCCAGGGTCTTGGTACGGGTCGCCAAACAGGATTTGCGCCGTGAAGCCATCGGCACGCACCACGCGCTGGAACTGTTCCTCGAACGAGCCAGCCAAATACCGAACGCGCGTGCCCTTTTCGTCGATCAGGATCATATTGTCGAAGCCGTCGCTGAAGGTTCGTGTTTGAGTGGTGAGGTTGCGTATCTCGATGGTGAGTTCGAAGCCTTTGCCCTTGAAGTAGCCCGGCTTCGTCAGTGGCTCCACGCGCACCACGCGCACACGCCAAGTGCCGTTGCTCAGCCACTCGCCGATGCGCCCTTCAATCATGTCGCCCTGCACCTGTCCGCGCAGGGGTTCGAACTGGATGCTAACGCGGTTCGACCGGGTCGTGACGACTGCCCCTGCATCACGCAGGGCGTCTACCGAGACATAGACCTTGCCGCCTTGAACGAGGTAGTCGTTTGTCGCGCGTCCGTTAATCTCGACCTGCATGCGCTGGAAGGCAAGCAACAGCCCCAGCGCGCTCAGTGTGCCTATCCCAAGCCACAGTATCCGTCGCATAGGTTCACCTCCTATATCTCAAAGCCGATGCATGCCTTTTCGAATAACAAGCTCACACACAGTTCGAGCTTTATCCGCACGGGGCAGCAGGAGAGGCAGCCCTGCCCGCTGACCCCGACGCCCAGAATGCTCGCCGACGCGCCCATGCAGCCGCCCACCTCAAACGGGTTCGTGCGGAACCAGAACGAGACACTAAGGCTGGCAGAGGCGATGCCGAAGTCGTAGCTGCCCGAAAGCGCCGTCTCGATCCTGAACCGCCCGCCCTGCACACCAAACACGAGGTAGCCGTTGAGATTAATGAAGTCCAGCACGCGCACGGAGAGCTGCTGCGAGGGCGTGCCGACTGAGATGCGGAACTCGCTGCTGCTAATTACCAGCGACGCGCCACCCGATACCTGCACGATGCGCCGCCCGCCCGCGCTGATGGCAATCTTCACATTCAGCGACGCGGTGAACCGCCCCTGCGCGTGATTGTACGACACGATGCCCTGCACCCAGCGGTCTTCGGGGCTTTCCATCAGCCCGCTCAGCAGGTAGAACTTGCCGTCGAGCGTGATGCTGCTGAGCGAGCCACCTGCCAACGCGACCGTGAGCCGAACGCGCCCATGCAGCAGGTAGCGGTCGGTCGTACAGATGCCCACAATCGCCTGGAAGGTAAAGGAGTTCGCCTGCGGCTCACCTGTGGTGATGGACTGCCCCTCCGTGTAACGGATGTTGATTGCCAACCCACCGCCGAACTCGTAGAGGGCAAGGGGCAGACTGCCCAGTTGAATCGGCGTGGGCAGCGTGACGACCGCCGTGAAGCCGAAGTAGCCGAAGTTGGGCGTCCTGCCGACGCGCACATCCGCCTCGATGCCCACCGCGCCCCCGCCCATCTTGATTTGCACCAGCAGGCGTCCGTAGAAGTCGTAAACATTCGGTGCTGGCTGCCGGTATTGGAACTCGCCCGCCACGCGAATAAAGTCCTTCCAGGTGAAGTCGACAGCGATGCGATCGACATCGACTCCGCCATCGAGGAAGAAGGCTATCTTTGCGCCTGCTGTGAGGCTGAAGTCGGAGACGCCAATCGTGATGTCGCCGCCGACGCCGATGAAGAAGCGGTTGTTGCGCGTGCCCAGCCCGACCTCGCGCAAGCTCACGCCAAAACCGTTCCAGCTGGCGTTGAGCGGGTTGTTGGGTGCAATCCAGATTTCGCCCTCCAGCCCGTTGCGGCTCAAGCCAAGGTTCGTGAACTGCGCTGTGGCGTTCAGCGGGCGCACCTCCACCGAACCAGTGAGCAGTAGTTTGCCCCCGCCTTCGGAGGTGTAGCTGAGATTCGTCAGGCGCAGGATGGCGACATTTTGCACATTAATCGGCGGCACATCGCTGATAGAGATGGTGAAGCCGCTCTCGGCGAAACGGATAGCGACGGTGATGCGCTCGCCTTCGCGAGTGAGCGGGCGTAAGCCCAGCCCAATCGTCGCGCCCCCTTCCACGATGCTGTTGCGACGCAGCCCTAAACTGAACTCGCGCAGGTCGAACTCGAAGCCCGCAATCGCGCCCGCGAGGTTGCCCCCCGCGTTGAACACCGCGCGTCCTGTGACGCCGTTGCCATCCACGAAGAAGTGTTCGATGCTGACCGACGGCGGCTCTGCGCCTTGCCGTGCCAGCGACGGAGGCAGCTTCAGGATCCCACCCTCCACATAGACGCCCTTCCACGAGGCGTTGCGCGGCGCATCGTCCAGCAAGCGGGCAGCGCGGATAGTGGGCGAGCGTTCACCGTCGTAGTCAAAAGCGAGCGTCTGAACCGCAATCTCGAAGCCGTAAATGCGACAGCGCTGTAGCGAGACCTCCACGAAGAACTCGCCGTTGCCCTTGAACGCCGCGTTCACGAAGGTCAGGCGCACAGGCGAGCCAGGCGACTCCAGATTCTCCACACTGTTAGGCAGTTCGATGTAGCCACTGAAGGACGCCTCCTGCCAGGTGTTGTCGCGGATGCGGGCGCGTGCGCTGGTCAGCGCAATCGCCATGCCGTTCGCACCGCGCAAGTCGAAGCGCACCTCGTTCACGAGGCGCACATCCGCGCTGATTTTGCCGTTGTCGCCGATAATCGCGCTGAAGATTTCAATCGTGAGCGGGTTGCCGCTGGCGTCGGTGTAGAGGCTGGTGGGAAAGCGCACGCGCCCACCGAAGATGTAGAACCCGCGCCACTCAGGACCCAGCCCCAGCTGATTGTTCGGCGTCCACGAGCGCGAGGCGTCGATGGCGATCTCGTCCGCCTGCACGGTGAACCCCCCAACATTGATCGGCGGCAGGCGCACGCCTGAAATGCTGAACTCGCCCTGCAGGTTGATGCGCAGCGCGTCGAACCCGACGCTGGCGACCTGACCCGCCTCGGTGCGGAACTGCTCAGGCAAGGTGAGATACCCGCCAAGCGTAAACTCGGTCACGCGATTGCGCTCGAACGACAGACTGCCACTTCTGAGGGTGACCGACGCGCCCTGCACGAACGGCAACGGCGCGGTCAGCTCGCGCTCAAGGTTCACTGTGCCTGTCAAGCCCGAAGTGCCGATGATGAGGCGGTCGAAAGCGAAGCCGATGCGCTGGTTACCCAGAATCGGCGGGGTGCGGAACGCGCCGCGGTACAGCACGATGCCCATAAACGCCGCGTCCGTGAAGCCCTCGATGCCCGCGTTCGGCGAGAGGTCAACTCCCAGCCCGCCCGATTCGCCGCCGAAATCGATCTCAAAGCCCGCGAAACGAATGGGTGGCAGACTCAGCCGTGCGAAGAGCAATCCGAAGCGCGGCGAGTCGCCCGTCATATCGATCTGGAGGTTCTCGAAGGCGGCGCGCACCTCGTTCCCCTGTACGGGCAAGTAGGGGTCTGTGGAAGCAATCTGAGCAGGCAGCGACGCGCCGACTGCCCGCTGGAAACTGGGCGGGAACACCAGATCACCGTTCAGTGTGGCGTTGGTGATGCGCGAGTTGGTCAGCGTGATGCTGCCAGAGCGAAACTCCACACGGAACTCCTCATCCCCAAACGGCAGGCTGTAGCGGAACGGCGCGGCGAGTTCCAGCGTACCGCTGAAGCCCGTGTTGCCCATCACGAGGTTGGTGAATCGGCACTCACCCTCATTAAACGGTGCGGGCAGGGTGATGCTGCCTCCCGAAATTTTCACGCCCACAAAGGAGCGGTCTGGCTCGCTGTCGGGCGCGGTGGGGTCAAAGTCGAGGGTGATTTGCGTGCCGCCCGACGCGCTCTTGAGCGCCATGCCCGCCACCAGCGGGATTTGACCTGTCCAGTTGGCAGTGGCGTAGATGCGTGGCGTGCCGCCCGTGAAGCGGATTTGCGTGCTGAAGGCGATGTCGCTGCCTTCGGGGGCGAGCGAGCGTGGGAAGCTCAGCGAACCCGACACATTGAGCTGCGCAAAATCGGGCGCGGGCAGAAACTGCAGCGTGCCTGAGGTGATGCGCAAGGTGAACCCGCCTACCGACTCACCCCCGATTTGCAACGGCGGCTCCAGCTGCAGGTTCAACTCGCCCGACAGCCCATCCGTGCCGATTGCCAGGTTGTTGAACCCGACGGCGCGGTCTGCCCCCAGCGACTGGGGCAAGCGCAGCCGCCCGGAGGTAATCAGCACGCCCTTCCAGTCGTTGGACTTGCCTGAAGGACTGCGGGCATCGGTGAAGTCAATCGTCGCGCGGATTTGCTCCGCCCGCATGCCCGCAGGCAAGTTCAGGTCGGGCAGCTCGATATTCTCAAAATAGAGCGTGAAGTCGGGGCTAAAGTTGCTAAGCCCCATCAGCAGGCGCACGGGGTCGCCCGCATCGGCGACCAAAATATGCTGGGGCAGGGCGCGCGCTTCCAGCGCCACGAGTGTACGCCCACCGCTGTCCGCCACGCTGACAGGGATGCCACTGGGCAACTCCAGCCAGAAGTCGAATCGGCAATCGCTCGCCTGCGGCGCCAGCACAAGCTGCTTGACGGCAATCGCGAAGCCACCGGGCAGGTTCAGGCGCACTGCGCTGCTGGGATCCGACGCGCTGATGCGGAACTGCCCAAAACTCACGCGCCAGTTGCCCTCCTCCTGCGCCAGCTGCAGATGCTCAAACGCGAACTGGATCTCGTTCGGGGTGATGGGCACGCCCGACGGCAGTATCAGCGTCGCCTGACCCGATACATCGAGGAAGTTCGTGGTGGACGCGCTCAGCGAATCGAGGCGCACGGTGAACGGTCCGACCTGGATATTCTGTCCCACGGCGGGCAGCGCGGAGGCGATATTGATATGCACGCCCGCCGCGTCGATGGAGCCGATTTCCTCCGCGCCGACGGTGAAGGCGATGCGCCCACTCACAACGCGCGGCTCGGCGTTGAACACCACATCGCTGAAGCTCGCCTCCAGCACATTGGGCCAGTTTTCGGGCTTCAGCGGACGCAACGGTTCAGGAATGGGCACACGCACCGAGCCGTTCACACGCAAGCCCCCGCTGCCCAGCTCCGCGGAGTTCAGCGTCACCTGCACCTGAAACGCGCCCGAATCGACCAGATTGAAGGTGAACGGACCTGTGATGCTCAGGCTGCCCGACAGGTTGCCCGCGCCGTCGACAATTAGGTTGTTCACAGCGACTTCGGCATTATTCGGCAGGCGCAGCGAGGCGCTCCCGATGCGGAAGCCCGTCTCGGTGAAGCCCGCGTTGTCAATCGTGAGCGGCATGCCGAACAGCTGCACAGTGTGCCTGCCACTTATCAGTCCCGCCACGGGGCGCAGTGGCGAGCCGGACCGCGCGACGAGGTTCTGAATGGGCAGGCTGCCGATGCCCGGCAGGGTCAGTTGCGCGTTCGGCAGGGTGAGTTCCGCGAGGTTATTGTTCTCGAAGCGCGCCTGCGCCGATTCGAAGCGCAGTTGAAAGCCCCCAAGGCGCCAGTCAAATGGGGGGTTGAGCGTCGCGGTGAGCGTGCCAGTGAAGCCTGTGCTGCCAATCTCCAGCCCCTCACCTTGCAGGGTGAGAACGCCCTCGTCACCACCGATGCGCACCTGCGCCCGACGCAGCCACACACCTTTCCAGTCGTTGCCCTTGCCCGTCGGGCTTTGTCCACCCGAAAGGTCAATAATCACATCGGGTCCCGACTCGTCAGGGACGGTAATCCGCACGAGCGGGTCGTTGCTGAGCGTGATGGAGCCAATCTGGTTGCCTTCCAGCGGCAGGTAGAGGTTCCACTGGCTGGGGTCGGCGAGCGTGAGCGCGAGGTCACGCACAATCAGCGGGTCAATCGGGCTGGTCGGCGGCGCAGGCAGGTGGAAGCGCAACTCGTTCAGGTTCACTGAGACCTGCGTATTGTTGAAGGTAATCGAGCCACCCGCCAGCGTGAAGCTGAAGCCTGCCTCACTGACCGAGATCGGGGTGTTGAAGGAGACCGTGCCATTAATGCCCTGCGGGCTGACCGTCAGGTTCTCCACGCTGAGTGTCGCGTCCGCGCCGCCGAGCGGGTTCGGAATACGCAGATGCAGATTCCGTAGCGATACCGCCAGCTCCGACTCGCTCGCGCTCTTTTGAAGCTCGATCGTGCTGCCCGCAGGTCCCTCGAAGCGGAACATGCCGAGGTTGAAGCTCACGCCTTCCAGGCTCACATCGCCGTTGATGGAGCCGCTGGCAGTGATTCGCACATTTCGGAAGGCGATGCGTCCGCGCTCGGTGGAGCCAGCCGCCTGTGTGAAGGCTTCGGGCAGCTCAATCGCGCCTTCCAGCAGCACTTTCTGCTCCGATGCCGAGAGTTCAAAACGGATGTTGGACAGCACGAGCGTAAAGCCCGCGTAGGTATAGCGCAGCCCGCCCGATGGCAGGCGTGGAGTAATCGTGCCGCTAATCGCCCGCCAGATGCGCGTGCCGTCTGCAAGAGTATCGGGCGCGAAATTCAGCCCCGACAGCTCCACTTCCACAGGCACATTTCCAGGCAGGTTGAACTTCCAGCCGGGGTTGGGCGAGCGCGTGAACTCGAAATCGCCCACATAGAACTTGCCCCCCACATCGTTCACCGTCACGGGGCGCATCCGCGCGCTGTTGGGACGAAAGCCTGCCGAGTCGATGACGCCCAGGTCGTACACCAGCCGAATCTCGCCTTGCTGAATCTGGCGCGTCGGGGTCAGCACCAGCTCGCGGTAAAGGATCGGCAGGTTCGCCATGTTCACCGACTGCGGGTTCACATTGTTGCCAGGGTTGGGCGGTGAGTCATAGGTGACGCCCGCCAGCAGCCCCACTTGCGTCATCGCCGCTTGGCTGACAGGGTCGACTCCTCGCCCGCCGGGCAAGCTTATGCCGATGCCGACGGAGCGCGCCTGTCGCCGCCCGCGCTCGCCCAGCATGGGCGTGTCGGTGGAAAGCGTTGCGACGCGTTCATCAGAGCCTGCGCGTTGCAGCTGCGCCAGTTCGCCTGTGGAGCCAGCACCTTTTATCGCGCCCAGATTAATCCCCGTGAGCGCGCTGCTGGAGAGGACACCTGTTATCAGGCTGGGGGTGCGCCGAACCCGTTGTGGATACCATTCATTCGGGTCAAAGTTCAGGTTCGTGGGGATGTAACCGCCCAGGTTTGCCACGCCGACCGCGAGGTTCTCATTCCAGAGCCGCTGGTCACCCGCGCGCCACCAGTTGAACGCCACGAAGGTCGGGTAGTTCTGCTCGATGCTCTCCCACCAGCGCGGGTCGAGCTGGCTCAGCTGCTCGGACGAGTAGGCGATTGACTGGTTCGTTCCGTTCGGAGCGCGGAAGTTAATCACCAGCGCGGATGCGGCAGAGGTTCCGGGGGTAACTCCAAAATCCTGAAGGTAACGAGTGCGCGGAAAGCCGTCTATGCGCAGCCCTGCGCTGCTCAGTCGCGCTGTTTCTGGCTCCAACCGAACGATGGGGGTCTGCAAGCTCAGCTCGATGGAGAGCCGTTTCCCAGGTGGCGCGGCGATGTTCAGCTCGCCGTCGATAATCGCGCCCTGATGATTCAGCGCAAGCGGCGGGAAGACGACGGTGACGGGATCGAGGCGGATGTTCGGCGCGAATGCCTGCGTATCGAACTGGGAAGGTACTTCCCGCGGCAAAGACACGCCGCTGTTGACGAAAGTGTTATGATTGCTCAGCGAGCCGAACCCCTTCGTCCCGCCCAGTTGCTCGCCACCGCCCAGTTCGGTGAATGGCTCCTGCCCCCAGATGGAGGGATGGGCTGCGATGGCGGGCGCGAGCGGCATCGCCACACCGAACGGCACCTCCATCGGCGCAGCGCCGCGCACGGGTACGCGCATCTTGCCCGCTATTTCGATGCGCCGTGTGGTGTTGATGACCGCGCCCATAATCACGGTCTCGAACCGATAGAGTGTGATGGTCGTTGCCTGGCTCAGGCGCAGCTCGGTCAGCACGCCCTCGCGTGAGAGCGTCGCAATCATCGGCAACGAGACCGTGTCGCCCTGAACATCGCCGGGCAGGTAGTCGGGGCGTCGCCACGAGACGCGCCCTGCCACCCGCACGCCCACTCCCGGTTGCACCTGCACCTGAAGCGGGGTGGTCAGCTCGAAATCGAAGCCAAAAGCGTTGAACAAGAGGTAGCCCTGCTTCACGGCAGTTGCGCCCTCACCCACCAGCGCGACCAGCGGCAGCCCGCGTCCATCCACAACCATTTCGGGCACGATATACTCCAGCTGGAAGTCGGCGGAACCGCCCGGATCGATACGCCCTATCGTGGTGCTGCTCAGAGTGAGGTTGGCGATGGCGGCTTGCAGCTCTGGCGTGAGTTCGAATCCACGCAGCCCGGGAAGTTGCTGGGTAAGGTTGCCGCGTAGCGCGGGGTTCTGCTCCTCCCCTGTAGCGGAAGGCTCGATAGTGTCGCCGTAGTCACGCTCTTCGAGCATCTGGGTACGCGGTAGCCTCGGCGGGATGGGCACGAGCCTGTCGGGGCGTGGCTCCACAGGGCGGATGCGATCGATGAGATCGAGATTCCGGCGCGAGGTGTCTACCACGAGCTGCACGGGCACATCCGTCGCTGCGCCTTCGCCGTCATTAACGATGCGCCCACGGATACGCACGCGGTCGCCCGGCTTGACGAACACAGCGGGCGCGTCGCCCCGCCAGCCACCTGAAGGGATGAGTGGTGGCGTCGCTCCATTCACCTGAATCTGCAGCTCCGCCAGGCGCAGGCGTGGGATGTAGCGGTCTTCAATCACGCTGAAGCTTGTCAGCTCGCTCGCCGCGACGAGTTCCTCGCCTGCATAGGCTTCCACACGCCACGCATACTGGCGCGTGGAATCGAAGCGGGGTGCGCTGTCGGGATACAGAGCGCGTCCCGACTCGGCAGGCAGGCGCAATTCAGCGGGCAGGGCAAGCTGGCTCACCTCCTCCGCGCTCAGCGTCGCCTCGAACTGGGGCGTGTCGGAACCAACGGGGAAAACCTGCACGCGATACCGTTCCGCGCGTGCCTGCGGCGGACGCCAGACAAAATAGGGCAGGCGTGTGCGCAACGCCACCCGCGGGCGTGGTTGCAGCGGCTCGATGCGTTCCACCTGACGCGCAGGGGTAAAGAACGCACGCTGCTCACTCTCGGCGACGGTCTGCCCCGCGCGGTTCAGCCCCACCACCTGCCAAAGGTACTGCTGTCCGTTGCGCAAGGGTTGTGGGGCGAGTTCATCATAGGTGAGTGCGGTCTCGCGCAGCTCCGCTTGGTAAATTACCTGTCCCGCCTGATCACGCACCGTGAAGCGATAGAGTTCGATCTCGCCCTCCGCTTGCCAGCGGAAGGTAGGTAGCAGATTCGGCACGACGGCGTTCGGGTCAGGAAACAGCAGGCGGATGCCCGCTGCGGCGCCGAGCGTGAAGGGGCGCGACTCACTTTGGGTGGCTTCGTCCCCCGCTTCCTGTCCCTCACGCATAATGGCACGCACCGTCCAGAACACGCGGGCGTTGCGCAAACGGCTGACCCGCGCCCACTGCGCGGCGGGCACTTCCGCCTCGCTGGTTGCGCCGTTCGTAATCACCACCCGCGCGAGCGTCTCGCGCTCATCGGCGAAGGGGTCGCGTGCCCCGCCACGCAGCGCGGCGCGTTCGAACAGCCCGCGCCCGCTCAGCGGTTGCGCCGTAATCACCAGGATGTAGCCCCGCGCCTCGTTCAACGGAACCCAGCGGAATCGGGGCGAGCGGTCGGGCGGAACCTGTGCCCCTGCGTCGGGGTTGATAAGCTGTACCTGACGGCTGACCCCGCTGCCTGTGGTGAAGCGCAGCACCCGGTCGCGCTCCTCTACGGGGTTGCCCGCCTCATCCTGCCAGTCACCGAGCGTAATCTCGTAGGTCGTGAGCGGTTCCAGCGGGCGCTGGGGCTGAAACACCAGCGTGCGCCCGTCGGGCTGCACGGTGAACGCACCCGCAATCATCTGCCCCGTGCGTGGGTCACGCAGGATCGAACTCACAGGGCGCACACTGCGCACCCGCTCGTCGAAAGTCACGCTAATCACAGGCTGAATGGGTGTGCCCGTGGCGTCGCGCGGCGGGTTGGAGGCAATCACGCGCGGAGGCATGCGGTCAACCTCTATCTCGGTGGTGAAGCGTATCTGGCTTGGGGTGGGCGCCCCTTCGCCCCCTACACCACGCAGCGCACCGAAGTCCAGTGTGAAGCCCGTGCCTGCGGGCAACGGCATGCGCGGCGACACCATCAGCGTGCTGGGATCCAGCAGCTGCACATCCAGCGCGAACTGCGCCCGCTCCGAGCGCAGCACGATATTAATTGAATCGCGCACGATGGGCAGGTTGAATCGCAATTCGATACGCGGTTGACGCGGCTGGTTCTGCGCATTATCCGGGATGGATGAGCTGAGCAGGCGGAACGGCTGCGGTTGTGCTTGTGGGGGCGGCGTTAGGGTAGTGAAAGTGAACTCCGCTGGTGGTGCGACGCTGTTGCCTGCCTCGTCAGCAAAGGAGGACACATCGATGCGATAGGTCGTGCCCTGTCGGAGCGGTTGCGCGGGGCGGAAGGTAAGCCGCGCCCCCTGCTGGCTCAGCTGCCCTGACACAGGCGTGCGCCCCTCAAACAGCACGGTCGCCACACTCCCACGCGGGCGAACCACCTCACTAAACTCCACCTCAATCTGCACATCGGGCGGCACATCGCGCTGCCCATTCGGGGGATAGACGCGCATCACGCGCGGCGGTGTCGTGTCGGGTTCAGGCTGCGTGCTGAAAACGAAAGTGCTGGGGGGAACCACCTCGTTGCCTGCGTCATCCACCCAGCTGCTCACATCGATCGTGTAAAGCGTGCTGTAGCGCAGGGGCTGCACAGGGCGGAAGCGCCACACCGTGCGATTGGCGTTCGGCGTCAGCGTGCCCGCCACAGGCTGCCCGTTCAGGTACAGCAGCGTCTCGTGCCGACGCTGATAGCGATCCGTGCGCTCCATCGGCTCGGAAAACTCGACTTCGATCTCCTGATTGATGGGCACATTCGTCGCTTTATCGGGCGGGACGACGCGCACCACGCGCGGAGGTGTGGTGTCAGGCGGACCCTGGGTGGTGAAGCGGAACACATCCTGACCCGGTGGCAAGCCGATGCGCCGCTTGTTCTGATCCACACGGAAGCTCAGCCAGCCCGTGAGGCGCACCTCGTAGGTCGTGTTGTATTTGAGCGGCTGGCTCGGTTCGAAGCGCCAGCGTGTGGGTTGATTCGGCGAGAAAGTTAGATTGCCACTCACAGGAACCTGGCTGCCCTGCTCATACAAAGGCAGTACGGGCGGATCCACACTGCTATAGCCCTGACGCGGTGGCTCCATCAGCTCCGAAAACTCAAACTCAACGACCGTATGGATGGGCACATTCGTCGCGTTGTTGGGCGGGTTGATGAACACCACGCGCGGCGGACCTGGATCCTGCTGCGCAATCACCCAATAACCGAGACTCAGGGCAAACAGCACGGGCAAAACGCTACGCCATCGCCTCTTCACGCGCAACCTCCTCTGCAAAAAACCAGCCTTACTCCGTCTTCAGCAAAATCTTTATCGGCACAGTGCGTCGCTGCTCAGCAATCCAGGCAGGGTATGCCGCTTGCCACTTTTCGGTGAGCAGAATCACGCGGATTCGTTCACGAGCGTTCTCTAAGGTAGCTGGTTGCGCGGGAGTGACCTCCTCGGCATAGAGAATGTAGTAGTCGCTGCCGTAGGGGAACGGCTCGGTGAACTGTCCACGCTGCAGTTTGAAAGCGTGCGATTCGATTACGGCGTCCACACCCGCGTATTGGCGCCAGACGCCGAACTCACCTTGATTGGCACGCACATCGGGGTAGTCGCTCATTTCGGCGGCGACGCGAGTGATGGGTTCGCCCCGTTTGAGCCGATCATATGCCTGTTTTGCCTTCGCCTCGCTCTCGCACACCACGCGGCGCAGTTTGACCTGCGCAGGGATATCGAGGCGTGGGCGATTCAGATCGAAATAACGCTGAATCTCCTCGTCGGAGACGGTCAAGCCCAGCGTCTTTTCGGCGAGAATCTGTATGCGGAGCCGCTCGCGGAGCGTCTTGGGGCTAAAGCCCAGCGAGGCAGCCAGCTGATTGAACGCCTCAGCACCACCTGCGTTCTGCTGGAGGATTTGAATCCGCGTCTCTATCTCCGCGTCGGACACCGAGACGCCCTTTTGCTTCGCCGCTTGCTGCAGCAGGCGTTCAGCAATCAGCTCTTCCAGCACCGCCGCGCCCGATTGGGCAATCAGCCTTTCCACTAACTCGGCGCGGGTAATCCGCTCCGTTCCAACTTCCGCCACCACCTCTTGCGTCGGAGCACTGGTCCAAGCCAGCACCGTCAGCAAGACGCAATACACCAGACGACTGTCCATGATATGTTCTCCTTCGCTGAACTGCGCCGAGCGTTTCATTTCTCTCAGCGCAAACGGATTCCTGCTCGATTCACAGAAGATTTTCGGCAAGAGGAGCGAGTTTCTGTAGAGGGATTTTTGCTTTTTTGACAAGCCACTATCCCAAAGGGTGAATCGGAGTTCGAGTTGGGATTGCAAAGCGCGCGAGGCTACCGCAGGGTTAACGCCACTTCAATCCATCCCCTCCGAACGGACTCCAGACGAAATCGCCAGCTGTACAATCGCTGCCGCCGATTCGGGATAGGCACGAATGAGCAGATCCAGCGCCGAAACCGCACCCTCCGCCGTTTCGCACAAGCGAGGCAGCAACTTGCGCACCGCATCGTGAGCACCTGCCTGCAATAGCGCCTCGCTCACTATGTGCAACAGGTTCGGCGCGTCCAAAGGCAACTCTTGCGCTATCGCAAGCGCACGGTCAGGCTCGCCCAGCTCAGCATACAAAACCGCCAACCGACTACGCACCAGAGGCTGCAAACAGTGCGCTGTCCACAGCAGATACCCCTCAAGAAACGCCACACCCGCCTGACCACCCATCACATCCAACGCACCCCGCACTACCCAAAGGCATGCCTCTGGCTCCTGCTGCGCAGCCTGCTGCAAAATCTGCTGCGCCCAGCGCATCGCACCTGCCAGATCCCCCCGCTCCTGCAGCACACGGGCGCACTCAAGCAAGGTTTCCACGCGCTGCGCTGGGGGCAGTTGCTCCACAATCGCCTGTGCGGTTGCCTCGTGCCCAGCGGTGACATACAGGCATGCTGATTCGCTAAGCTGTTCGGGATCGGCGCGGCTGCGGAGCGTTTCGGCGATGGCGAGCGCTTTTTCGGTTTCGCCTCCGTGCAGGTAGAGTTCCGCAAGGCGCAGCCACACTTCGTGAAAGGCATCGCTGCGCGGTAGAACCTGTGTTAGCCAGTCCAGGCACAGCACCAGCCGCTGCCAAGCCTCGTCCCCTTCACGGATGTCATCCAACTCACCAATTAGCAGTGCCCAGAATAGGCGTGCACGCAGCGACTCATCGGCAGGCATTTGCAGCAGGGCGCTGAGAAATGCCTGACAACCAGCTGGCGATAACACGCACCAGAATCGTGAAGGTGACAGCTCTCTCCCCTCTTGGGCGAACTCTTGGGCGTAGTGCACGAGCTGCTCTATGGTCTGCGCCTCACCAAGCACTGCCACCAACATTTGCAACTCTTCTTCGTTGAAGGGCTCGTATTCCAGCTTGTCCAACTGCTGCCACACGGCGTAGGCTTCTGCATACGCGCCTACAGCTAAGTAATAACGCAGTAAGTAATAACGCAGATCCTCATCCTCCTGCCATACGGATGGATGCGCATCCAGCAACGCCTTGAACAGGTCCAAAATCGCCCGCGCCGTGGTCTCGTCACCAAACTGACGCGCCAGCGACTCCAAATGTAGGAGAGAATCGATCAACCGTAGCTTATCGGAATCGGTTTGGAACTTGCGCTGGTAGAAATCCGCCAGTTGCAGCAGTCGGTCGCGAGCTGTAGAGACCTCTCCACGCCGATAGTACGCTTCCACAAGCTCTGTTAGGATCTCCTCCTGTTGGGCTTCTGGCAACAACATCGCTGCTTGCGAGGCTGGCTCCAGATGCCCCTCTTGGATGAGTGAGTCAAGCGCCGTGTTGAGGATGTGGAGCAGCCTATCGTCGGCTGGCGCATCAACAGCCGCCAAGCCTTCAGCCAGCACCGCCTGCGCCTGCGCCACATCACCCAAAGCAAACCACACACGCACATAGGCGTGAACATACTCAAGAAAATCGCATACATCCCTAATCAACTGGGGATAGAGCGTGTTCCAGCCGCGTTGAAGCAGAGCGCTTGCTATGTCGCGCTCCCCCCGCTGGAGCAACGGCTGCACCAGATTGGGAGCAAAAAAAGCCAAAGTCTTGGGCGATTTGAGAGTATCCAAGCAAGCTTGCCCACTGGCTATGTCGCCACGCCGAAAATGGAGTTTTGCCAGCTGGATGCGCTGCCAGTCCTCTATCTCCAACCCACACGCCGCAATCCATCGCTCCGCAAGAGCAAGGTCACCGTGGTAGAGCAGTGTATCCAGAAGTTCCCGCCGAAAGTCCGCCCCACCTGCCTGCGCTTGTTGTAGGATCAGTGCCCAGTGTTCGGCAACACTTCCTGTCCAGCACAACTCCTCAACAAGAGTACAAATATGACTTTGCACAAACGGCTCCCAGCGCGACTGTTGAGCATAGGCAAACGCCTCCTGCACGCGCCCTGTGCGCGCCATCGCACGCATCAGATACTGACGACGACGCGGATTGCCCACCAGCGCCTGCGGCTGTCTCAGTGCCTCAAGCGCCGCTTCCACCGCCTGCATATCCCCTTGCGCATAAGCAAGGCACGCGCGCAGATACTCCCGTGCGCCATCGTCCTGATCCAAGAGGGCTTCCACCAGCTGCAAAGCATCCACAAAACGGCGACGCTTGACAAGATTGTCTAACAGCCCCTCCAAAACAAGACTATCCCGCAGCTCCTCCAAAAAGGCACTACTATAGGGTTTTTTCTGGTTGGCTAACACGATGACATGCGCAACCCACTCGCTTGCCCACGGCTCCACCTCGTGGTCAAGCAACCATTTGGCAAGACGCAAAGCGCGGTTCAGGTCCTCTTTGCAAGCAACAAGCAGCCGCTGCAGCGCGTCAGCATCACGGCTCGGGTCTATCGCTTCTGAAAGGTCGATCTCTCGCTCCATCCACAGTTGCCACAGCCAATCCAGCGCCTCACGCATCGGCAGGGGCAATCGCAGCCACAGCCAGAGGGCGAGGGGGGGTGTCAGTCCAGCCGTTGGCTTTGACGGCGCACCGCACCGCCTCGTCCCGCTGCAGCGCGTGCAGCAGCGACTGAGCCATTTTAGGCTGGTCTGCCGCGCACCAAAGCAGAAGCAGATACCAGCGCAGGCGTTCAGGTGGCTCGAAGTGCTGCATTTGTTCCAGTGCTTCTTCTACCTTGCCTGCTTGCAGGAGCGCATAGGGTGTGTCCGTGTGGGCGTGCAGGCGCAGGATCTGTAAGACAGCTTGTGCTGCCTCCACGGGGCTACCGTGGAGTATCGGTGCCAAATAGGGAGCGATCTCGATCATCGCCATGACTCTACCCTATCGCGCATCGCCCTGAGCAAGGTGAGCATCAAGGCGGGATTGCCCCCTTGCAAATGAGATGGTTCCCCCATAGGAGGAGCGGGCAGCTGCTGTGCCTTGCTACGGCGTGGGAACCTCGGGCTAAGCCCGCTCGCGAGGCAGCTGCTGGATAGCTTCCACGCTACGTGGGTTCTCCAGCGCACTTAGATCCCCTGTCGGTTCTCCCAAATAAGCCGCACGGATCACGCGCCGCATAATCTTGGCGTTGCGCGTTTTGGGCAGTTCGGGCACGGCATACACCGCTTTTGGCATCAGCGGCTTGCCCATCCGCTGCGCCACCAGCTGCAGCAGCTCCTGCGCCAGCGTGTCGTTCCACACATAGCCCGGTTTGAGCACCACGAAGGCGACCGCGGCCTGCCCCTTGATCTCATCGGGCACGCCGATGACGCCCGCCTCCACCACGGCGGGATGCTCCACCAGCACGCTTTCGATCTCGGCGGGACCAACACGCTTGCCCGCAATCTTGAGCGTATCATCGGCGCGCCCAAGGATGTACCAGTAGCCGTCCGCATCGATCAGGCTCAGGTCGCCGTGATCCCAGATGCCCTCCCAGTGGCTCCAGTAGGTCTGCAGGTAGCGTTCAGGGGCGCGCCAGAAGCCGCGCGTCATCCCGGGGTTCACATTGCGCACCACGAGGTAGCCCACTTCGCCCTGCACAGGTTCGCCCTGCTCGTTGAACACGGCAGCGTCCACTCCGGGCACGACGGTGTTGAAGCTGCACGGCTTGAGCGGACGCAGCACCACACACCCCAGAATGCCGCCTGAAATCTCCGTGCCACCGGAGTAGTTGATGATGGGTGCGCGCCGCTTGCCCACATGCTCGAAAGTCCACAGCCACGGCTCAGGGTTCCACGGCTCACCTGTCGAACCGAGCAGGCGCAGGTTCGGCATCGGATGGCGATCCGCATACTCGTCCCCTTCGCGCATCAGCGCACGGATCAGCGTCGGCGTGAGACCCAGCACGGTGATGCCGTGGCGCTCCACCATCTCCCACAGGCGGTCAGGCGCAGGATGGTCGGGCGAGCCGTCATACA
>JBCNVA010000136.1:0-19694 GCA_039630445.1 Armatimonadota bacterium
GCGGGCGCGCTCTTCGGGGGCGCTGTCGATGCGTTCGTAGGGTTGGTATTCGGCGAGCCCGTTTTTGCTCAGCACGCGCGTGATGGCGGCGGTGAGGGTGGTCTTGCCGTGGTCGACGTGCCCGATCGTGCCGATGTTGACATGTGGTTTCGTCCGCTCAAATTTCTGCCTTGCCATCGTTCCGTCTCCTCCGTCGAATCGCTTGCTTTAAGAATACCTTTAAGATGGAGCCCACGACGGGATTCGAACCCGTGACCTCGTCTTTACCAAAGACGCGCTCTACCCCTGAGCTACGTGGGCTTCGCTGGTGGGGGGAGCAGGATTCGAACCTGCGAAGGCGTCCGCCACCAGATTTACAGTCTGGCCCCTTTGGCCGCTCGGGCATCCCCCCGTTGTGAAGATTATACCTGCTTTGATGCAGGCTGTGTCAAGGGGTTGGGGAGGATGTTTGAAAAATCCCGTCGCCGAGTTGACGGCTCACCCTCCGGCACGGGCGGTATGTTGGGCTATATTAACCCAAGTTGCTCCCTGTTGTTTTTGAGGGGGCGAGATTCCTCGCTTCGCTCGGAATGACAGGGCTTCGCGCGGAATGACCGTGCTTCGCTCGGAATGACGACGCCGACTTTGTGAAAACGAACCTGTCATTCCGAGCCGAAGGCGAGGAATCTCAGATAGGTGGCAAGTTGGGTTATATTAGCATCTCATCCTCGCCGCCGCGAGAGAGAACTATCTCGCCTGCCTCCTCCAGACGGCGCACGATGCTCACGATGCGCTGCTGTGCTTCCTCCACATTGCGCACGCGCACAGGTCCCATAAACTCGATCTCCTCTTTGAGCATGTTCACGGCGCGCTCGGACATGTTGCGAAAGATTTTCTCTTTGAGGGCGTCGCTGGCGCCTTTGAGCGCGAGCGCGAGTTCCTTCATCTCCACCTCTTTCAGCACCTGCTGGATGGCGCGGTCGTCCAGCTGCAGCAGGTCTTCGAAGGTGAACATTAGCTTGCGCACCTCTTCTGCTAATTCGGGGTTCGATTCGTTGAGTGCGTCAAAGATGGTACGTTCGGTATTGCGATCGACCCACTGCAGGATGTCGACGAGCGCCTTGACCCCGCCCGCGGCGGTCAGTTCTTGGCTGGCAAGGCTGGAGAGCTTGCGTTGCAGCACGCCTTCCACACGGCGGATGATTTCAGGGGGTGTGCTGCCCATCGTGGCGAGCCGTTCGGCGACTTCGGGGCGCAGTTCAGGCGGTAGGCTGCTCAGCACCGCTGCCGCAGCCTGCGGCTCCAGATACGCCAGCACCAAAGCAATCGTCTGCGGATGCTCATCCTGCAAGAAGGTGCTGAGCTGCGACGGATGCACGCGCTTGATCGAATCGAAAGGGAGCATTTGCAGGGCACGGGTCAGGCGGCTGAGAATCTCGTTCGCTTTTTCGGCTCCGAAGGCTTGCTCTAATATAGCGCGGGCATGGTCGATACCACCCTCCAAGGCGAGATTCTGTGCCAGGCATACCTCATAGAACTCACGAATGACCTGCTGGCGTACCTCGGCAGGGATGCTGCCCAGTCGGGCGATTTCCAGCCCCAGCTCCTCCACTTCTGCTTCGTTCAGATGCGGCAAGATTTTTGCGGCGGTGTCGGTGCCCAGCGCAACCAGCACAATCGCCGCCTTCTGCTTACCCGTTAGCTTCTTTTCCGCTGGTTTCAACATGGTGCTTCGCTCGTTGGATAATACCAATTGGGCTTTCAAATAGCAAAGCCCCGACGGCTGAAGCCGTTCCTTAGCACACGAAGCCCGCCTACGCGGGCTAAAACAGCCAACGCAGGTCAGCTTCGTCTACATAGGAACATCTTTAGCCGCATGACAATCGAAAACTCACTATTTCGCCACTTCGCTATTTCGCTACTTCGCCACCTCACTACTTCGCTATTTCGCCACTTCACCATTTCGCTACTTCGCCTAATCCTTGAGCCAATTTTTCAGCAGAGCCGCTACATGCTCAGGTTTATGTTCGGCAAAGCGCCTGATTTCGACGAGTTCTGGCTGCATGCGCTCCTGAATGGCGGGTGCCGATTCGGGTAGCGTCGCTTCTGCCTGACCCCCTTGCAAAGTAGGCAGACTGCTCTCCGTGCCTTCGGACGGCGTTCGAATTAGCCCCTGTTCGCCCACTGCCATATCGAATCCACCTGCACTGGGCAGCGCGGCGATGGGGCGCGGCGGCTGCATCTGAGGGCGCTTCAGCTGCTTGCCAATCACCCGCGCCAGGAAAAAGAACACGATGAGCAGTACAAGGAAGGGCAGCAGCTGCCACAGTAGGGCGAGACGTTGGGCGCGCTCACGCGCTTGCTCGGCACGCTGGGCTGCTTCCGCCTGGCTCGTGTCGAACTTCACCGCCTGCACCGTGACGGTACGCGAAGGGTTATCGGGCGACGCGCCCACCGTCGTCTCCAGCCAGTTGCGGATGGCAGTCAGCGTCTCCTGCGGGATGCTCTGGTCAACCAGCACGGCGACGCTGAGCCGCTCGATGCGCCCCGGCGCGCGGATGATATGCTCCACCTGCTTGTTGATTTCGTAGTTGCGCACGCGGTCTTCACGGTTGTATTCGCCTGAAGGGCTTACAGGTGGCGTGGTGGGGTACATCGGGGTATCGGCGCGGTTCGCCGCGATGCCCGCAGGTCCGCCTGCCGTGGGCATATTGCCGCTCAGCCGTTCGGTAGAGGAGGTCTCGCTGACAACGGCAGCGCGATTGGGGTCTAACGGCTCCACTCGCTGCGCCTGCACCTCCTCACGGTCTAAATCGAGTTCTGCCTGCACCACCACGCTCGATTTGCCTGCGCCCAGCACGCGGTCGAGCTGCTGCTGGAGCTGGCGGCGGAGTTCGTCGGCATAGGCGCGCTCTGCCTCACGGCGGGCACGCACCAGCTCGCTATCAACCTCGGACGCATCACCTCCGTTCCAGAGGGGGCGCGCCTCGCCGTCCACAATCGTCACCCGCTCAGGCTTCAGCCCCTCCACACTGTGGCACACCAGATGCACGATGCCCCGAATCTGCTCGCGGGTCAGCGTGGCATTCGGCTTGAGATTGACCACCACGCTGGCGGTCGGCTCAGTGCGCGAATCGGCGAAGGGCGAGTCGTTGCCTGGCGTGATGTGCACACGCGCGCTCTCCACAGGCTCAAGGTGTTGGATGGTGTTCTGCAGCTCCTCCTCAAGGGCGATCCGCAGAGTGGTCTGCTCCATCGCCTGCGTGATGCCGAAGGGCGTCTTTTCGAGGCGGGCGTAGCCCGGTGCGCCCGTTTTGGGCAGCCCTTTGGCGGCGAGTTCGAGGCGTGCCTCCTCGGCGCGTCCGCTCTCCACTTCCACTACGCTGCCACTGCCAGAGGTGCGCACGCGGATGCCCTTCTCCTTCAGCGTCTGCACCACAGCTGCCGAATCGGCGGGGCTAAGCCCAGTGTAGAGCGTGGTGTAGCTAGGTGTAGCCGCCCAGAAGCCCAACGCCACGAACAGCACCAGCAGCCCTACCGCGCCACCAATTATGCCGAGGCGCGTCGCACGCGGTGCATTCGTCCACCAATCCCGCAGCTGGTTCAGCGCGTTCTGCATGGTTTCTGGCAAGTAGTGAGTCGTGCTTCGCCAGGTCTTATACCAATCGCCATTTCAAGAGCTGTCATCGTCGGCGGGGACGCCGACGCTACGAACACGCCCTGCGTAGCGTTGGTGTCTTGCCGACGCTACGAACACGCCCTGCGTAGCGTCGGCGTCTCGCCGACGACATCACGGCGTTTGCTCTACCAATTGGTTTATCTACTTCGCCATTTCGCCATTTTGCCATTTTGCCACTTCGCCTAAATTTGCAACCGCATAATCTCCTGATAGGCTTCCAGCACCTTGTTGCGCACATGCAGGGTGAGCTGGAAGGCGAGGTTGGCACGCTCCATCGCCAGCACCAGTGTATGCTCATCAATCGGCTCCCCTGCGGCGAAGCGCTGTGCCAGCTCGCCTGCCCGCTGTTGCGCTTCCGACACCTGTCCGATGATTTCGCGCAGCATCTTGCCGAAATCGGCTTCAGGGGTATCCAGCTCCACCGCCTCCGGCTCCAGCAGCTTCGGCGGCTCGATCGCCCGCATCTCAGGACGCGGCAACGCCTTGAACAGATTCAAGCCCTCAACACGCATCGCCTCTCACTCCTTCGCTATTTCGCTATTTCGCCACTTCGCTACTTCGCCATCAAACCCGCCCCAGATCGAGGGTGCGCAGGAACATCGTCTTGGTCGCATTATAGGCGGCTAAGTTCGCCTCATAGGCGCGGCTGGCGGTGATCAAGTCCACCATCTCGTGCACGATGTCCACATTTGGGTAGGCGACATAGCCGTTCGCGTCAGCGTCGGGATGCCCGGGCTGGTAGACTAAGCGAGGCGGTGTGATGTCATGCGCGATCCCCACCACGCGCACGCCACCGGGCATCGCGGGCGAGGGTGGAATGGGTTGCAAAACCGCCACCTTGCGTCGGTAGACCTCGCCCGTTGCCGAGCGCGTGCTGTTCGCATTCGCCAGATTGTCCGCAATGATGTCCATGCGCAATCGCTCAGCAGCAAGTCCACTCGCGCTCACCTTCAGGGTGTTGATCAGTCCCATCACCTCATCACCTCCTCACCTTTAGGGGGCGCGTCCGCCCGTGATGGCGTCCAGCAAGCCGCGAATCTGCCCGCCTGCAATGCGCACCAGCATCGCGTAGCGCAGCTCGTTCTCGGCGAGTGCTGCCAGTTCGTGTTCGGGGTCTACTGTGTTGCCGTCGGTGCGCATGGCGGTCGGCATCGGCATGGACACATAGTGCGGACGGCTTGCCCCTTCAGCTGGCATTTGGGGTGTGGGCACTCCATACTGCCGTGCCAACTCGATGGCGCGATTAGCAGGGCGCGTTTGGATAATCACTAAATCGTGGCGCAGGTAGCCGGGCGTGTTCACATTGGCTAAATTGTTCACCAGCAGTCGCTGGCGTGCCGCGGCGTAATCCATCGCCCGCTCCGCCGCCTGCAGAACAGGTGTGTCCCAAAAGGTTCGATAGCGCGCGTGAACTGATGAAAGCATCCCATTCCTCCTCTCGCCTCCTTGCAACAGTATTCAGGCATCCCCTGCCTCTCTTGCCTGATTATCGGTAGGGTAGGGTGGCTTATTCAGGGTATAATCCCCCATCGATGCAGGATCAGGAACAGGCACGGATGTGGGGTGGGCGGTTCGAAAAGGCGCCCGCACCTGAAGCCGAAGCGTTCTCGCACTCGCTCCCCGTCGATATCCGCCTCTGGCGACAGGATATCCAGGTGAGCCTCGCTTATGTCCGCATGCTGGGCATTCGTGGCATCATCAGTCCGCAAGAGGCGAACCTGCTGGTGGAAGGGCTGCTGGAAATCGCGCACGAGATCGAAAAAGGGCTGTGGCAGCCCGACCCGACCGCTGAGGACATCCACACCGCCATCGAGAACCGCCTGTACGAGAAGGTAGGTGCGCTGGCGGGCAAGCTGCACACCGCCCGTAGCCGCAACGATCAGGTCGCCACCGATACCCGCCTCTACTTGAAGCAGAGCATCCAGACGCTGGGAAGCAACCTCATCGGGCTGGTGCAGACGCTGATCGACCTCGCCAAGCAACACACGGAGACGCTGATGCCGGGGCTGACCCATCAGCAGCATGCACAGCCCGTGTCGCTGGCGCATCACCTGTTGGCGCATGCCTGGGCGCTGATGCGCGACTTGGAGCGTCTGGCAGATAGTGTCTTGCGCGTGAAGGTCTGCCCGTTGGGGTCAGGCGCTTTAGCCGGCGCGTCCTTTCCTATCGACCGCGAACTGCTGGCGAACGAGCTGGAGCTGGACGAACCTGCGCCCAACAGCATGGACGCCGTGTCGGACCGCGACTTCGTAGCGGAGCATCTGTTTATCTGTGCGCTGTTGATGGTGCACCTGTCGCGCCTGGCGCAGGAGCTGATCCTGTGGAGTACGCCCGAATACGGCTACATCGAGCTGGACGACGCCTACACGACGGGCAGCAGCCTGATGCCCCAGAAAAAGAACCCTGATATTGCCGAGCTGATTCGGGGGCGCAGCGCGCTGGCGATTGGCAACCTAACGGCGATGCTCACCCTGCTGAAGGGGCTGCCGCTCACCTACCATCGCGACCTGCAGGACGACAAGACGCTGCTTTTCTCCACGAACGACATCGTCATCCCCGCGGTGCGCCTCATGCGACAGATGCTGGAGACGGCGCACTGGCACACAGAGCGTATGCGTGCGGCAGTGCAGGGCGATTTCTCCACCGCCACTGAGCTGGCGGACTATCTGGTGCGCAAGGGGATGCCGTTTCGTGAGGCGCACTTTCTGGTGGGGCAAATCGTGCGCGACTGCCTGCAGGCGGGCAAAACGCTGGAGACGCTTACGCTCAGCGACCTCAAGCACTACTCGCCCCTGTTCGAGGCAGACGCGCTGCAGGCGGTTCAACCAGAGGCTGCCCTGCACGCCCGTACCTCCTTTGGGGGAACTGCTCCCGAAGCCGTGCAAGAGCAGATCGAGCTGGCAACCGAGCGCCTCAGCTACCTACACCTTCTGCTAAGCCAGCTGCTGCATTAGGCAAAGGGGCAAGCGATCGCCACGCCAGGGTGATTAGGAGCCAGCACTCCAGAAGGTACACTATCCCCTGAGGTGAACAGGGATGAGAACGGGCGTTGTATTGCTTTGGGCGATATTGTTGAGCGTTGCTGTGGCGATGCAGGACAAGCCGAAGCCCTACAAACCCAAACCGGGCGAGACCATCGTCCGCATGACCATCAAAGGCAAGGGCGATATCTACATCCGCCTCGATACCAAAGAAGCACCCAGAACCTGCGAAAACTTCCTGAAACTGGTCAAGCAGAAGTTTTATGACGGCATCCGCTTCCATCGAGTCGTGCCTCGCTTCGTGGTGCAGGCGGGCGACCCATTGACCAAGGACCCGAATGTGTCGCTGGATGACCCGCGTGTGGGCACAGGCGGACCGGGCTACACGATCAAGTTTGAGCCGAACAACCTGAAGCACAAGCGCGGCGCTATTGGCATGGCGCGTACTCCAGACCCCGACAGCGCGGGCAGCCAGTTCTATATCTGCCTGGAGCCACAGCCTCATCTGGACGGGCAGTATGTGGTGTTCGGTGAGGTAGTACAGGGCATGGAGATTGTAGATCGAATACAACGCGGTGATGTGATCGAAAAGGCGGTGGTGCTACAGGAAGCCAAGCCGAAGCCGACCCAAGAGAAACCCAAAGGCGCTGAGAAGTCCAACTCGTCTGCCGACAAAGCGGGCGCACAAAAGGGCAAGAAATGATTACCCCTCAACAGGCACAGCAGTTGATTGAGGAAAGCGCGGCGATTCTGCAGGGCAACGCCCCCTTGGAAACACGCCTGCAGCAACTGATGCAGCACCTGCATGACCGCCTGCCGCACTACCACTGGGTCGGCATCTATTGGCTGGAGGGCGACACGCTGGTACTGGGACCCTATGTCGGACCACCCACCGAGCATGTGCGCATCCCGATCGGGCGCGGCGTGTGCGGCACGGCGGTTGCCGAGAACGCCAACCAGATTGTGCCCGATGTGCGCCAGCGCGAGAACTACCTCGCCTGCAACCCAGAGACGCGCGCCGAGATTGTGGTGCTGATTCGCCATCCGGAGACGGGTGCGATCGTCGGACAGATCGATGTGGACGGCACAGAGGTCGGCGCGTTCGACAGGAGCGACGAGGCGTTTCTGGAGGCGATCGCGCAGCTAATTGCGCCTCATCGATGCCCACCGAACTCCTGAAAATCGGGCTAACCCTTCTTGCGGGCGGGCTGCTCTGGCGCCTGGTGTGGAGGTTGCATGCGCGCTTGGGTTGGTATCGCCCAAACTTTCGGGGCGAGGTTGTGCCCGCGCGGCTGGGCGTGTTTCCGCTGCTGATAGGGCTACTGCTGTGGTGCTTGTTCGCGCGTGAGCAGCGCCACTGGCTGCTGGCACTGGGCTATGGCGTGTTGGGCTTCCTCGATGACCAGTGGGGTCAACATGCGCCAAAGGGCATGCGTGGGCATCTGCGTGCGCTGCTCGCTGGGCAACTGACTACGGGATGGCTCAAGTTCGTAGGCGGACTGGCGCTGGGCATCGCCATCGCTTGGTGGCTGGATGCCGCAGCCGCGAGAGAGGGTTTGCTGGCAGTGAGCCGCCTGTTGCTCAGCGGGCTGATGATTGCGCTCTGGGCGAACTTTTTCAATCTGCTCGATGTGCGTCCGGGGCGGGCAGGTACGCTGTTTCTGGTGCTGGCGCTGCCATGCGTGCTTGCGCTGCATTTACGGGGTGATGCCATAGGGGCGCTGATGCTTCTTGGAACCGCGCTGGCGCTCTTTGCGGTGCTGCCTACGGATCGGGCGGGCAAGGGCATGCTGGGCGATACGGGGAGCAACCTGCTGGGAAGTGTGCTGGGCACGAGCTTGGTGATGCTGTTGCCTCTATGGGTACAGGGGCTGCTCACGCTGGCGCTGCTGCTGTTTCACCTCTGGGCAGAGCGGCATTCGCTCACGGAATGGATCGAGCGTCATCCGCTGCTGCGTCGCGTGGATCGGCTGACGGGCGTGCGTTAGCGGGAGCGTGGCTTGCGCTCTATGATGGGGTGTTGTGCGGTGGCGTAGCGGCGCGTTGTAATCGGTCGCGAATGGCGAGCGCCAGCTGCTCGGCAGGCGGCAGCGGGCATACGATTGCCTGTACCGCCTGTGCCTCAAGCCAGCGCAACCCTGCAAACAGCCGTTGTGCCAGTGTGTGCCAATCGCCCCAAGCGCCCCACGCATAATGCACTACGCGAGGGCTTGCAGGCAGCGCCCAGCCCTCAGGGGTCATCGCCCCCACGCGCTCATAGAGGTGGAGGGCATCGTGCACTGCCTGAGCGAAGGCTTCGGGTTCGGGTGGGCAGAGCAACAGGGGCACACGCGGCGCATAATGGCGCGGCATCACGCCGGGCGAGGGCAACGGCTGCCCCTCAGGCAGTGCTTCCTCCAACAGGCGCACGGGTCCTATCAGCTGCTCGATCGTCTCACGGGAGACACCACCAGGGCGCAGGATAGTGGGCGGCTGGGTGGTCAAATCCAGCACGGTCGATTCCACGCCAACGGGTGTGGGACCCCCATCCAACACCAGCTCGATGCGTCCCTCCAGGTCTGCCAGCACATGGTCGGCATCCGTAGGGCTGGGGCGTCCAAAGCGGTTCGCGCTGGGCGCTGCGATGGGCGTGCCACTTGCCCGAATGAGCGCTTGTGCCACCGGATGCGCAGGAATCCGCACCGCCACCGTAGGACGCCCCGCCGTCACGATGTCGGGCACGCATGCCGCTTTGGGCAGCACCAAAGTGAGTGCCCCCGGCATCAGATGGCGTGCCAGCGTCTCCGCCGCAGGCGACCACGCCTGCACCAGCGCGCGCAACTGCTCTATGCTGACCGCATGCACAATCAGCGGGTCCCACGCCGGTCGCTCCTTCGCCTCAAAGATGCGACGCACCGCCTGGGCGTTGAGGGCGTCCGCACCTAATCCGTAGACGGTCTCGGTGGGGAACGCGACCAACCCGCCTGCGCGAATCACCGCTGCCGCCTGCTCAATCAACGGCGCATCGTGGGTGGGATCCCCTGTGAGAATCAGTCGACGCGTTTCTACCTGCACCATCCGCACCCTCACCCCTCACTACGCGCGGTACGCTCCCGCACAATTTGTACGCCTGCCCGTTCCACAACCGTGCCCGTGGGCGGTAGACGCTTTGCGACACGCACCTGCACACGCTGCACAAGGGGAAACCGCTCCAAAATCGCCGCGCACAGCCGTTCGGCAAGCGTTTCCATCAGGCGCACCTGCTGCCCCGTGCCGAGCTGCAGCACCAGTCGTGCCACCTCGCCGTAGTTCACGGTATCCTCCAGCCGATCAGTGCGCCCCGCACGCGATAGATCCAGCTCCAGCACCACATCTACGCAGTAGCGGTGTCCAATCTGCTGCTCGGCTTCAGGCACTCCATGATACGCATAAAACTCAATACCCTCTATAAAAATCCGATCCACGCCCTGATTGTACCCCCTTGAGACTTGGGCACAACGATCGCTGCGTGGAGAGTTTCACTGCCTCGTAGGATAGTAAGTGATGTATAATAACCCATCTTGTCACCTATTTGGGATTCCTCGCCTTCGGCTCGGAATGACAGGTTCGTTTTCACCAAGCCAGTGTTGTCATTCCAAGCGAAGTGTTGCCATTCCGAGCGGAGCTTTGTCGTTCCGAGCGAAGCGTTGTCATTCCGAGCGAAGCGAGGAATCTCGCCCCCTCAAAAACAACAGGGAGCAACTTGGCTCAAATATCACCATGCCGCGCGTCGGCGGGGTGCCGCGCCCACCGACCGCCAGATCAAGGGCTACCTCGCTGGTGCTTTCGTGTTGGGCGGATTTAACGAGCTACGCGCTGCCGATGGACAACCGCTAATTGCCGATGCCCGCGATGACAACGGCGATCTGATACTCTATCTGCTGGTACGCGGTTTAGACAAGTCGCGGGTTCGTGGCACGCTCCGACTGACCTATCGGCGCATGGGGCAGAACCTTGCACCAGGGGCGATTGAGTATGTTCAGCTCTATAACTTTGCCAGTGGTAGCTATCCCTATGGCACTTTTACAACGATTCTCAGTGCCTCTCCACCAACGGGCAGCTATCAAACGGTCACCGTTACCCTGCCCGGAGACCCTGCTCAGTATATCTCTTATGAGGGCGACCTGTTCGTGCGCATCCTCATCCCCGATGCGGGGGCAAACGGACAACTGTGGATTGACCAGATGCTATTCGAGTGGGAGGAATGAATCCTTAGGAGAGGTTTAATTAAGGAGTAGTTCCCTTGTCCCCACCATCCCCCAGTGGGGCAGGGCAACTAGGTGAACTTTGAGGGAGATGGAACCGATGGCAGGGACAAAGAATCGAGAACAGCCTGTTTTCCCAGTCCTGTACGCGCCAGCGTTCGATCCGAACTCGGACGATCCACTGCGCATCAACGCGCCGCTGGTGGCGGAGTGGCTGATTGAGTTTCTGCGGGATGAGGTGAGTCGCCGACGCGGGTTCGAGCGCGTGCTGCTTGGGCTTTCAGGTGGGGTCGACTCGTCGCTGGTGGCGTTCCTGTGCGCCCGCGCGTTCGGACCTGAAAATGTGTGGGCGTTTATGATGCCCTACAAAATCAGCAGTCCGCAGAGCATTGAGCACGCACAGCTGGTAGTGGACATACTGGGCATCCACTCGCGCATCATCGAAATCACGCCGATGGTAGACCCCTACATCGAGCGGTACGAACCCGATGCGACGCCCACCCGTATCGGCAACATCTGCGCCCGGATGCGCATGATTGTGCTGTTTGATCAATCTGCCAAGCTGAACGCGCTGCCCATCGGCACGGGCAACAAAAGCGAGCGGTTATTTGGCTACTTCACCTGGCACGCAGACGATTCGCCTCCTGTGAACCCGCTGGGCGACCTGTTCAAGACGCAGGTGTGGCAACTGGCGCGGTATATGGGCGTGCCTGAGGTGATTGTGGAGACGCCTGCCTCGGCGGATCTGATTGTCGGGCAAACAGACGAGGGTGATTTCGGCATCTCCTATCGCAAAGCAGACCGCATCCTCTACTTCCTGACACAAGGCTACTCGCCTGAACGCCTGGTTGAGATGGGCTTCCCGCGTGATGAGGTGATGCTGGTCAAAAACAAAGTGGATAGCACCCACTGGAAGCGGCATCTGCCGACTACTGCGATGCTCTCCACCACCGCCATCGGCGAGTATTACCTGCGCCCCGTCGATTTTTAGCCGCGCTACTTTCTCGCTGCAGGCTGGCGGCGTGCCTGCATCATGCGCTCGACAGCGTCGGGATCGGAGGGGAGCGCTTCGCTGAGCTTGACAGCCCCCCGTTCGGTCATTAGGTAGTCATCCTCGATACGAATGCCGATGTTCTCGGTGGGAATGTAGACGCCCGGTTCGATGGTGAACACGGCGCCGGGCATCAGGGGCTGACCCGTTTCGGGGTCATGCACATCCATGCCGAGCGAATGTCCCAGCGCGTGGCGGAAAAAGTGATCCAGCGTGTACTCTTTGCCATCGGTGTCTTTTGCTCGCAGGGGCGAGTTGCGCAGCGCCTCGCGAGCGATCCGATCTAACTCGCGCAAGGTGATGCCCGGTTTGGCAGCGCGTTCAGCTGCCTTCTGGGCTTCCAGCACCGCCAGATAGAGCGCGCGCTGACGCGGGCTAAACTTGCCCGACACGGGGTAGGTGCGCGTGAGGTCGGCTGCATAATAGGAGTATTCGGCGCCGATGTCCACCAGCACCACCTCGCCCGCCTGCATCCGCCGCCGATTCGCGTGGTAGTGCAAGATGCAGCTATTGGCACCCGAGCCGATGATGCAAGGGAAGGCATCACGCTCAGAGCCGTTGCGCCGAAAGGCTGCCTGGATCACCGCCTCCACCTCGTATTCGTGTACGCCGGGCGCAATCGTGCGAGCAGCGGCTTGATGCGCTTCGATAGTTGCGCGGATTGCGGCGCGGATCAGGCGTAGCTCGGCAGCTGACTTCTTGGTGCGCAGCTGCGCTAACCAGCGTTCTACCGAGCTGAACTGCACCTCTGGGTTTGCTGCGCGCAGGCGCTCATCCAGCCGCGCACTGCGTGCCAGCCGATTGAACGCGATTTTGGGATGCGCCTGTGCCACCTGCTGCAAAAAATCGTCCAGCTCACGAAGGGAACGGATGGATTCAATCCCTGTCATGCGCCGGGTGCGCTCATCGGGGGTGGGCAGCTCACCCTCAAAGAGGCGCTCCACAGGCGACTGTTCGCGCAGGAAAAGTACTTCGCGTACCCCCAGTGGGCTGTCGTTGGGCAGTAGCACCAGCACCGCTCCCGGCGCTTCAACCCCTGTGAGGTACATAAAGTTGCTATCCTGACGGAACTTGAGGCGCACGGGCGTTGCGCTCTCGCCGGCAAGGATGATTGCAGAATCGCCTGCTTGCTTGCGCAGTGCCTCGCGCCGCAGCGCATATTCGCTGAGCGGAATGCCCCACAGGCTGGCTGGCTCCGAAACGGCTTGCCAGCTGCCCAGAATCAACAGCCAGAGGCTAAGCCACCGTGTCCATCGCCACCGCTGCATAGCCCGATTCTACCTCCCTACACCTCGCCCACATGCGCCGCCAGTGCGTTCAGCAGCCGACGGCGATAATCCAAATACGCCTCCTTTTCGCGCGAATAATACACATGGTTCGTCAACAGAATAACAGCCAGCTCTACTTGCGGATCAAACAGCATCAGGACGCCTGTGAAGCCCGAATGCCCCATGCAGCGGGGCGGAAACAGGTCGCCACGCGGCAGCAGCGGGTTCGGATAGGCAGCCAGTCCCAGCGTGTGTATGCCCGGTGGCTGCTGCCCGATCTGCACCTGTGGGGTCAGCAGCGCCTGCACCGCATAGTAAGAGAGTAGCGGACGCCCACCTCGCAAAATCATCTGGGCGAACTTGATCAAATCCTCCAGCGAGCCAAACAGCCCCGCATGCCCCGCAACACCCTCCATCGCGTGAGCGTTCTCATCGTGGACAACTCCACGCAAAATCTCACCCTCACGCGACTCGGAATGGGTTGTGGGCGCAATTCGCGGTTGCCAGGCGGCGGGTGGACAGTATCGTGTGCTGCCTAAGCCCAGCGGCTCGGCAACACGCTGCTGGAACAGCTCCGCTTGTGAACGCTCATATACTTGCTCCAGAATCGCGCCCATCAGAATGTAGCCCAGATCGCTGTAAGTGTAGCCCGTGCCTGGCAAGCGCTCCAAGGGAACTTGGGAGGCAGCCTCTATGACGGCGGCGTGCCCCTGCGCCTCGCGATAGAGGGGCTTCCACGCAGGTAGCCCTGAGGTGTGAGTGAGCAAATGGCGCACCGTGACGCCCTGCAGATGCTTGGCATGCGGAAAGAAGCGAGTCACAGGCATCTCCAAAGTCAGCCTGCCTTCCTCCAGCGCAAGGAGCGTCAGCGTGGTGGTTGCAAGTGGCTTGGTCAGCGAGGCAAGATCGTAAACTGTAGTTGCGTTCGCAGGCGTCTGGCTTTCGGGATCTGCATACCCCCAAGCGTTTTGATAACGGACTCGTCCACCCATCAGCACGGCACACACCGCGCTTGGGAACACGCGCTGTTCGATCGCCTCTTGAATGAGAGCGTCCATACGGCATTTGTTTGACGCGCCCGCACGCCTTTCCTGCCACAACGAGAGGTATTTGCAAAAAATAGGCTTATACCAATCGGGATTTCAAGGATTGTCCTTTCGTCGGCGGGGACGCCGACGCTACGCAGGGTGTGGTTGGTTCATCGGCGGGGACGCCGACGCTACGCCGGGTGTGGTCGCAGCGTCGGCGTCTCGCCAAGGCAACGCAGGGTGTGTTCGTAGCGTCGGCGTCTCGCCGACGACATCACGGCTTTTGTTCTGCCAATTGGTATTAGAGGCTCCTTGCAAGCAGCGCGACAAACTGGCGCGTTGCCTCTACAGGGTCAGGCGCACCCAAGATGGCGGAGATAACGCAAATCCCATCCGCCCCTGCCTGAAGCACCTGGGAGGCGTTTTCGAGGGTAATGCCCGCGATGCCGAACACGGGGATATGCACCCGCTGCTTGATTTCGCGTAGACGTTCGGGACCGACGGGCGTGCCCGCATCGGGCTTGGTGGCGGTGGCGAACATCGGTCCCACGCCCAGATAGTCTGCGCCTTCCGCCTCAGCACGAGCCGCTTCATCAACTGTCTCGACTGAGACGCCGATAATCAAGCGCTCACCCGCTATGCGTCGTGCCAGCGGCACAGGCAGATCGTCCTGTCCCAGATGCACACCGTCCGCGTCCACCGCCAGCGCGACATCGAGGCGGTCGTTGATGATGAGCAGCGCGTTATATTCACGGGTAAGTGTGCGCAGCGCCTGCGCATACTCCACCAGTTGGCGCGTGGTTGCCTCCTTATCACGCAGCTGGATAATTCGTGCACCGCCCTGCAGCGCAGCGTGCGCCCCCTCCAGATGTCCCCCGCCTAAGCGCGGGTCAGTGATCACATAAAGACCTCTCAGTACCTCGCGCTTCGCGTTGCTCACGGTTGCGTCCAATCCTCCACCTGCAGCCCTTCAATCAGGCGGAAATGGGCATCGGCACTAACCAGCACCATGTTATACGCCAACGCTGTGGCAGCTATCCAGATGTCGTTGCTCTGAATGAGGCGCCCCTTGCGCCTTAGCTGAGCATATATCTTGGCATACTGCTCAGCAATATCCTCTGTGATAGGCACTATCATCGCGGCGGTGGCAACTGCTCTTTCATAAAGCAATCGCAGCTGGGCTTTGCGACGCAGCCCTTGCGCCCATTCAACGCCAGCAAGCAGTTCGCCTTGCGAAATTACAGACATACATAGTACCGTCTCAGGCGGTAATTGCTGTAGGTGCGCCAAGATCTGTGGATGTTCCTCTTGCAGGTAGCTCCAGTGATTGGTGTCGAGCAGGTAGCTCACTTCTCTGGCTCCTTCCACATTTCCCAATCGGCGCGGCGTATTTCGGCAATCGCCTGGCGGATAGCCTCAGCCTCCTCGTGGGTAAGTGTACCCGCCAATAGCTGTAGCACAGCTTGTGGTGAACCTTTGGGCGGGCGATCCTCAGGTAGCACGATTACATCCACTCGCGTGCCCTCTGGCAGCTCGACTGGCTCGTCCAGTTCGATCACATTCCCGCGTACTGTACCTCGATAAGTCACCTCCATCACCTCCTGCAGCAAGTGTACCTCAAGATAGCAAGGGCTTCATCGGCAGGATGTTCAGACTACACATCTCTCGCCACTTATGGCTGCGTCCAATCCTCCACCTGCAGCCCTTCAATCAGGCGGAAATGGGCGTCCGCGCTCACCAGCACCATGTTATACGCCAACGCTGCGGCAGCGATCCAGATGTCATTAATGGGGATAGGCGTGCCTTTCTGCACAAGCTGTGCCAGTATTTTGGCATACTGCTCAGCGACCGCAGAGGTGATGGTCAGCACATCAGCAATGCTCAGTAAGAACTCATCATAGAGGCGGCGTAGCTCTTGACGGCGGCGCGCACTACGCGCCTGATAGATTCCAGCAAGCAGCTCTCCTTGCGAAATAACAGAAATCAATACTTCATCATCCTCTGATAGAGCAAGGAGATGGCTTATGACCGATGGATGCCCCCGTTGGATGTAGCTACAGTGATCTGTATCCAGCAGGTATTTCATTTTTTATTCGTCCAAAGCTCTGGTTCGATGCGTCGGCATTCCTCTCGCACGAACCGCAGGATGGTGTCTGCTTCCTCTTCTGTAAGCGTGCCAACGAGTTGTAGCCACGCTCGTGGCGAATTTTTGCGCGGTGTTTCTTCCGGAGCGATATCGACCCGAACGCGCGTGCCCTCTGGCAGCTCGACTGGCTCGTCCAGTTCGATCACATACCCGCGTACTGTACCTCGATAGGTCACCTTCATCACCTCTTGCAGCCAGTGTGCCTCATCATGGCATTAGATCACTATCCCTTCAGTGTACACGCCATACACCTCCTTGAGCGCGTTAATCATTTCGCCGAGGGTGGCATAGGCCTTGACAGCGGTCAGGATATACGGCATCAGGTTCTCCTCGCGTCGCGCAGCTGCTTGCAAATCACTCAGTGCCTGCGCCACCGCCCGGTTGTCGCGCTCGCGTCGTAATGCTTGCAGCGCCTGCACTTGCTTCTCGCGCGTTTCCTCTGGAATCTTGAGGATGCGGAACGGTATGGGTTCCTGCTCCATCACATACTCGTTAATGCCGACCCAGATGAAGTCGCGCTCCTCCACGCGGCGCTGGAACTGATAGGCAGCATCGGCAATCTCCTGCTGGAAGAAGCCACTTTTGATAGCGGGGATCACTCCACCTTGCTGCTCGATACGGCGGAAATACTCGCGCGCGCCCTCCTCCATCTTGTTGGTCATCCATTCCACGAAGTACGCGCCGCCCAGTGGGTCGACGGTGTTGGCAACCCCCGTCTCTTCGGCAATCACCTGCTGGGTGCGCAGCGAGAGCAACGCGGCTTCCTCAGTGGGCAGTGCCCATGCCTCATCAAACGAGTTCACATGCAACGACTGGGTGCCGCCCAGCACCGCTGCCAACGCCTCAATGGTGGAGCGGATGATGTTCACATAGGGCTGCTGCATCGTGAGGGAGCAGCCCGCGGTCTGGGTGTGGAAGCGCATCCACCACGAGCGCGGGTTCTTTGCCCCGAAGGTCTCGCGCATCGCGCGTGCCCAGAGGCGCCGCGCCGCACGGAACTTGCCGATCTCCTCAAAAAAGTCGATGTGTGCATTAAAGAAGAAGGAAAACTTGGGCGCGAATTCGTCAATATCTAACCCGCGATCCAGACACCAGCGCACATACTCAAAGCCGTCCGCTAAGGTGAACGCCAGCTCCTGAACCGCTGTGGAGCCTGCCTCGCGAATGTGGTAGCCACTGATGCTGATTGGGTGCCATTTCGGCACATAGCGGCAGCCGAACTCCACCGTGTCAACGATGAGCTTCATATGCGGTTCAGGGGGGAACACCCACTCCTTTTGCGCGATAAACTCCTTCAGGATGTCGTTTTGGATCGTGCCCGAAAGCTTTTCCAGGGGCACGCCCTGCTTTTCGGCGACGGCGAGATACATTGCCCAGATGATAATCGCGGGCGCGTTGATGGTCATGGAAGTCGTGATCGCACCCAGATCGATGCCGTCGAACAGGATCTCCATATCCCGTAGCGAGGCGACGCTCACGCCACACTTGCCCACCTCGCCCTCTGCTTCGGGGTCATCGGGGTCCACGCCCATCAGGGTTGGCAGGTCAAATGCCACCGATAGTCCTGTCTGCCCCTGCGAAATCAGATACTTGTAGCGTTCGTTGGTCTCTTGCGGTGTGGCGAAACCCGAAAACTGGCGAATCGTCCAGAGCTTGGTGCGATAGCCTGTTTCGTATAGCCCGCGCGTGAAAGGATATTCACCGGGATCGCCCAGATCGCGCTGATAATCCAGATTAGCAATATCATCAGGCGTATAGTACCGCTTGATTTCGATACCCGACAGCGATTCGAACCGTGCCTTGCGCTCCGTGATCAGTTGCTGGTTCATCATTGTTCCCTCCTGGCGTCCTCGCCCGGAGATATTATACGCGATTCGGATGCGTGGGGCAGGGTCCCGTAGCAATAGAGGACGAGCCTCGCCCGCCGATTGCGCGTGAAGTAGTTCCACGCCCACTGAATAAGCACCAGCACCTTGTTCTCGAAGCCCACCAGATAGAGCAGGTGGATAAAGAGCCAGCCGAGCCAGGCGAGGAAGCCGGTGAGATGCAGCTTGCCGATTTTGACGACGGCGGCTTTGCGTCCGATTACGGCGGCATCGCCTTTGTCTTTATAGCGGAATGGAGGCGATTGCCGTTCGCGCAGTTGCTCGCGGATAACTCGTGCCACATAGCTACCCTGCTGCATGGCAACAGGTGCTACACCGGGCAGCGGCGCGCCTGTCTGATGGGCGTGGTGGGCAAGGTCGCCAATCACAAAGATGTTGGGGTAGCCAGGCAGTGAGAGATCTGGCTCCACAATCAGCCGTCCGCCTTTGTCGGTGGGTGCGCCGGTGCGCTGGGCAAGCCGTTCCGCAAGCGGCGCGGTGCGCACGCCTGCCGCCCACAGCACCGTGCGCGCTGCTACCTGCACCTGCTCGCCCTGACGCACGTACTGAACGCCCTGCTCATCCACTTGGTTCACCAGCGCGTTTGTGACGACCTCGACGCCCAGTCGCTGGAGCGATTTCAGAGCATTCTCACTCAGGTTTGGCGGGTAGGTCACCAGCAAGCGTGGTCCACCCTCAAGTAGCAGCAGGTGCGCATGTGCTGGATCGAATCGGCGGAACTCGCCCCGCACCGTCACATGCACCAGCTCCGCCAGTGCGCCCGCCAGCTCGACGCCCGTAGGTCCACCCCCGACAATTACGAAAGTCAGCCATGCTTGCTGACGCTGCGGGTCGCTCTCGCGTTCCGCATGTTCCAGCGCGAGCAGCACACGCCGCCGAATCTCCTGCGCGTCCTCGATGGTTTTCAATCCGGGCGCGTACTTCGCCCATTCGTCGTGCCCAAAGTAGTGATAGCTTGCCCCTGCCGCGACGACGAGATAGTTATAGGGAACCGTTTCGCCGTCGTGCAGGTGTACCGTCCGTTGCTGCGGGTCGATGTCCATCACTTCGGCGTTCAGCACGCGAATGTTGGGCTGATGTTTGAACATGGCACGAAGCGGTGTGGCGATCTCGGCGGGTCCCAACCCGCCCGTCGCGACCTGATAGAGCAGCGGCTGGAACAGGTGGAAGTTGCGCCTGTCGATGAGCGTGACCTCAACGGGCGCTTTGCGTAGCCCTTTTGCCGCCTGCAACCCGCCGAAACCGCCTCCGATAATCACCACCTGGGGGCGCATCGCCTTATTTTCCAGAGGGTGTCTCTGCTTTTGCCTGCGGCTTAGCGGGGATATGGACCTTGAGTTCCTGCTCCACGCTCTTGCCAGCGGCGTTGAAGGCTTTGATGGTGAGCGTGTGTTCGCCCGGCTCCAGCGGCTCGGTTTTGATGCGGAACATTTCGAACGCGCTGTCGAACAGC
>JBCNVA010000137.1:0-23193 GCA_039630445.1 Armatimonadota bacterium
TGTCATTCCGAGCGGAGCGTTGTCATTCCGAGCGAAGCGAGGAACCTCACCTACTCAAAAATGTTGGGTTATACCAAAGATTTTGCACTAACCGCCCCAGTTGCGCGGCAGAAAGAGTTGGATATAGCGCTGAATAGCGTAACGGTCGGTCATGCCCGCGATATAGTCGCACACCGCCTGCACCGTCGCTTCAAGGGTTGGCTCCTGTGGACGGAAGGTGTCGGGCAACAGATCGGGATGTTCCATGTAATATTCGAACAGTTGATAGATGATGGTTCGCATCTTCTCGCGCTCTGCCACTACGCGCGGGTGATGATAGAGATTTTCGAACAGGAACTCCTTCATGCGGTTCATCGCGTCGAGCATCGCGGGGCTAAGCTGCACGACGGGTTTGCCATCGCTCTGTTCCACCACATCCATCACCATCGAGGCGATGCGCTGGCTGTGCGTATGCCCCAGAAAATCGATTAGGTCGCGTGGCAGGTCGTCAGGGGTCAGCAAGCCAGCGCGGATGCCATCATCTAAGTCATGATTGAGGTAGGCGATGCGGTCGGCAATCCGCACAACGGTTGCCTCGAGGGTGGTGGTCTTTTCGCTTTCGGCATGGCTGAGGTCGGCACGCCCTTTGGAATGCCCAACGATGCCCTCGCGTACCTCATGCGTCAGGTTCAGCCCCCGCCCGTTCCGCTCCAGCAGATCGACCACGCGCAGGCTCTGCTCATAGTGGCGAAAACCTCTGCCTGGCAGGTAGCGGCGCACGATATCGTCCAGCACCTCTTCACCCGTGTGCCCGAAAGGGGGGTGTCCCAGGTCGTGTGCCAGCGCAATCGCTTCGGTCAGGTCCTCGTTCAAGCGCAGGGCGCGGCTGATGGTGCGGGCAATCTGCGCCACTTCCAAGGTGTGGGTCAGGCGCGTGCGGTAATGGTCCTCTTCGGGGTCTAAAAACACCTGCGTTTTGTGCTTCAGGCGACGGAACGCTTTGCTGTGGATGATGCGGTCGCGGTCACGCTGGAAGGCAGTGCGCACGGGATCAGGCGGTTCAGGCACAGGACGCCCGCGCGATTCGGCACTTTTTGCCGCATAGGGCGCGAGAACCTCGCGCTCCAGCTGCTCCAATCGCTCCCGAATGGTCATGGTCAGTATTGAATCAGGGTGTAGACATCGTAACCGCGCAGGTTTTTGCGCCCGCCCAGGAAAGTCAACTCAATCAGGAACACGAAGCCCGCCACCGTGCCTTTCAGCCGCTCAATTAGGCGTGCTGAGGCGGCGGCTGTGCCACCTGTCGCCAGCAGGTCGTCCACCACCACCACACGCTGCCCCGGCTCGATGGCGTCCACATGGATTTCGACGGTGTTCGTGCCATATTCGAGAGCGTACTCTTCTGAGATTTTGTGTCCGGGCAGCTTGCCCAGCTTGCGGATGGGCACGAAACCCAATCCGAGATTGACCGCAATCGGCAGCCCGAACACGAACCCGCGCGACTCGATGCCTGCAATCACATCGGGCTTCAATCGGCGGGCATGCTCAGTCATCAGGTCGATCACCTCGCGCAACGCCTGCGGATGCTTCAGCACGGGCGTGATGTCTTTGAAAATGACACCCGGCTCTGGAAAGTTCGGTATGTCGCGCACCAGCTGCGCCGCCAGTATCTCCGCCATCGTTCAACCTCCTCTTGTATCGAAAGCCGAGAAAGTATACCCTCTGTCGCCACGATGCGGGTATACTGCAGGGCACAGGGAGGTTAGCGATGCGATCGAGCAGGATGGTCGTTTGGGGAATGGCGTTTTGGGGTTCTCTGGTATTGGCGCTGGCGCAGGTGGAGCCACGCGGTGAGAACCCCGCGATCCGTGTGAACACCCTCTTTGGCAGCACAGGACTGATCACCGTGCCCACCTCGACCACCACGCGCGTGGAGCGGTTCCAACTGGGCACCGCCTTCGGACACAATGTGCATACTGTCTCGCTCAACTGGGGCGTGTTCGAGGGCATCGAAATCGGGGGTACCTTTGTTGACCGCGCCCACGCCGACAACAAGGTCCTTGCCACAGCGAAGGTGACGATTATTCCCCAGAACTTCGAGTGGCTGGAGCTGGGCTTCGGCACGATCGATCCCTTTGACGCGATTGAGCGGACAGCCTACGGCATCGCCAGCGTGAATGTGCGGCTACCCGCTGACGCCGAAGAGGAGGCGGTCAGGTTGCGCCTGCACCTGGGGTACGGTACTGGCATGTTCCGCGACAAGATTATTGGCGGTGCGGAGGTGTTCTTCGACAATCGCTTCAGCGCCATCGTGGAGTATAACGGGGTGGACACCAACGCCGCCTTGCGCTATGTACATGACGAGTCGCTGCGGCTGCAGCTGGGCACGCAGGCGAAGGTCATCTACTTCGGCGTGACCTACGGGCTGAGCTTCTGAGCGCTTTCCTGACATTTTGAATTGGTGGCAGGTTAGCGCGGGGGAGGTCTGCTCGGCAGTGGCAGTGTTCTTGCAAGCTGCGGAGCAGAACTACCCTTGTGTCTTACGGGAACGGTTGCCTCACCCATAGCCTGTTGAGCCACTTCAACAAATCTCGGTGTAACTGTTCGGCGAAGCTAATCGTCCATGAAGTGGTATCCGAATAGAGGACAGATGACCCGACCGACCAGCAAAGTAAGCAGGCGAGGTTCCTCGCTTCGCTCGGAACGACAACGCTCCGCTCGGAATGACAGGGCGTTTTACTTGGCAGTGAACTTGTCATTCCGAGCCGAAGGCGAGGAATCTCAGATGGGTGGCAAGTTGGGTTAATACAAGAAGGTGTTTCCATGGTCATTAGCAGTGCATGTAGGTGGGCTTTGTGTATAATCTCAGCGAGACTGAACAGGGGGAGGCGGAACGATGGTGCTGAAGGTGATTGAAGGTCGCCAGGAAGAGGTATTGCAGCACGCGCAGGAGCTTCAGGGGCAGCGGGTGCGAGTCGTGGTGCTGTCCGAGCTTGGTGAGCCTGCTGCAGGTACACTGCGGGAGTTTCTGGGTGAGTTCGTGGGCTGTATCGAGGGCGCTCACGAACCAGTTGCGGAATGCGCTGAACAGGTGGACAGCAGCGGGCGGAGCATCCGAAGCATCCTGCCTGCAGTACGGACAGGCATTATGCTGATAACGCTCGCAGCGGGCTTTTTGCTCACTGGCTGTCGTGGCATCCCAATTCAAGGGAAAGGTGGTCATCAGAAGGCTGCCCACGCGAACTACAGAGACATCTCCTTTGATGTCTCGCCCGACGGGAAGTGGATCGTATTCAATGCAAGCGGTAAGGGGAACCGCGATCTTTACCTGCTGGATCTCCAGTCAGGAAAGGTGGAGCGTTTGATGGAGACCGAAGCATGCGAGATACAACCGCGTTTCTCCCCAGATGGCAAACAGATTGTCTATGCTGCCCGGCAACCTGGCGAGGATGAAAAAGCCCCATGGCACCTTTATTTGCTGGATCTAAACAACCTCTCCGTTCAACAGCTTACTAACGATAAATACGCTGATTCAGAGCCCATCTTTACACCTGATGGAAAGAGTATCGTGTTCCTGCGGTCAACTCTGTTACGCCAGCGTCCCTTTGGAGACTGGGCTTGGTATGAACCGCGTGTACACCTGCTTCCTCTCTCAACATTGAAGCCCCAGCCAACAGAGCTTATTATCATACGAAGCACGAACTTCTCCCCTGCAGGTGAATTTCTTTTTGTGCAGGCTCACTTGATAGGAGATACCACTGGCAGTTCCGACTACTTCCTTGCCGACCTGTCGGCTCTGAAGGCGGGTGCCGTGGCACAACGCAAGAGCCAGCCAGGGCTGGTGCGACGGCTGGCAGCGCTGGATGCCAAGGGAGAGGTTCAGTTCTTAGCGGATGGGAAGCGAGTGGTCTTTATTGGGCGCAATCCTGCGGACGCGCGGTTTGTGGATGAGATATGGCTTGGTGATTTAGAGGCTGATTCGGCTCGTCCGCTCACAAACCTGCGCAGCATTCTCAAATGTGTTCGCGTGGACTCGAAAGGTCAGCAGGTTTACTTTTTGCAGATTATGGATGTGGTAACCTATCGTCCTGAGTTGTGGCGCGTTGATCTACAGGGTCAAAAAGTGGAGCGGGTAGCAGACTCGTCTCTCTTTGATAACCCACTTGGTTGGAAGCCGTAGCAGTAACCACTTTTCCTACTGCCGCAAATGCCTGCAACGAAGGCTGCAGCATATGCAGGCGCTTTAGGGGCGGCGGGTGAGGGTTGCCATCAGGAGCCAGTCGCTGCCCAGTCGCTTAAATGTGAGATTGCTCACGCGCCACGCGGAGGCGACCTCTGCAACCCCTATGCCTTCCACAAGGGTAGGGGCGTCGCGTCCGCCAATCAGCAGAGGCGCATAGAAAAAGGCAATCTGGTCTGCCAGCCCTGCCTGTAGGAAGGAGGCGATCACCTCGCCGCCACCCTCCACCAGAATACCGATTACACCGCGCTGCGCCAGATGGTCCACCACGCCCGCCACAGGCACGCGCCCATGCGCATCGGGTGGTAGCGCGACAATCTCCACGCCCTGCTGCTGCAGTACTGCTGCGTGGGCAGGCATCGGCTCGGTGCAGAAAAGGAGCGTGGGGGCGTCCTGCGTGCGGGCGATTTGGGCGTGTGGAGGCGTGCGCAGGCGCGAGTCGAGCACGACGCGCAGCGGCTGATTTTTCACCCCACGCAGGCGAGCGGTCAGCAGCGGGTCATCTTTGAGTACCGTGTTCACCCCGACCAACACGCAGCCATGTTCCGCGCGGAGCCGATGCGCCTCACGCCGCGCCCGCTCACCTGTGATCCATTTCGAGTCGCCTGTGTATGTTGCGATTTTGCCATCGAGACTCGCGGCGCCCTTTAGCGTAATGAGGGGTCGACCAACCTGGTGGTAGTGCAGGAAGGCGCGATTGATTTGCTGCAAGCGCGTCAGCAGCGGTTGGGCACGCGGATCGCCCTCATCGAGCAGCTCTACCTGCACACCTGCTGCCTGCAGCTCGCGCAGTCCTTGCCCAGCCACTTTCGGGTTCGGGTCGCGCATCGCGACCACCACGCGGCGGATGCCCGCCTGTAGGATGGCTTGCGTGCAAGGGGGTGTGCGTCCGTGGTGGCAGCAGGGTTCGAGCGTGACATAGAGCGTGGCGTTGCGGGCGCGTGCGCCGGCTTGCTGCAGCGCGAACACTTCGGCATGAGGCGCGCCAGCGTAAGGGTGAAACCCCTCGCCCACCTGCTCACCATCCGCTACAACGACAGCCCCCACATGGGGATTGGGCGCAGGGAAGCCCCGCTGTGCTAATTGCACCGCCCGCCGCATCCAGCGGAAATCGGCTTCACTTAGCGCCATCTATGCCTCCGCTATCCGTTCGATGGCTTAGACGAGTCCGAGGGGGCTTTGGGGGGATGTCCATCTGCCATGCGCTGCTGGCGACGGCGGTAATCCTCGCGAATCTGCTCGGTCATCTCCTCGAAGGCGCGGCGGTGCGCGACGCGATAGCGCTCCAGCGACTGGCGAATGTCTTTCAGCACGACCCACACGAGTGCCACCAGCAGCGCCATCAGCAGCAGCACATAACCGCCCGCAAGCCGTAGCCACATCCGCTTTGCCTCGTCGCCTTCGGCAGGCACGGTACGCATCAAAAGCACCGCCACTGGAATCATCGCCACCAGCGCGATGAACAAGATCGTCATCCAAGCCCTGTATGAGAGTTTGAGTTTCATCTCACTATAGTTGCTCCCCTGTGGCAGCGAGGCGCAGGCTTTCGATGCCAGCTTTGACACTGGGCGCGGTAAAGACGCTGGCGCCCGCCACCAGCACCTGCGCACCCGCTTCCACGAGGCGTCGTGCATTCGCGGGCGAGACCCCGCCATCTACCGAGAGGCACACATGCGGCGCCTCACGCTCAATCAGGCGGGCGGCACGCTCCACCTTCGGCAGCATCAGCTCGATGAACTCCTGCCCACCAAAGCCCGGGTTGACTGTCATAATCAGCAGGATGTCTATCGCAGGCAAGATGGGGGTCACCATCTCCAGCGGCGTGTGAGGATTGAGCGCGACGCCCGCGACGACGCCATAACCCTTGATCTGCTGCAGCACCCGATGCAGATGCGGGCACGCCTCCACATGCACCGTCAGGTGGTTCGCGCCCGCCTCCACGAAGGCAGGCAGCAGCTCCCACGGACGCTCCATCATTAGATGCACATCAAACGGCAGCGGTGAGTAGGGACGCAGCGCTGCCACCATCGGCGGACCGAAGGTAAGATTAGGCACAAAGTGCCCATCCATCACATCGAAATGGATCCAGTCGCTGCCAGCGGCGGTCAGCGCCTCTACCGCCTCGCGCATCCTGCCGAAATCAGCCGACAAGATGGAGGGAGCGATCTTGACTGCCTGCGATTCGGGAACAGAACGGCTCATCGGGCTATCTCCCTCACCAGTTGATTGTCTACAAAGATGCGGATGCGCACCCGCTCGCCACGCGCCTGCACAGGGAACTCATAGACGCTGCCACCTATCTTGCGCTCGTTCACCACGATGCGGGATCCGTCCGCGTCCTCCACCTCGATGCGGATCAAGCGGTCGGGTTGATCGGTCAAATCGACTCGGACGATGAACTCGCGGGTCTTCTGGTCACCCGATCGGGCATCCGATTCGCCCTCACTCCTCTCAGGCGAGGGTAAGGGGGTAGAAGGCAGTTCGGTGATGGACGGTTCTTCGGGTGGGGCGAGCGCGCCCTGCCCAATGCTAATGATGAGCTTGACAGGCTGCGAGCGGTCGATGCGGGTGCCAGCGGGCGGAAGGGTGCCAATCACAAAACCGAATGGGATTTGAAGGCTGGGGCGCTCCTCAGTAGCGTCCATCACGGCGAGTCCCGCTCGCTCCAGCTCAGCGCGAGCACGCGATTCAGGTAGGTTGCGCACATCGGGCACGGTTGTGAATCGAGAGCCTTTGCTGACCCACAGATATACCTTGCTGCCGCGGCTGATAAGCCGTCCTTCTGGCGGCGAGACCGAATAGACCACACCCGGTGGGTACTGCTCGCTGTAGCCCTCCTGCTTCACCTCTGGCTCGAACCCTGCGCGGAGCAGCATCTGATTCGCTTCCTGAAGGGTTTTACCAACCACAGGTGGCACAGGACGATCCTCAGGGGCGACACGCAGCGCCAGCCATGCCGCCCCACACATAATCAGCCCCAGCACGACCAGCACCGCCATCACGCGCAGCGTCAACCGCAGCCAGCTGGGGACCTCTTCCTCGGCTTCTTCCTCTTCGAGGCTTTGCGGAGGCGCGGGGCGTGCGGCGAAGCTGATAGCGCTGCCCGCTGAAAGGTTTGGAGCAGGGGTGGGCGTGGGCGTCTCCATCGGCGACCAGCCCAGTGGTCTGCCGAAGCGCAGGGCATCCCGCACCGCCTTCAGGTCGTTTAGCAAGGCAAGTGCTTCGGAATAGCGCGCCTCTGGCGACTTCTGCAAGCACTTCGTCACGATGCCCTCCACTGTGCGGGGTACGGCAGGGTTCCGCGCCCGCAGCGAGGGCACAGGCTCATGCTCATGCGCCTCGGCTATCTGCAGAGGTGTTTCCCCTACAAAAGGCGGTACGCCCGCTAACATCTCAAACAGCACCACGCCACAAGCGTAGAGGTCGCTGGCAACGCTCGGCACGCTGCCACGCAGCACCTCAGGTGCGGTATAAGCGACGGCACGCGCCTCATGCACCGCGCTCAGGGTCGGGTCCGCCTGATACACGGCGCGCATCTCGCTGCCGTTGAGCCACACATGCCATTCGGAACCAACCAGCACATTCGCAGGGCGCAAATCGCCATGGATCAGCCCTGCTCGATGGAGCGCGTTCAGTCCCTCCACAATCCCGATCATAATCTCTATGGCGATCGGCACGGTGAAGGGAGCAGTGCGTCGGATGCGCGTGGCAAGATCCAGCCCGCGCACAAACTCCTCCACAAGGAATGGCTGCCCGTTCTCATCCTCCAAGCTGTAGAGGGTGATCAAGTTGGGATGGCGCAGGCGTGAGCGCGTCTCAACGACTTGCTGCAGCCGTTCACGCACACGGGGGTTCTGATAGTAAGGTGAGCGCATCAGTTTGACCGTGACCACGCGCCCCTGAACGAGATCACGCGCCCGGTACACATCAAAAAGCAACCCTTCCGACAGGCGTTCGATAAGTTCGTAACGGGTTGCCAGCACATTCCCTGTTAGCGCCATGCTCTGGCTCGCCTGCCTCCCTACTAAAAGATTATACCAGTCAAACAACCGCATCAGTAGGGGTTAAAAGGGGGTTGCTTATACTAACCCAAGTTGCCATCTATCCAAGATTCCTCGCCTTCGGCTCGGAATGACAGGTTCGTTTTCACCAAGCCAGCATTGTCATTCCGAGCAGAGCGAGGAATCTCGCCTGCTCAAAAGCAAAAAGTTCAATTCACTTTAGAGGGCGTATCGATGATGAGCGTCACGGGACCGTCGTTTTGCAGGCGCACCTGCATCGATTCGCCATACGCGCCCGTTTGCACGGGGATGCCTTCGGCGGCTAACAGCTGGCAAAAGGTTTCATAGAGGGCGCGTCCCTGCTCAAACGGGGCTGATTCGGTGAAGCTGGGGCGTCGCCCCTTGCGGCAGTCGCCGTACAGCGTGAAGTTTGAGACCACGAGCGCTGCGCCGCCCACCTCCGAGAGTGCCCGGTTCAGTTTGCCCTCCGCATCCTCAAAGAGGCGTAGGTGCGCGATTTTCTGGGCGAGCCAGCGTGCGTCCTCCTCCGTATCATCCCGATGCACACCCAGTAACACGAGGACACCTTGCCCGATTCGGGCGATGGGCTTCTCGTCTACCCAAACCTCAGCCCAACCGACCCGCTGAATGACGGCTCGCATCGCTGAACCCTTTCATCCTCCTTAGGGGGCTGGTTTTTCGCTGCTGCGTCCGCGTCCACCTGTGCGGTACACAGCAATCACATCGTCCAGCGACTGCAGTTTCTGTAGCACGGTGCGCAGCTCCTGCGCATCGCGCACATCCAGCACCATGTCGATGAGGGCGGTGTTCTTACTGGAGCGGCGCACGCGCACATTGGCGATATTGATATCCTGCCCGCTGAGGATGGCGGTGATGTCCGCCAGCACGCCCACGCGGTCGGTTGCCTCAATCGAGATGGCGGTGGGGAAGGTCGGAGCCTCTTTGCGGTTTGCCTTCGGTACCCACTCGATGGTCAAGATGCGCTCTGGCTCTTTTTCCTCCAGCGCTTGCAAGTTGGGGCAGCTGGCGCGATGCACCACGATACCGCGCCCACGCGAGATGTAGCCCATAAGTTCGTCACCGGGCAGCGGGTGGCAGCAGGTGGCGCGGCGGGTCATGTAGCCGTCGGCATCCTCGATTTGCATCGCGCGGGCTTCACGACGGGACGGTGTGGGAGCAGGCGCTGGAGCACCGGGTTTTGGCACGATTAGCCCTCGCAGGCGCTGAATCACCGCCTGCACGCTGTGCAACCCCTCACCGATGCTGGCGTAAAGGTCTTCCTCCGCGCGCAGGTTCATCTTTTGCAAGATGGTGGGCAGATGTTCAGCGAACTGAGCGCGGTCGATGTTCTGTCGCTCCAGCTCGCGTTCCAGCATGGTGCGTCCCTGCGCGGCAAACTCAGCGCGACGCTGCGTGCGGAAATAAGCGCGAATCTTGCTGCGAGCGCTGGCGGTGCGCACGATGCTCAACCAGTCGTAGCTCGGCTGTGCGTTCGGGCGGGTTAGGATCTCCACGACATCACCTGTGCGCAGCGGATAGTCCAGCGGTACAATCCGCCCATTCACCCGCGCGCCCACACAGCGATTGCCCACCTCCGTGTGGATGCGATAAGCGAAATCGATGGGCGTGGAGCCAGCAGGTAGGTCGATCAGGTCACCCTTTGGTGTTAGCACCAGCACCTCGTCCGCTGTCAGGTCACGCAGCACGCTCGCAATAAACTCCAGGTTGCTGCGCAGATTGGTCAGGTCGCGCAGCTGGGTCTGCAACGCGGGCAGTTGGAGCGGCTTCTGATCGGAAAGACGCGGCTCCTCACCTTCCTTGTACCGCCAGTGCGCTGCCACACCAAACTCTGCTACCTGATGCATCTGCCAGGTGCGTATCTGGATCTCCAGCACCTTGCCCGCTGGACCGAGAACCTTCGTATGCAGTGATTGATAACCGTTCGGCTTAGGCGAGGCGATGTAATCGGCAAACAGCCCCGGCACAGGTGTCCAGAGCGTGTGCACCATACCCAGCGCGAGGTAGCACTCCTCCACCGTGTCCACCAGCACGCGCAGCGCAATGAGGTCATAAATTTGCTCGAAATCGATTTGCTGCTGCTTCATCTTGTTGAAGATGCTCCAGAGGTGCTTGGGACGCCCCATCACCTCCGCCCTGATCCCATGCTCCCACAGGTAGTCTTTTAGGGTGCGAATGAGCGCGCGCACCTCCTCCTGGCGCTCCTCACGCGTGCGCTCGACACGCTGACTGATCTCCTCATACTCCTTCGGGTAGAGATATTTGAAGGCGAGGTCATCCAGTTGCGACTTGATTTGCCAGATGCCGAGCCGATGCGCCAACGGCGAGTAGACATGCAGCGTCTCAGCGGCGATCTGAATCTGCTTCTCAGGGGGCAGCGCGTCCAGCGTCTGCATATTATGCAGGCGGTCAGCAAGCTTGATAATCATCACGCGCAGGTCATCCGACACAGCAATCAGCAGGCGGCGCAGGTTCTCGGCAGTCTTGCGCAGGCTCAGCCGCCGCCGATCGGCTTCCGAGAAAATCTCAAACTGTCGCTCCGAGTGGTGCAACTTGGTGACGCCTTCTACCAGCCGACGCACCGTCGAGCCGAACTTCTGTTCCAGTTCATCAGGAATGGTGGTGGTGTCCTCCAGCACATCGTGCAGCAGCCCTGCGATGAGGGTGTTGATACCCATCTGCAGGTCTGCCAGGATGTGCGCTACCGCCAGCGGGTGCATGATGTAGGGTTCGCCATTCTTGCGGAACTGTCCGTGATGGCGCTCCTCGGCGAATAGGTAGGCGTTCACAAGGCGTGAGGTATCGGCGCTGGGCAGATAGTCGCGCACCTTCTCCACCAGCGCTTCCACCTGTTCGGGCAGCTCAAATTCCAAACTTGCCAGTGTCATCTTACCACTCACCACCCACCTTCATGGCAGCGCGCAGGGTGTTCTGCAGCAGCATGGCAACAGTCATCGGTCCCACACCGCCCGGCACAGGGGTAATTGCAGACGCCACACGCGCCGCCGACTCGAAATGCACATCGCCTACATCGCCTGCGCGCCCCTCCACCCGATTGTAGCCCGCGTCGATGACCACCGCGCCGGGCTTGATCATCTCGCCCGTGATGAACTCCGGCTTGCCCACCGCTGCCACCAGAATGTCCGCCTGGCGCGTGTGGTAGCCCAAATCACGCGTGCGCGAATGGCAGATGGTCACCGTCGCGTGGCGGTTGAGCAGCATTAGCGCGGTTGGCTTCCCTAAAATAATACTGCGCCCGACCACCACAGCGTTCCTGCCCTCGATAGGGATCTGATAGGCATCCAGCAGAGTGACGATGCCCAGCGGTGTGCACGCGCCGAACGCCTCCTCACCTGCGAGCAGCGCGCCCAGCGAGTAGGGCGTGATGCCATCTACATCCTTGCGAGGCGAGAGACGGCGCAACAGCGCCGCTTCATCCAGCGGCGGCGGCACTGGGTGCTGGATCAGCACCCCATGCACGCTCGGATCGGCGTTCCACGCCTCGATTTGCGCCTCCAGCTCCGCCTGCGAGACCGACGCCGGGTAGTGATGCACGATCGAGCGGATGCCCACCGATTCGCAGGCGCGTGCCTTGGTGCGCACATAGGTATGCGAGGCGGGGTCGTCGCCCACCAGCATCACCGCGAGACAGGGCTGTATCCCCCGCGCACGCAGCTGCTCCACCTGTGCGCGCAACGATTCGCGAATCTGCTGGGCAACCGCCTTGCCGTTAAGCAGCAGAGCGTCTGTACCCGGCACTGTTTCAAAAGGCGGAGTGATCATCAACAAAATTATACCTGCAGCGTAGGTTCATAGAGGCAATCAACGCACCTGCTGCATGCGTTTTAGGAAGGCATCCGCAGGTTCGAAGCCCGTCAGGCGCAGGTCGCGGCGCTCCTGCCCATCCGTGCCGATAAAGATCACTGTCGGCAAGCCAACCACCTCATGCTTTTGCAGGATGCGCTGCACTTCGGGGTCATCTTCGCGCGTGGCGTCCACTATCAGGCGCACGAACCGTTCCGATTCGCGCACCACACGCGGGTGCGTGTAGGTGTACTCCTCCAGCTCGATACACGCCTGGCACCATGCCGCTGTGAAGTCGATCATCACGGGCTTACGCTCCCGAAGGGCTTGCCCCAAGCGTGCCTCCGAGTAAGGTTCCCACCGAATCTGCACCTTGGGGCGCAACAGCGAATAGCCATTATTCAGCGCAAGCAACAGGAAAACAACCCCCAGCGCCTGCTTGAAGCGCACTACACGCGGCTGGGTAATCTCGCGCCGCTCAAAGGCAAAGAAGTAGATTGCAATCAGCGCGAAGAGCAGCAGCCACGCGATCGCGTACAGCTTGGGCGGCATGAGGCTGCGGGCGAAATAGAGAGCCGCCATCAACAGCAACACGCCAAACAGACGCTCCACCAGGATCGTCCACTCACCTGAGCGCGGCATGCGGTTCTGAAGCTTTTCATAAAACAGCCCTAAGACAAAGTAGGGCGTGCCCAGTCCCAGCCCCAGTGCAAGGAAAAACAGAAAGCCAAGGGTTGGATTTGCCAGCGCCGCTACAATCGGGATCAGCGCGGCAATCACGGGACCGATGCAGGGCGCTGCCGCAACCCCTGCCAGACAGCCCATGATGATCGCGCCCAGCCAACCCTGACGCGCCCCCACATACTGCATCAGCGCAGGCGGCACCTGAAACTTATACACCCCAAAGAGCGCCAGCGCGAACAGCACCAGCAACGCCACCAGCACCCCTACCACTATCGGATTCTGAAACTGGAAGCCGAACGCTTTGCCTGCCAGCGCTGCGACTGTGCCCAGCAGCGCGTAGACCGCTGCCATGCTCAAAGCATAGAGCGCGCTTAGCCCCACACGCCGCCCCCGCTGACCCCGCGCCTGCAACGAGAAAAAGCCCAGTGTAATCGGGATCAACGGCAGCACGCAGGGCGTGAGGTTCAGCGCTAACCCCCCCAGATAGAGACCGCCGACAAACAGGAACCACCGCCCCTTGCGGAACTGCTCCTCTACAAAGCCTGCAAAGCCACCTGTCGCGCTTGAATACTCTTTGAGCTTGCCCGGCGCACCCGAAGGCGACGACTTCAACAGGCGTTCGTACTCTGGGTTCAGCGCGCCCTCTTTGTTAGCGATCGTAAGGGTTAGTGTTAGTTTCAGCCGCTGCGGGGAATAGCACGCCTTGTCATCGCACGCCTGATAGCGCAGCGTAGCAGGTAGGTTCAGCTTGCCCGGTTTGACCGTGGAGGCAAGCTTCATCTGGAACCTGATCAGCACCTGCCCCTCATAGATCTTGAGCGGCTTGCCCTCTGAAAACTCGAACGCCTTTTCGAGGGGCGCGGGATACTCGATCGTTTCCGCACTGAAGGCTCTGCTCTTTTCGAACTTCAGCTCAGTCGGGATTAGATACTCCTCTGATGGGGGATTGGCGTTCACATGGTAGGGCTTGCGGATTTCCAGCACAAGCAAGCCTTTCACAGTGGAGCCAGGCGCGTACGCCTTGCGCTCCGTCACGAATCGGGCAGGGAACTTCAGGTCAGGCATTTGCGCCGTTGCGCCCGCCAAGAGCAGCATCAGCCCCACTATCGAACTGAGCCATTGACTTCGCATAGAATTAAGGATACCCCTCTCCGTACACCTGCTGTCCCATTAAGGGTTGAAAACCGCCGTTTTCTACATATTGTGGTTCGGGCGCCTCGGCGAAAGGGAGAATTTGAACTCACCATCACCGCAGGAGATCGCCTCTTGTGGTCGAAGGGTCAATTTCAACCATTTCTGGGACAGCAGGCTCCGTACACCGCCACGCTGAACGGGAACCTTTTGCACCTGAAGCAGGTATCCAATAGTGAGCGAGGTGATTTCCATGTATAACCCGATAACCAGCGGGCGATTCTCGGCATTGTTCGCTGATTTAGAAAACATCTACTTCTACTTAAAAAATAATCGTATTCCTGATCCAGAAGGAGTTACTACCTATCTTATTCGTCGTGCTCGTTCGTATGTTCAGGAGCAATATCAGGAACCCTGCATTATCATGATTGGATATGCCGATTTCGATCGCCTCGAGATTTCACTGAGCGACATCTATTTGATGGGCATGGAGCCGCGCACCGTGGTTAATACCGAGCATAAAAACTCGGCGGATATGCGTCTTTGTATTGACGCCATGGAGGTTCTTTATACACGCCCCGATATTCAAACCTTTGTATTGATAGCAGGTGACCGCGACTACATTCCGCTGGTGCAACATTTGCAAAGACAAGCAAAGAGTGTATTGATTGTTTCGTTTCGTGGCAATCTTTCAGGTGATCTTCTTCATATCGTAGGAGAAGCCAATTTTATTGATGCTGCGGATCTATTAGAGCCTCATGTGCGGCATGCTTTGGAGATGCGCACCGTGCCGAGGCAGGGCATTCAGTCCTCTTTGCGTATACGTACCATCGAGGATGCTGATGCTCGACTTTGTTTGGCGATTTTAGTTAATGAATATGGGGAGTACAATGAGGTATGGTTAGTGCCCTTTTTCAGGCGGCTGAACGATGCCTTCCCTCATCTGGCAAATCATGAGCGTAAGGCGTTAGTGAATCAGTTAGTGGAAGCGGGTGCAATTCGCATTGAGCAGCGTGAAGGGCATCAATATCCCTACTCAGTTGCGCTCATCAATTGGAACCATCCAACTGTACGGGAAGTTTATGAGGGTGAACCGATCCTGTCTCAGGAGTAGGGGGTAGCCTTGCTCCACTTGACCTGAAAGGCTCCAGGTGTAGGAGTGGTGTCCAAATTACCAATTCGCAGAGCAAACGCTGTGATGTTGTAGGCGAGACGCTGACGCTATGAACACGCCCCGCGTAGCGTCAGTGTCCCCGCCAACGATGAAGGCACTTGAAATGGTAAAAGGTGATTTTCGAATGGGGCTAAAGCGGGTGTGTGGGCGATCGCCTCTTGGTAGGAATGCCCTCTCCTATAGGTTCCCCCTCGCAAGCAAGGGGAACCGAAACGAGCTTGGTTCCCCCTACGCAGTAGGGGGAACCTTACGGAGGGGGGTTAGTCAACCATTTATTTAAAACCTAAAACCCAATACCCTTCTGGGTTTTGCGCTATTTCAAAGCCCGATAGGTATTATAAGCCACCGCATATGGCTGGAGAGGAAACCATTCCTCTATCGGAACCAAAGCTGTTCACAAGCGACTGAAGCCAACATCGGATAGCCATCAACTTGTCAGGAGTGCACGAGACCCTTTGTAACCTTTGCCCGCCCGTTTTGCTCGAAAGGTCATAGATGCGCTTCCGCAGTGGAGGAAGGCGTCGCGTACAAACTGATGAGGAGGTGCTTATACCGATGACAGAGATGGATCGCGCGATAGCGACCGTGAATGGCGATCAGGGAATTGTTTCTGCCCCTTCCAGCTTAGAGGAGCGTGTGGCTCGGCTGGAGGCGCAGCTCCAGCAGATTCGCGAGGAGCTGCCCGATAACCGCGTGAGCATCGTGGTGTTTAGCGGCGATTTGGACCGCGTGCTGCCCGCTTTTATCATCGCGACGGGCGCGGCAGCGATGGGTATGGAAGTAAGCCTCTTTTTCACCTTCTGGGGCTTGAACGCGCTCAAAAAGCGCCGCGACCTGTCAGGGAAGGGCTTCCTGGAGAAGATGTTCGCCCTAATGACGCCTGTTGGCACGCAGTCGCTGGGCGTCAGCAAGATGAACTTCTTCGGCATCGGCGCAAAGATGCTGCGCGCCATGATGAAGCAGAAGCAGGTGGCGTCGCTGGAGGAGCTGGCGGAGATGGCACGCGAGATGGGCGTGCGCATCATCGCCTGCCAGATGAGCATGGATGTGATGGGCATCACCGCTGGCGAGCTGTGGGATGGCATCGAGGTCGGTGGTGTCGCCGCCTTCCTCGCAGACGCCACAAAGAGCAAGGTCACCCTGTTCATCTAATACAGGAACCGTTTGTAACCAAGTCCAACCGAACCTGCTCTATAGTATCAGAACACCAAAACGGAAATAGGAGGGATGAACGATGGTAACGATGGAGAAAACTTCTATCACAGTGGATGAGTTGAAGCGAATGCTCGATCGCGGTGAGGAGTTCGTCCTGCTCGATGTGCGCAACGAAGACGAGTTTGAACGCTGGCGCATCGAGGGGCGCACCCCCTTTGAGACGATCCATATCCCGTACTTTACCTTCCTCGAGAATGAGGAGGAAAGCATCGCGCGCGTGCCCAAGGATCGCCTCATTGTGGCGGTCTGTGCGAAGGGTGGCGCGTCCGACTATGTAGCGAGCACGCTGCGCGAGCGCGGCTACCGCGCGCTGAACCTCGAAGGCGGCATGATCGCCTGGGGCAACTACTACTTCGTCACGACCATTCCTGACACAGGCACAGACCTGACCATCTATCAGGTCATTCGGGTGGCGCGTGGCGATCTGGCGTATGTGGTAGCCAGCGCGGGCGAAGCGGTGCTTATCGATCCGACACGCCATATCGACGAGTATCTGAATCTGGCGGAGCGCGAAGGGCTGAAAATCGTGGCAATATTCGACACCCACGCGCACGCCGACCACATCAGTGGCGGTCCGGCGCTGGCGAAGCGGCTGGGCGTGCCGTACTACCTGCATCCCTACGACGGCATCCATCCCATCGACATGTTGCCCGCCACGATTGAGTACGAGTACCTGCGCGACGGCTTCACCTTCCAGTTCGGTAAGGCGACGCTCAAGGGCATCCACATCCCTGGGCACACGCTGGGCAACATGGCGTTCCTCGTGAACGACCGCTACCTGTTCACGGGCGACTCGATCTTCATTCGCTCGGTGGCGCGTCCCGACTTGGGCGGTCGCGGCGAGGAGTGGGCGCCGTTGCATTACGACTCGCTCTACAACAAGCTGCTAACACTGCCCGACGAGACGATTGTGCTGCCCGCACACTTCGCCAAGCCCGACGAAGGACGCCCCGACGGCAGCTTCTGGGACACGCTGGGCAACATCAAGCGCAACAACCCGCGCGAGTACCTGGCAGAGAGCAAGGAGGCGTTCGTGCAGTTCCTGCTGTCCACCCTGCCGGTGTTCCCACCGCAGTATGTGGACATCAAGCGGGTGAACGCAGGGCTGCTGCAACCCGATGAGGAGAAAGCCAGCGAGCTGGAGCTGGGCAAGAATATCTGCGCCCTCGCAAACGCTTACTAAGAGCTGGATAGTGGGGTTCGCCCCCTCCGCGCGAGGGGGCAACCCCTTAGATTGTTCACTTTGGAGGTGAGTTCAAAATGGCGTCGCGAACCGCTGAAGTTCAAGTATCTCAAAAATCAAACTTTTTATTAAATGCGCTCTTTGGGGTTCCCGATTGGCAGGGTGTAGTGCGCATCCTGCCAGGCTTTGCACTGGCGGTAGCGATTATGCTGGTCGCCATCCCCATCACCGACTGGGTGGGGCGATGGTTGCTGAGCTTGCAGGGAATTGACCCAACAGGGAAGTCCAGTCCCATCTCGGCGGTGTTGACCGCCATCGTGATCGGCATCTTGGTGCGCAACTTGCTGCCCCTTCCTGCCAGCGTTGAGGAGGGCATCAAGTTCAGCACCACCAAAATCCTGCGACTGGGGATTATTCTCGTCGGAATCAAGCTGAGCCTGATGGATGTGTTTAAGCTGGGCATCTGGGGCATCCCAGTAGTTGCCAGCGCGATTTTTGGTGGGCTAATCTTTGTCAGCTGGATTAACCGCAAACTGAACCTGCCAGAGCGATTGGGCACGCTGATCGCCGCGGGCACGGGCATCTGTGGCGTCACGGCGATTGTGTCCACCGCGCCTGCAATCAAGGCAGACCAAAAAGAGGTCGCCTATGCGGTTGCCAACATCACGCTGTTCGGACTGCTGGGCATGTTTCTATACCCCTACATTGCGCCTTATATCCTGCACACCTCAGAGCAGATAGGGCTGTTCCTGGGTACGGCGGTGCATGAGACCTCGCAAGTGGTGGGCGCTGCGCTGACCTACAAAGAGGTGTTCAACGACGAGGTGGTGCTAAAGGCGGCGACAGTGACCAAGCTCACGCGCAACCTGTTCCTCGCTGTCGTAGTACCGTTGCTGGCATATCTCTATCTGCGGGCGCAGGCGGTTCAGAGCGGTGAGCAGACCAAAATCAGCATCGCGAAGCTTCTGCCCGCGTTCGTGTTGGGCTTCATCCTGATGGCGGTGCTACGCTCCATCGGCGATGCCACGCTGGCAAATGGTCTGGCGTTCGGCATCTGGAACGAGGAGGCGTGGAAGAACCTGACCAAAGCGATCGGGGAGACTTGGGGTTCGCGTGCGCTGGGCACCGCGATGGCAGCCGTCGGCTTGGCAACCTCTTTCAGCGTGTTCAAGGGTGTTGGCTTGAAGCCCTTCCTTGTGGGGCTGATCGGTGCGCTGCTGGTCGGCTTCATCGGCTGGGGCATGTCGATGCTGCTCGGCGGCTATGTGAAGCTCTAAATGGCAGGAGGTGAAATAACTGATGATTACGCTAAATCGTTCGCAAACATCTCAAGAGGTGTCGCGTGAGGTGCAGGCAGTGGCTGCCTGCCCCCGCCTCCCAAATTGGCTCCTATGGGGCGGGATGATCGGACTGGTGCAGATTTTCGCGATTGCGACGGTGCAGCCGCTGGGAGTCTCTACCGCGTATCCCCAGCTGGTAGGCTACCTTGTGGACAAAATCGTGCCCGGCTTTGCCGAGTCGCAGCCCTATTTGCAGAAGATTGGGGCGAAAATCGGCTGGGAAGTGATGCTGATTATTGGGATCGCGCTGGGGGCGTTGCTGTCGCGCCTGTTGCAAGGGCGCGCTGCGACAACGGCAGATGCTTGCGAAGTACCCCAGCCGTTCCGAAGTGGCTTCGCACGCGGGCTTGCCGCGTTTGTCGGCGGCTTTCTGATCCTCTTTGGAGCGCGGCTGGCAGGTGGCTGCACTTCTGGGCATATGCTCAGCGGCATCGCACAGCTGGCGATCAGTGGCTTCCTGTTTGGAGCCGCTGCCTTTGCCACAGGCGTGCTGATTGCCAGCCTGCTGCTGCGACGGGCGAATTCGCAAGCCTAAGGAGGTGACCAACGATGGAGACCACACACATCTTGGGGCTAATCACAGGTATTCTGTTCGGCTTCGCGCTGCATCGGGCGGGGTTTAGCCGCTGCACGCTGGTGATGCGCGGACTGGCGTTCAAGGATTTCACCATGCTGAAGGTGATGCTGACCGCGATTGCGGTTGGCATGGTGGGTGCCGCCTTGCTGGCAACCTTCTTTCCCGACCACGCGCATCTGAAGGTGAAGCCGCTCTATGTATGGGGCATACTGGCTGGCGGGCTGATTTTCGGCGTGGGCATGGCGGTGGCAGGCTACTGCCCTGGCACGGCGCTGGTCGGGCTGGGCGGTGGCGTGCGTGATGGAATCCTCGCGGTGCTGGGCGGCTTGACGGGGTCATTCGTGTTCATCCTCGCCTATCCTGCGCTGGAACCCGTGTTCATCGAGCCACTTAACTTCGGCAAGGTCACCTTGCACGAGCTGTTTGGCGTGGGCTACCTGCCCGTCGCGCTGGTGGTAGCAGCGATGCTGATAGGAATCGTACTCTGGCTCAATCGGCTCGAAGCCAAGGCGCAACAAGCACGGGGGTAAACCGATGCTGAAAAAAGCCTTCTACTGGCTCTTCTGGAGCCTTGCCGTACTAAGCCTGATCGCCGCGGTTCAATCCCGCCTGCAGGGGAGGGGGCAGTGCACCTCCCCCTCCGCCTGTAAAACCCCTCTCTATTGGGAGTCACCCCTGCTGAAGTGAGAAGGGTTTATAGGAACCGTTTCTCACAGCAGCGACTGGATCGCTCGCTTGAGCTTCTGGATGTCCGCGCCTAAGACGACCTCTCGGATAATTCCCTCCCTGTCAATCACGAAGGTCACTGGCACGCCTTGCACCTTGTATTGCGCAATCACCTCATCCTTCTCATCTACCAGCACAGGGAAGGTCAGCTTGAACTCCTTCGCAAACTCCTGAGCGCGCTTGGTGGGATTATCCCGCGCCCACGCTGCAACCGCCAGCACCACCACATCCTTCTCACGGAATGCTTGCCAGATGCCCTTTTCCAGCTCAGGGGCTTCTTGGCGGCAGGGACCGCACCAGTGGGCGAAGAAGTTCAGCACGACCACTTTGCCTTTGTAGTCAGCGAGACGCACTTCTTTGCCCTGTAGGTCTTTGAGCGTGAACTCTATCGCAGGCTGACCTTTGAGGGCTTCCTCCGGCTCGCCACCCTCTTCAACTCCACACTCATCCGCCGCCTCAAACTCAGTAACGAGTTTGAACCCTTTAGGCAGTTTGTAGGCAAAGGCGCTGCGGCTGATGTTCCGATTGACTTCCTGACGGGTGAAGGTTGTGGTGATGCGCGTGGTGAAATGCTCTCCTTGTTGCTTGGCGCTCACCACAACTTCCGATTTCCAGAGGAGGCGGTCTTTGACGCCGATCCAAACGGTCTGGGTAATGCGGTGTCCTGGAAAGAGCATAGCGGCTCCCGCGGATGGCTTCACATTAACGGTGATTTTGTAGGTCTCACGGTTGGCAACCCGCTCGCGTCGAAGCAGCTTGGGTGAAGTGACAGCCTTACGCCAGTCGCCATATGCCATCAGGTAAAGGGGATCCAGCCCCAGTAGCATGTAGTTGCCTTCCAAGAGGTTCTGCTCCGAGTAGAGTTCCCGCAGCGACTTGGGGGCGGGGCGATGCAGGGTCTGTTTCAGCCAGCTGTTTTCGATATACAGCGTCTTCCCGTCGCAGTGAATTTTAGCGAAGCCTGGACCAGTTAGCTGTTCTTGTGTGACGGCTTCCATTCGCCACAGGTTGGGACGCATCGCCATCACCAGCTGCTTGGCATGCAGGCTAAAGCGCGTCTTGCCCCTCTCGGTTTGCACCTCCACGACGGACTCAAGGCGTCCCTCAAGGCGCAACGAGCGGAGTTGCGCATAGGTGCGTGTGGTCTGGTCAAAGATGCGTGACGCACTCTGGGCGGGCAGTTGCTCAATCGCGAGCATCAGCATCATCAACTGAGCAAGAGTTTTCACCGTTCTCATCGTTGGTCTCCTCACTGTTTTAATTTTCGGGCGATCGCTTCATGATTTTTGGGGGTTTACACCCCCCTTGCCCGGAATCCCGACGATGGGGCGGCGCTCGAAACCCCTGATAGAATAACCCAACTTGCCACCTATCTGAGATTCCTCGCCTTCGGCTCGGAATGACAAGTTCCCTGCCGCATAAAACACCCTGTCATTCCGAGCGGAGCGAGGAATCTCGCCTGCTCAAAAATGACAGGTAGCAAGTTGGGTTAGAATATCATTCCCATCCTGTCGGGAGCCTTTCCAGCGCATCACAGCAGCGACTGGATCGCTTGCTTGAGCTTCTGCATATCGACACCAACAATCACCTCCCGAATCACGCCCTCCTTGTCGATCACAAAGGTTGTCGGCACACCCGACACCTTATACTGCTCAATCACCTTGTCCTTCTCATCCACCAGCACAGGGAAGGTCAGCTTGAACTCCTTCGCAAACTCCTGAGCGCGTTTGGTGGGATTATCCCGCGCCCACGCTGCAACCGCCAGCACCACCACGCCCTTCTCGCGGAATGCTTGCCAAATATCCTTCTCCAGTTCAGGGGCTTCACGGCGGCAGGGACCGCACCAGTGGGCGAAGAAGTTCAGCACGACCACTTTGCCTTTGTAGTCAGCGAGGCGTACTTCTTTGCCCTGCAGGTCTTTGAGCGTGAACTCTATTGCAGGCTGACCTTTCAGGGCAGCGGTCTCTTTATCGGGATCGGGCATCTCGAACTCAGTGACGAGTTTGAACCCCTCTGGTAGTTTGTAGGCGAAGGCACTCGGGTTGATAGGGCGATTAGTCTCCTGACGGGTAAAAGTCTCGATGAAACGCACGGTGTAGCGGATGCCTTCCTGCCGCATCGTCATGACGATTTCCGATTTCCAGATCAGACGGTCTTTGACACCGATCCAAACCGTTTGGGTGACGCGATCTCCCGAAAGGAGCATAACGGCTTGCGCAGAAGGCTTCACATTAAAGGTGATTTTGTAAGTCTCGCGGTTGGCGACCCGCTCGCGGCGGAGCAGTTTGGGTGCAGTGGCAATCTGACGCCAGTCGCCGTATGCCATCAGGTAGATTGGATCCAGTCCCAGCATCATATAACCTGCCATAGACAGGTTCTGCTCGTTGTAAAGTTCGCGCAGCGATTTGGGAGCGGGTTTGTTCAGGGTCTGCTTCAGCCAGCTGTTCTCAATATACAGGGTTTTCCCATCGCAGCGAATCTTGCCAGCGTTTAGAGCCATCATCTGATCTTGGGCAGTCGTTTCCATTCGCCACAAGTTCGGACGCATCACCATCACCAGCTGGGTGGAATTCGAACGGGAGCGCATCTCACCCATCGGTCCGCTTACATCCATCACCATCGTCATGCCGCTCTGGATGCGCAACGAGCGGAGTTGCGCATAGGTGCGTGTGGTCTGATCGAGGATTCGGGCAGCGCTTTGCGCATACAACACCCCGACACTAAGCATCAGCGCCATCAGCCAGGCAAAGGTTCGCATTGTTGTTCACCTCGCTGCATGATTTTCTCAGCAGGTTCTTTTTTCCTGCTCGAGATCTCCGTGCCCCAGATACGCTCTAACTCAGGTGTAAAACGATAGTAGTGCTTTAGCGGTGCGATCGAATCGGCCTCGCGCCTGGCTTCTAAGCGCCAGCGAATGCACGCTACATTCTGCGGATCCAGCTCTATTGAGACCGAATGTCTGCCCAGCTGCCGTGCCACCACCGCCGTCGTCCCTGTGCCCGCAAACGGATCCAACACCCAATCGCCCGGCTGGGTAGAGCTAAGCAAGATCCGTGTGAGCAGCGCCACAGGCGACTGCTGCTTGTGGAACCGCTCGCCA
>JBCNVA010000138.1:0-37877 GCA_039630445.1 Armatimonadota bacterium
CAACGCTACGAAAGCACCCTGCGTAGCGTCGGCGTCCTCGCCGACGACATCATGGAGTTTGCTCTGCCAATTGGTATTACCTCTCGCACCCTCTACTTGGCAGATGCAAATGGGGTAAAACTCATAGCGCGCTATGCCGGAGCAACCCTTTCGTATCGAGACGCTGACGCTGGGACCCCTTCAGGCGAACTGCTACCTTGTTATCGACAGGGCAACCAGTCAAGCAGTGGTGATTGACCCAGGCTGTGAGCCAGAGCAAGTGGCGGCGCGATTGCAGGCACTGGCCGTCTCGGTGGCGCTGCTGCTGGCGACCCACGGGCACTTTGACCATGTGGTTGGTGTGCCCTACCTGAAGCGGCTCACGGGCGCGCCCTTCTGGATGTCCAAAGGCGAGTGGGAGTTGTGGGCACAATATGCTCATGAGCATCCCGTCTATCTCGACCTGCCACCTACTGAGCCGGTACCCCCTCCCGACCGCTTCCTACAGGAGGGCGACGAATTTCAGGTGGGTAGCCTTTCGTTTCGCGTGCTGGCGCTCAAGGGGCACGCGCCCGACCATCTCGGCTTTTTGCTCCGGGCGACACCCCTACATCTCTTTTGTGGGGATGCCATCTTTGCTGGGAGTATCGGGCGCACCGATATTCCCTACGCTGATCACCAAACCCTGCTGGAGCATCTGCACACGCGCGTGTTGACGCTACCCGACAGCACCCTTCTGCTGCCGGGGCATGGGCCCCCAACTACCGTCGGCATAGAGCGTCAGACGAACCCCTTTCTGTAAAGAGACGCCGCTACCGAGCCGCATCGGGAAATGTCTGCACGCCCTCGCGAGAGGTACAATCTGCATATGAGCCGGGTATTCCGCAAGGTGCTGATTGCCAATCGGGGTGAGATTGCCCGGCGCGTGATTGCGGCTTGCCACGAGATGGGGCTTCGCACTGTTGCCGTCTATTCCGAAGCCGATCGGGACGCGCCCTTTGTGGCAGAAGCAGATGAAGCCTACTGGCTGGGCGATGCACCCCCCACGGAGAGCTACCTTGCCATCGATAAGATACTGGCAATCGCGCAACAGGCATCGGTGGACGCCATCCATCCGGGCTACGGATTCTTGGCAGAGAACGCCGATTTTGTGCAGGCGTGTGAGCAGGCAGGTATCGTTTTTATTGGACCTAAGGCGTCCGTCATTCGTCGGCTGGGCGACAAGGGGGAGGCGAAGCGTCTGGCGGAGCGCGTCGGCGTGCCCGTAATCCCCGGCTTTATCCCGCAGAAACCGCTCCCTGCCGATCAACTGCTGCAGCAGGCGCGGCAGGTCGGCTTCCCGCTGCTGCTCAAGGCGGTTGGAGGGGGTGGTGGGAAAGGCATGCGCATCGTGCCGCACGAGTCGGAGTTTCTCCACGCGGCGGAGAGCGCGTCCCGCGAGGCGGAAAACGCCTTTGGCGACCCGCGCCTGATGCTGGAACGCTACCTGCCTCGCCCGCGCCATATCGAGGTGCAGATTCTGGCAGACCATCACGGCAAGGTGCTGCACCTCTTTGAACGCGAATGCTCCATCCAGCGCCGCTATCAAAAGATTATTGAGGAGAGTCCCTCTCCTGCGCTGGATGCGGAGACCCGCGCCGCCATCACCGACGCCGCGGTGCGTGTGGCGCAGGCGGTAGGCTACACGAACGCAGGCACCATCGAGTTCCTGCTGGAGGAGACGCCGGACGGCGCACGCTTCTATTTCATGGAGGTGAACACGCGCCTGCAGGTGGAGCATCCTGTCACCGAGATGGTCACGGGGCTGGATCTAGTTCACTGGCAGCTGCGTGTGGCGATGGGCGAGCCGCTGCCCTTTGAGCAGGGCGAAATCGTGCAGCGTGGGCATGCGATCGAAGCGCGCCTGTACGCAGAGGACCCAGCAAACGACTTCGCTCCCTCGCTGGGCACAATCGTCGTGTGGCACGCGCCCCATCTGCCCGGCGTGCGCATCGACGCGGGTGTAGAACAAGGTTCGATCATCACACATCACTACGATCCCTTGCTCGCCAAAATCATCGCCTGGGGCGCGGATCGGGAGCAGGCGCGCCGTCGCCTGGTGCTTGCCTTGCAGCGCATCGCCGTTCTGGGCATCCGCACCAATCTGGGGTTGCTTATCGATGTGCTGAATCACCCTGCCTTTCAGGCGGGTCGGCTGCACACAGGCTTCCTGCAAGAACACGCCGACCTGTTGCAGCCAGCTGCAGAGACACCTCCAGAGGCGCTGGTCGCGCTTGCATTAATCACCACAACCGCTGCAGGCACAGAGTCGGGGGCGCGTTTGCCCACAGCACAAACTGCCACCCCGAATGTGTGGCAACGGCTTGGGCGATGGCGGCTCAGCGGTTAGGCTATGTGAACGGCTGCTTGTGAACCGCACTCGCCATTCACCTGAAACTTTGGGCTTGGCAAGCGCCTCCGCTGCCTTAGGGTGTTAGCGTCACCGGGCGGGTGGCGAAACGCAGCTGGAACCCAGTCGGCGCGATACCCGTGCGTTGATAGTCCAGCAGTTGCTGCATGGAATTCGGGCTGACCCATACCGTAAAGCGGGCATCCACAAGGCGACCGCGCTGGATGTCCCAGGCAGCGCTATCCCAACCGCTAAGAGTATTCAGCACAGGCGTAGTATATTGCGTCGCGCCATCCAGCCATCCCGTGCTGATCACAATGCGCCACTCACGCTGCTGCTGATCGCCACCCAAGGTGAGCAGATAGCCGCGCACAGGATTTTCCGCATAGGCGCCCCACTGCACCGTGAAGGTTAGCGCACCTGCTGTGCTGAAGGTCACATTGGGCGAGTCGAAGGGGGTAGGCAGAGCGATGCTCGGCGGGCCAGGTAAATTATTCAATCCACGCACCTCGCCCCGAGACCGATCCTGATTATTTACCTCGATACGGAAGTTTTCGCCCACAGCCAGTTTATCACCAGGGATGATGGGGTATTGCAGGAGAGCCTGTCCCAAACCGGAGCCTAAGCCGATGAGAAGGGAACGCCCACTGCTTTGCAGGGCAATCTGGCTATTAACTGTCTCGAAGGGGCTTGTGTCGCTCACAGTCAGAGTACCCGTAGACACATCAAATACGCGAACAGATGGACTATCGGATTGATTGAAATCAATAAGCAATCCTGATGTATTATTATTGAAACTTGCGTTGCGCTGCAGCCAGACCCGGTTCGGACCCGTGCTGCCACTTCGCACTGCGATAATGTCATGCGAACCCGGCGTGATGGCGATGTTGAAGGTGCCTCCATTAACAGCTACCGTCTGCGCTGCCGAGCTGATGGCGACCAGCGCGCCCTGCCCGCTGCCAAGCCCCTGTACACTGCCAGACACCGTGATGGTGGAAGGAGCCGAGGGACATGTCGCCGCGATGCTGGTGGTTTCTGCCGTGGTGGTGTGGACGATGTTCACCTGGGGTTTCGTGCCGCCGCAGACCCACGCGATGGAGTAATGCCTGTCAGCAGCCGTCACGGTGAAGTTGTAATTAGGTCCCGAGCCAGTGAGGCGCTGCCATGCGCCCGTTTTGCCATCCTGCACCGCTACAAAGGCTGCGCCCGTGATGGTAGCGGTCACAGGAACTCCTGTGACTCCACCACCGCCGTTGCCACCGCCTCCGCCGCCACAGCCAACGATCAGCAGTAGCAACAAACTCAGCACGCCGAAACTTAGAACTACTTCCTGTCGTCTCATTGCCTCAACCTCCACGATTTGGACGATTTGCCCTTCGGGATGTTCCCCTCACTTAACTCTTGTGAGGGAAGGTATGGGTAGCAAGCGGTTAACCGCCCGTGAACCACTTAATATATATTCGGATGATGGTGTAGACCATCACCACCATAAAGATACCCCGCAGCACACCTATTGGAGTTCGATGCGCGATATGCACGCCGAGCTTGGCACCGATCAGCACGCCCAGCGTCGCTGGCACGACAATCTCAGGCTGAAGTTTACCCTGCACCAGATAGAGGAGCGCGCTGGCGGAGGCGGTCGTGCCGATCAAAAAGGAGCTGGTGCCGATCGCACAGCGCAAAGGCACATTCAGCAAGGTGTGGAGCAAGGGCACCTGGATGATGCCGCCGCCCACGCCGAGCAGCGCCGAGATGATGCCCCCCAGTGCTGACAGCCCCGATGCCAGCCATTTCTGGCGGGAGGCTGTCCAGCGCGCACGGCACTCGCCCTCCACCGACTCGCGAAGTGGCGGACGCCTGCTCGCCCAGAGCATCTGCCCCATCACATAGAGCAGCAGCAGGATGAATAGCCCCGCCACCATTTTCTGCGGGACGATGCCCACCAGCAGACCACCCGCGATCGCGCCCAGCACCGTGGGGATGAGCAGGCGCACGGCGATTTGCCAGTCGACCAGCCCCGCACGCAGGTAGCCCTGCACCCCTGCGCAGGAGGTTGCCACCACGCCCACCAGACTCGCGCCTACCGCCTGCTTGATGGGCACATTGAATATAAGAGTCAGCGCGGGCACGAGGATAATCCCGCCGCCCAGCCCCAGCATCGAGCCGAACGCGCCCGCGCCTACCGCCACCAGCAGAATCCAGAGGGAACTCATTTCCGCTCTGAAAAAACACAGGCAGGATGCCCCAACTACCTTTCGCGCATGTTGCGCGGCAGCCGCTCATGCACAGGTGGCAGCGGGGGCAACGGCTTGTGCGGCTCCGTCTGATACCAGTACGCTACGCTGGAGTAGTCATTCTCCTGCAGGTTCGCGTGCCCGTGCTCGATACTTACCCGTATCGAGCGGGTAAAGAGGATTGGATCTTCGATATGGAAGCGATATGAGGTGCACTGACGACGGTCGGGGAACTTCGGGTCATGCTCATAGATAGACGCGCCTGAATAGAGATACGCTTTCGGGTGCATGCCCCACGCCTGCGAGAAGTAATCCTCAGAGCCGGTGCCGTGCAGCGAGGGGGGCCACGGCTCCCCATCGATGAAAATCATGTCGTCACCCTCGCCCCACCAGGTGTACTCCTTGATGAGCTGTTCCTGCGAGCCGAGTTTGCGAATTACAGGCAACGGGTCGATGTTGTCCACCGAGAGGACACAGCCCACATAGTGCCCCGCGCCCTCCGCCTCCAGGATCAGGTAGTTCTCCGCATCGCTAAGGTTGGGCGTGTCGCCCATCTCCCAGTAATTGCGCCGCTGCTCAAAGAGGTTGCCCTGCACACCGCGTGTCGGATACTCCTGCCGATAGTGCGCATGGAAACGCAGCACATGGTCGGGCAACGGCGCATCATATTGCTCATAGTCGATATAGTAGTAGAACGAGCCGACCTCCACCTCGCACTCGTTAATCACTTCAATACGCGCTCCCTGTGAGAAGGGCATCGGGAAGTAGCAGTTGAGCGCGACACCGCCCCCGTAGTTGCCCTCATTATTTTCGTTCGTAACGGTTGCCAGCGGGAGCGACATGAAGGAACGGGCGATGCCGTGCCCCAGCCCGAAAAAGTCGCCCAGCGGGCTAAGGACGCTTGGCTCCGTTTCCCCATCCCAGAACATGCGCAGCACTAACTTGCGCAAATAGAGCCGATCGCGACAGCCGACCGTGATCCAGATGTGGCGGATACAGCCCGCTCCTTGAATCTCTGCAAGCACAGCGGTTTGCCCTGCGGGAATGGTCAAAAAGTCGCGATTGCCTCCGGTGCGATCCCAGCTGGAAATGCGTCGGGTGCGCCCCTCGCGCCGATAGATCAGTCGGGCTAAGGGACCCGAACCCTCAAAGCCCTCCAATGGTCTCATCATCCTCTCATCCTCCAGAGGCAGAATTCGCGAGTTCGCATCTTGTTCCTGCACAGTGTGCCCCCCTATAGGGGGCTGCTTCACCGCAGGAATTCGCGGCGGAAGCGGGTATCTTTAGGGCGAGGTGAACCTTATGCAAGAGGCATATGTGGTGGCAGCAGTTCGAACCGCAATTGGGAAGGCGCCGCGCGGCTCGTTGCGCAACACGCGCCCCGATGACCTGGCGGCGACAGCCATTCGTGCGGCGCTGGAGCGCGTGCCAGGGCTAAGCCCCAACGAGATCGAGGATGTGGTGCTGGGGTGTGCTGTGCCCGAAGCGGAGCAGGGCATGAATGTTGCCCGCATCGCAGTGCTGCGCGCCGGCTTGCCCGTGGAGGTGCCCGCCGCAACGGTGAACCGCATGTGCGCCTCTGGGCTGGAAGCGATTGCGATTATTGCCCAGCGCATCCAGACAGGGCAGATCGATGTGGGTATCGCGGGCGGAACCGAAAGCATGTCGATGGTGCCGATGGAAGGGCATGTATTCCGTCCCAATCCCCACCTGGCACGCCAGTATCCTGACGCCTATCTCGGTATGGGGCTGACCGTCGAGAACTTGGTGCAGCAGTTCGGCATCACGCGCGAGGAGGCAGACGCCTTCGCCCTGCAGAGCCATCAGAAGGCGCTGCGGGCGCAGGCAGAAGGGGCGTTTGATGGTGAGATTGTGCCTGTCGAAGTGCATGAAAAGGTTATCAAAGAGGGCACCATCCACGAGAACCGCTTCGTGTTCGACCGTGACGAGGGTCCTCGTGCGGACACCAGTATGGAGGCGTTAGCCAAGCTGAAGCCTGTGTTCAAGACGGATGGCACGGTCACGGCGGGCAACAGCTCGCAACGCAGCGACGGTGCGGCAGCGGTGGTGCTGATGAGCGAGCGTAAGGTGAAGGAGCTGGGCATTCAGCCGATTGCACGCTTTGCAGGCTATGCGCTCGCAGGCGTGCCCCCAGAAACGATGGGCATCGGGCCCGCCTACGCCATCCCGAAGCTGCTGCAAAAGACGGGCAAGCGGCTGGAGGATATTGACCTGTTTGAGATCAACGAGGCGTTCGCGGCACAGGTGCTGGCAGTGTTGCGGCAGCTGTCCGAGCTGCCCACCGAACGGCTGAATGTGAATGGTGGTGCCGTCGCACTGGGACACCCGCTGGGTGCAACGGGCGCGCGCATGACGGCGACCCTGCTGAACGCGCTACGCAAGCGTGGTGGCAAATGGGGCATCGTCAGCATGTGCGTAGGCGGCGGCATGGGCGCAGCGGGGCTGTACGAAATGGTCTGAGCGGGAGGCAGAGAATGGCGCTGCATGTGGTGGAGCATCCGCTGGTGAAGCACATCCTCACACGCTTGCGCGATGTGGAGACCGAGCCGGCGCGTTTCCGTGCGCTGGCTCGGCAACTCACCTTCCTGCTGGCTATTGAAGCGACACGCGACCTGCCTCTGCGTACCCATCCTGTGCGAACGCCGCTGGAGGTCACAGAGGGGTACTCCCTTGCCAAAACCATCGTCGCCGTGCCCATCCTGCGGGCAGGGCTGGGCATGATGGAAGCCATCACGGAGCTGTTCCCCGATGTGCGCGTAGGCTACATCGGACTGGAGCGGGATGAGCAGACCGCTATCGCCCGCGCCTACTACTGTAAGCTGCCTCCGCTGGAGAACAGCCGCGTGCTGCTTTTAGACCCGATGCTGGCAACAGGTGGCTCTGCGGAGCAGGCTCTGGAGGTGCTTTTCGATGCGGGCGCGGAGGATGTGGCGCATATCTGCGTGGTGGCTGCACCGCAAGGCGTGGAACGGCTCGCGCGACGCTTTCCCCAGGTGCCCGTCTACGCCGCAGCGCTCGATCGCGACCTGAACGCCCAGAAGTTCATTCTGCCAGGGTTGGGCGACTTTGGGGATCGGCTCTACGGCACAGTGGCACGATAAAAATGGGCAGCCCCAGCCAAGCTGGCCCTACCCTCCGCAACGCTCCAAAAGAGAAAGGGACCTCCTTGTCCCGATGCTTCAGGGAGGTTGCCAGTGGTGCCCTCCTGCTGAAGGTCGCACTCCCTTGCGACACCCTCTATATTACCCGATGCATGACAAAAAAGTCAAGGGGGGTGGGAGGGTGTTCGAAAAAGCTTCTTGTGGGAACGGGTTTCAACCACGAAAATCTAAATCAGATTCCCCTGCTGCAGGGCAGACATAGGGGTCTGTCCCTACAGGTAAGGGTGTAGGGGCGCGCCCTCTGCGTGCCCAAACTCAGAATCTACCGATTTATCGAACACCCTCGAATGCCCTTGACATTTGCCTCCTGCATGGGATATAATAAAGGCTGATGTGGGACGCCCGTTCAATTCGCTTTAGCTCGGAACGCTGGAGCACAGGCTCCTGGTTTGGTATGCATAGCCGCTACCGTATGCGGCTTGTGCCGCCTTACCGGGGAGCCTGCGCCTCCGTTGGCGTATGGCTCCCTCTTTTTATTAGCAGGAGGTCGTTGCGAGATGGGTGAGGTTCTGGTGCTGAATCAAAACTACGAGCCGTTGAACATCTGCACGATGCGTCGTGCCGTGAACATGGTGCTGGCGGGTAAAGCCGAGGTCGTGCGCACCAACGGTCATGTAATCCGCACGGTCAACGGCGGCTTTGAAGCCCCGTCGGTGGTGCGCTTGCGCTACCTGATTAAGCGCCCGCTGCCGCAGGTACGCATCAGCCGCCGGGCAATCTTGGCGCGCGACCGCTACACCTGCCAGTACTGTGGCCATGTCTCGCGCGACCTGACTGTAGACCATGTGATCCCGCGCCGACTGGGTGGAGGCGACACATGGGAGAACCTGGTCGCCTGCTGCCGCCGCTGCAACCTGATCAAGGGCGACCGCACTCCGAATCAGGCGGGCATGAAGCTGATCCGCAAGCCGCGCCGACCGAACTTCATCCCTTACCTGAGCCTCACGCAGTATGTGAAGGCAATCTCGCGGGAAGCGTGGCGCGAGTTCCTGCCCCTCTACGAGGACTTCGCAACCGCTGAGGCGGGAATCGACTAAGAAGACGCATCGGGGCGCGGCTGTCGCGCCCCGATAAAACCTTTCGAAGCGAGAGGTTCCCTCTCACGCCTGCGGGCGACGCAAAATGCAGTAAAGATTGTTCGTGAAATATTCGGTCAAAAAAGGAATGCGGGCGATCAACGCAAAGGCGCGCAGCACAGGATGACGGCTATTGTTCGGTTTGAAAAAGAGAATCTCAAAGCCCGACTGCTCGATAATGCGCCGATAGTCCGCAAACGCGAGCATGTTCATCCCCAGATCGCGATAAGAGTGTAATTCACGCCCCAGTTTGCGACTGAGCCAGCGCATCGCTACACGCTGCGGCACAATCAGGTGCGCCCACGGCAAGTTCACTCCAAAAACACGCTTTAGATGATCATGGTCGCCAAAGGGGCTGTTCCACAGCGGACCGATGGCAGCATAGAGCAAACCGCCGGGCTTGAGCCGCTTATACATCTCATGCAACACCCCCTCTAAATCCATTACATGCTCAAAAGTATCCTTGGAGGTCATTAGGTCGAAATCGCCTTCGTCCAGCTCGGCGATATCGATACAATAGAACTCGACGCGCCCGACCAGCTCTGGATAGTTCAGCTCGAGGTTGCGCTGGGCAAACTCGATCAGACGCGCGTTGATGTCGACGCCGATGACGCGGGCAGCACCTGCTTTCGCCATATCGACACAGAGACTGCCGTGCCCACAGCCCAGATCCAGCACCTTTTTACCGTGCAGGTCGGGCTGACCACCCAGTCGGTTCCAGAAGCGCGGGTTCTCCCACTCGCCACGCTTGAAGTAGTCCAGGTCCGCTTTTTGTAGCTGGATGCTCATGGCATACTCTGCATGTTGCTCTGCGAGCAGCGCGGATTACTGCAAATGTATCCTATCAGTGCCTTGCTTTCCATAAGGCTCGCCTCAGTTAATTATAGCCAATCGTCGGCTAACAGGAAAGGGGGCGGTGAGGTAGGATTAAGGAGGGGTGATTATGAAGGGTTTCTTGCGCAGAGCCTTTTTGAACGCCTCGCGCCGTGCGCGTCAGCGGCGAGGTGAGCTGTTTCGCCGCCTGATGCAGCCGACGGAAGCTGATCGCATTCTGGATCTTGGCGGAGGTGATGGCTCCCATATCGCCTCAATTATTCCTTTCCGCAAGAATGTATGGGTGGCGGATATTCTGCCAGAGCCACTGAAAGCAGCTGAGCAACATTTTGGCTTTCATACAGTTCTGCTGACAGAGGGAGAGCCGTTACCCTTCCCAGACGGCTATTTTGATATTGTGTTCTGCTCCTCTGTGATCGAGCATGTTACCATCCCCAAAGCGGAGATTTACACCTGCACCAGCGGGCGTGAGTTTGCCCGTCGCGCGCTGGAGAGCCAGACACGGTTTGCCAACGAGATAAGGCGGCTGGGCAAACGCTACTTTGTGCAGACGCCTCACCGCTACTTTATTATTGAGTCGCACACCTGGCTGCCTCTCCCAGTCGTGTTTTTGCCGCGCTCTTTGCTTGTGAAACTTATCCCGATACTCAATCGCTACTGGATTAAGACAACTGAGCCAGATTGGCACTTGCTCACCCCACGCCTGATGAAACGCCTCTTCCCCGATGGAGAGATAGTCATAGAGCGTTGGTGCGGCTTCCCCAAATCAATCATTGCCTACAGACGATGAGATATATCTGCAATACCACAAATTTCCTTCCTCCAGCAGGTTCGCTTCTGTGATGGGGTTTTTCGCGGGTGAGGTGATAGAGTAACCATGCTCCGAAAGAAACCGATAGATATTCCCCCACATCTGGCGGCAGTCCTCAACGGAGGATCCATGCAGCTCCAGAAAGATTTGAGGATGGCTTTGTTCGATCACGCCCTGCGCACCCTGAAGTACCTGATACTCGAATCCCTCCACATCGATCTTTATGAAGTGCGGAAGGGGTAGCGATTCACGCCGAACTATGGTATCTAAGCGAACCACTTCTACTAAGCAAGCTTGCAGGCGATATTCCTTATGATACTGCTGTGCCATATCGTGGCGAAAGGTGGCAATGCCCGATGCCTCTGGGGTGAAATGGATCGTGCTTTGGGTTTCCTGATCGCCGAGCGCAACTTCGTAGATCCGCACATTCCGCAGACGATTGATTCGCACATTCTCTCGGAGGCGCCTTACCACATCAGGCACAGGTTCAAAGGCAATTACCAGCCCTTCTTGCCCCACACAACGCGCAAAGAACAGCGTGGTCAACCCCACATTGGCTCCAATGTCATAGACCACTTTCCCGCGCAGCTCAGGGGCGATCTCTTCCAGCAGCGTGGCTTCTTTAGGCAAGGGTTTGGGTAAAAAGAGAAATCCACCTTTGATGCGCATGCCCTTCGCCAGCCCGCTACGCGCGGTGTAAACCCAGCGGTCAGAGAGTGGTTTGAGCATCGCTTTAATCGCCCGCCTCGCGATTCGCTTGAGTGCGTGCATAATGACCTCCGCATAGTTTATACCTTTCGGAACTCCCATCGGACGATGCGAGCGGCTGCGGACGGTGCTATGACCCGCAGCGTGAAGCAGGGTACTTTATGCCCGAAGCGAGGAGAATACCAACCAAGCTTAGTCTCCTCATCGCCGTGATGGAGATGAACCTGGGCATCAGGCGGTAAGCCCTCCACGCGCAGCAGACAGACGCGCTCGCCATCACTGATACGCCAGCCCGCTTCTACCGGCTCCACACGCCAGTCGGGATGGAAATGCCAGTACCAGTGGAGGGGGAGCATCGTGTCAGGTTCCACCGTGTCTATAACGATCAATCGCTCGTTGTCTACCTGTACCTGACGCCAGAGGCGATCGGGCAGATGGGCGTTGGTTGTGCCCTGCACAAGCAGGTGAATTAGGTCGTGCTTCACAAACTCAGATTGGGCTTTCCTGCCCCACAGGAATGGTCCGAGGATTTCCGACTGGTTCTCGCCGTTGAGGCAGAGGGTGTTGTGGGCAGGTGTGCCGCGGAAGTGGTCGCGCCATTCGGGGTCTTCGTGATAGGCATAGGTACCTGAGTCAATAAGGAGGGGCTTGCCATTCAGCGATGCCCAGACGCTGAGCGCGTCGGCATGCCCGTGCGCGGCGAGGCTGCCCAGCCCTAATGGTCCCGCATCGAACAGCACCTGCCAGCGAGCGCTGTGCAGTACCGCGTAGCCCCCCTGCGCATAGAGGCGTGATTCAGTCAGACGCGAACCCGATGGAGCAGGCTTCCCGAACAGCCAGCGGCAGAGGGCATCGTCCGCCTCGTCAAAAGCAGGGGGCGGCTCACCCTCTAAAAGCATCGCCAACGCACGCCCAACCACCCTGTAGCGGTTTGCCCCCTCACTCCAAAGAGGCACAACGGTGCCGTCATCCTCATCTCCCACTTGCGGCACATAGCCTGAAGCGTCCATCACATAGCGTATGAACTCTATACTTTTGCGCAGTCGCTCTGCCACTGCGTCGGGCATCGGCTGCAGGCGATAGGCGTGCAGGTAGAACTCCCACACAAAGGGCAAGTAGCCGAATGCCTGCTCCGCGTTGATGCCATCGGGGTAGAACTGGCGTAGCGCCTCACGCTCCAGAATCGCATAGCCCTTCTGTCGCCAGCGTCGGGCAGCAGGACAGTTGGGCAGCAGGCTGCCTGCAAACGCCAGCGCCGCCGCCTCGCCAATCAGGTGGTTATTCGCGGAGGAACCCGGTGAGAGGTGGCGCTCGATATACTCGCAGTGCTGCAGAATCGCGCCGAGTAGCTCTGCCCCCTCCCCTGCAGCGTGGGAGAGGGGGTTAGAGGGTGAGGGCGCCAGCAGTCGCAGCGTATACAGCCACACAATCACCCGAATCGCATGCTCTAATGCGCTTGTCCAGTGGATGCCCCAGCCGCGCGGGTTGCGTTCGATCCAATCGAACCACCAGCGCAAGCAGATTTCGGCATAGCGGAGGTCACCTGTCAGCGCATAGGCTTGCGCCAGGCGCAAAATCGGCTGGTGGCGCGATAGCTCCCACACATACTTCACTCCGCCCGCCACATCGATTCGGCGATAGTCGATGGTGCTGGCGGGCGCGTCCATCCAGTCTTTGCCCAGCAGGTAGTTGCGGTTCCAGCGGGGTGGGTCATCAAGGCGCACCTCGTAGCCGAACAGTCGCCATTTGCCGTGCAGCAGGGCATCAGCTTCCTGCAGCAGGCGCGTGCGCTCTACCTCGGGCAGCGCTGTGGGATGCAAAGGGAGCCGATGCACAAGCTGCTGCAGCCCGTCGCGGGGGTTAGCTTGGGGGCATAGTCGCCGCCATGTCTGTTCAGGCGTCTCTTTAGGCAACGGGGCGATGCGCTCCTGGAGCACGCGCGCCGCACGAATCGCCACCTCGCGCGGACTCATCGCCATCAGCCGTCGCAACTTCCACCGCCAACTGCTCATGTCAGCGTCCGACCTTCTTTTCCAGCGCCTCTAAGCGTTTGACCAGTTCGGGCAGTTTGTAGAGGTGTGCCAAGATCTGCAGCCATTCGCGGTGGGGGATGGCAGGCGTGCCCCAGTAGACGCCGCCTGGGGGCAGGTTCTTGGACACGCCTCCCTGTGCACCTACCACTGCACCCTGCCCGATGCGCACATGGTCTTTCACGCCCACCTGACCTGCCAGCACGACCCGATCCTCCAGGATGGTGCTGCCCGCGATACCCACCTGCGAGACCAGCAGGCAATGCTCACCAATTTGCACATTATGGGCTATCTGCACCAGATTATCGATCTTGGTGCCCTTGCCGATGCGCGTCTCGCCCGTCGTGGCGCGATCGACGCAGCTGTTGCAGCCGATCTCCACATCGTCTTCGATCACGACGGTGCCAATCTGTGGGATTTTGTGGTGGACGCCTTCGTGCTGCACATAGCCGAAGCCGTCGCCTCCAATAACCGCGCCCGGGTGGATAATCACGCGCTGCCCAATTCGCACACGGGGCATCACGACCACATGGGGATAGAGGATGGTGTCGTCACCGATCTCGGTCTCATCGCCAATATAGCAGAAGGGGTAGACACGCACGCGATGCCCCAGCCGCACCCGGTTGCCCAGCACTACATAGGGCATTAGCGACACCTCATCGCCCAGTTCACACGCCTCGCCCATCACGACGGTCGGATGGATGCCCGGCTCAGGGGGCTGGAACGGGCTGAACAGTGTCAGCAACTGGGCGAATGCCAGCCTTGGATGGGGATGGAGCAGAAAGCTTTTTTCGCTGCGAGTGTTCTCCACGAGGTTCGGACGAGTCAGAATCGCGGTGGCGGGCGACTGGAGCGCAAGGCGCAGAGCGCGTTCATCCTCGGCAAAGGTCAGCCCACCCGCAGGCACATCTTGCAGCCCCCCAATCGCTCCAATCGTCAGGTTTGGATCGCCCCGCACCACGCCTTGCACCCGCTCCGCCAGCTCCACCAGCCGATAACTTACCATCATTTTGGCATGATACCCCTTATGTGGAAGGGTGGCGGAACCGCCCCCTGTGTTGAAGCGTCAAAGGCGTGGAGGTTGGTACCGATGAGAATTGGCTGGTGGTTATGGCTGTGTGGGAACCTTGCTGTGGCGCTGGCAAGTCCGGTCGATTCCGCGTCTCAGTTTCGTGTCCCCATTCGCCGCGTTGTGGTGTATAAAGATGGACACTGCTTCACCCAACGCGAAGCCAGTGTAGTGGCGAACAGCGAGACGGTCTACACATCTGACCTGCCCCATGCCCTGCTGGGCACGGTTTGGGCGTATACGCGCGATGCACAGGCGAAGGTTGTGCGTGTGCAGGGGCTGTGGCAGGAGGAAAAGCGGCGGATTGCTCCTCAGAATCTGGCAGAGCTGCTTGCGCTGAATGCAGGCGCAGAAGTGGAACTGGAATTGATGCCTCCATCGGAGGCGCGTGAGGCGGGGCGCGGCTCAACAACCGAAGTGCACCGTGGCGTGCTGCGCGTGTTCAAGCCCGAACTGCGCTATGCGGATGCCTATCCTGACCACGATCCGCCTCCTGCATACAGTCCCCAGCCGACGGTTCAGCCGCGCTCGCGTCGGGATGGATATTACTATGGATATTACTTTTGGCAGCCGCCTGCACCTCCAGACTTTGTGCAGGACGAGTGGAGCCGCACGGTTAGTCAGAGTAGTTTTGCGGTAGAGACGGCGCGCGGGCTGGTGATGTTCAGCACCGCGCAGGTGAAACGGCTGCGCTTCCTGAGCAAACCGAAGCAGTATCGCGAGGTCACTCTGCGTCGCCCGCAACTCGAAATATTGCTCAGTGGGTTCAAGAAGGGTCAGCGCGTGCCGCTGGTGCTTGCTGCTATCGAAAAGGGCATCCGCTGGGTGCCCGAATACCAGCTGATCCTGCCTGAGCGCGAGAACGGCGAAGCAACGCTGCAGCTCAACGCGACCCTCATCAACGAGCTAAGCGACTTGCAGGATGTCGAGCTGTATGTGGCAGTCGGTGCGCCCCAGTTCATCATGGAGGAGCAGATTTCACCGCTGGCGATGCGCGAGACCTTCATGCGCCTGTCAAGCTGGTTCGGCGAACCAGAGGATATCTATGGACGCGCAATTGCGGGGCAAGCAGGCGGGTTTGGAGGATTCGGTGGAGCGCCCAATTTAGCACCTACTCCTGACACGGGTTTTGGCAGTGGTGGTATGGGCTTCCCCAGCCTCGCAGCCGATCCTGAAAGGCTTAGCACGCTGTGGGAGCCGTGCAGTCTTGCTGAGGTGTTGGCGGATCCCCAAGTAGTCACGCTGTCGCAGCTGTCCCTGATTCGTCTGCCGCGCCTCACCCTCCCGAAGGGCATGCGAGCCCATTACTCTCTTTTGCAGCAGCGTGTGCCCTGCACGCGCGCCTGCTTTTGGGCAATTGACCTGACAGCGCAGAGCTGGCAGCGACCAGGTTGGTACGGCTACCCCGATCGCGAACGGCGACGCTTCCGCACCTTTGAGGAGCTCGCCTACGCTTTGCTGCGCCAGCGTAATCTATGGGGCGAAGTGCAAGAGGCGCTCATCCTCAAGAACACAGGTTCTATCCCCTGGACGACAGCCCCTGCCGTGGTTATGCAACGAGGCGCAGCACTTGCACAGGACATGCTTCTGTTCACACCACCTGGCGAGGAGGCAGTCTTGCTGCTGGGACCTGCTCCTCAGGTGAACCTTTCGCATACCCGAATCACTACCGAAACGCGCTGGGAGCAACATCGGCAAATCCAAGTTCATGGCGGCAAAATCGAGGTCACCAACTCACGGAAAGCGCCTGTGCGGCTCATTGTGCGCGTGCGGTTTGTTGGGCATTATAAGCATGCAACGCGCGAGCCGCAGCGTATCAGCCGCAAGGCGGGCGAAACGGAGGAGTTCTGGAACTGGTACTATCAGAGAGATCTCCAGAACAATCCGTACACTGAGCTGGTCTGGGATGTAGAGGTACCGCCTGGCGTGATGGAGTGGGAATACCGCTTTGAACAGTGGTAGTAATCGCCTGCTGATGCCTCAGGGAGCCGAGCAGGTCTATGCGCTGGTGCGGCGGGTGCCTGTAGGGCGTGTGGTGAGCTATGGGCAGATCGCGGAGCAGTTGCCCCCTGTCACGGCGCGTCAGGTGGGACGCTGGATGGCGCTCGCCCCCGAAGATGTACCATGGTGGCGGGTAGTCGGTGCGGACGGCACGCTGCGAACCGCTCGCCGCGACCCGATGCTGGCAAGGCTGCAACGCGCCTACTTAGAAGCCGAGGGCGTGCGTTTCGATGACGCGGGCAAGGTCTGCATGGAGCGCTATCGGTGGGAATTTGAAAAGGCAGCCCCCGAATAAGGGGCTGCCTTGCGATGCACAAGCGAGGGGATCAGCGACCACCAGTTCGCTCGAACACGACAATATCGCCTCGCTTCACCTCGCCAGAATAGCTGAAGACCTGGTTGCCCTCCCCGTCGAAGAAGGCAACTTGCAGTGTGTCGGGGTTGCCGTTGCCGTCGCGCGAACGGTTATCCGCCACGCTGACCTGCACCGTGCCGCGTACCCGTTCGAGACCAGCGCGTGTGCGAATCGCCAGCACTGCTTGACCACGGAAGCTCGCGGTGCGGTTCTCCAGATCGACGGTCAACTCATCGAGGCGAAACATCGTGACGGAGACCACCTGGCTGTCCTGCCGAGTGGTCAGGCTGAACCAGCCCGATTGCCAGGTGCGCTCGCCATGTCGAGGGAAGTTGCAAGTTGTCTGGGCGACACCAAACGAGAAGAAGGCGTTCGGTTGATCCGAGTCGGGGGCGCCTGCCGCGCCGAAGCCCGCAGCGCCTTTCACTGTGCAGGTCTGAGCAAGCGCCAATGCGCTTGTCAGCACCATCAACGCACCAAGCCACACCACTTTACGCATCATCGTTAGACCCTCCTTCCATTGGTGGAGTCCTCTCCACCACAAAAGATTATAGCATATTACCCCCCCTTGTCAAGGGGTAGAAACTTTTCTCTGCGCATGGCAGATACGGAGGCTACCCTTGCAAGGAGTTTTATGCAGGGAACGCAAGGGGGGCACGCTCCTACGCGCGCCCCCTACCATGACCTAGTCAATTTCTCGAAAAGACCTCAGGATGTCGCAAAGGCATCAGTTAACCCCCGCAGACAATCCCCATAGAGGCCAGTCGTTCCCGCACTGCAACGGGGAGCTAATGGTCCATGCCATCCCACTCGGGAAGAACTGGAGGGGGCTGGGGTCGCAGCCGCCCGTGTTGACCCCTGCAGGCGGGGATTTGGCAAGGAATTCGCGTGCGTTCATCCACTTGGCATGCCCGTCCACAAAGACAAGCACCAGCCCTTCCATGTGCGGCACGGATTTTTTGTCGGGGGCACGGCTGGTGTCGTCCGTGTTGAAGAAGAACCAACGACGCCATAGATGGCGATGTGCCATCGGATACGCCGTGCGGTTGGGTTGTTGACCCGTCACATAGTGGCGTACACCAGGGAATCGATCTTCCATGATGAGCATCGTTTCGGCGGGCCACTTGATACCTGCCATCGTCCCGCCCAGAAACGAGTTGCGCCAGTCATTGGCACCGCTCCAGGTGTTCGTGGCGCCCGTGATGTGCAAGGCAAGGGCATAGCCACCGTCGAATATCTCCGCGCTCTGCTCCCAAGCTTGCCGATCGTATTGGCGGCTGGGACAGAAGAAGATATCGATATTCTTGACATAAGGCCAGATCCAGTATTGCCACTTGTAGTGGTTCACCCGCTGTCCGTAGGGACCTGTGCAGCCTGTCGCGTTCGGTTGATAGGGAACGCGGTTCGGGGCGATGCAGTCGTCCATGCGTGGGAAGGTCTCGTCCCAGTCGCTGAGGTACATCTGAATCCCCATCCCGATCTGGCGACAGTTGGACACACATTTCGTCTGACGCGCCTTGTCGCGTGCCTGGGCAAATACGGGAAAGAGGATGGCCGCTAAGATAGCGATAATCGCAATCACAACCAGCAACTCGATGAGCGTAAAGCCCTTGTGCCTCATAGAGAACCTCCTGTGCAGAGAAATTATACCCCAGCGATTTGTTAAGGGCATGTCAAGAAACTCTCCCCCCTTGATTTTTCGCACTCGAATCCGATAGAATCTTGGAGCCTCTGGCAGGAGGGTTCCTGAAAGGGGCGAATCGATGGGGTACAATCTCACAAGGAGGAAGGAGGCAGGAAGACATTGGCACAGATACAGGTTCGTCCGAATGAGTCGCTGGATAGCGCGCTTAAGCGCTTTAAGAAGGTGCTGGAGCAGAGTGGGATTTTACAGGAGTATAAGCGGCATACCCACTATGAGAAGCCCAGCGAGCGGCGTCGGCGTCAGAAGCTGCGCCGCCGCGCGAAGAAGTGAGGCACACCCCAGGACAATGCGCACTGGTTGGGCGGCTCTAAGGCAGGGTCGCAGGCGCAGCGGTATCCGACTGGCGCCTTCGAGGCAAGTTAAACTTCCCGTGCGCTGGGAGCCGCTGGTTGCAGGTCTTTTCAGCCTGCTTGCGTTGACGGTTCTGAACGGGGAGATAAGCACACTGCCCGCGCAGTGGCTGCAGCGTGGGCTGGTTGCTGCTGCGCAGGTCGGCATTCTCGGTGCGCTCATTCGCCAGATAGGGCTTACGCGCGCCTCAGGGCTGGCACTGCGCTCGCCGATTGCTCCCAGCGCACGCGAAGTAGGGCTGATCCTCCTGGTGCTCATCGGGTTAGGGAGCCTGCTGGGAGTGCGCATCGTGGCAGCGTTAGCGGGCGATTCGGTGCTGAGCAGCGACCGCGGTTTCCTCGCTTTCGCCCCACTCATTGCAGGTGGGATGATGCTCAGCACGCTTATCCATCCCTTGCTGGCACTTCTGACCTTCACGGTGCTGCTGGGAGGGGTGGCTATCGTGCTGAACCTGCCCGCGCTGACAGCAGGAATTGTGGGGCTGACGGGCTGGAGCACCATTCTGATGGTCTATCCGATGCGCCGGCGCACGGACCTTTTTCTCACTGGAACCCTACTGAGTGCGCTTCTGGCAGCAGGTGCATTCGCGTCGGAGTTACACGCGCACGGCACCTGGCTCAAAGCGAGCCTCGCGGCATTATGGGGACTGGTGAGCGGCACGGGCGCGATGGCGATTTTCTGGCTGGGACTCACCTTGCTGGAGCGACCGTTTCGGTTAGCAACGCCGATGGCATTGATGGAGCTTGCCTCGCTGGAGCACCCGCTGCTGCGGGCGCTGCGCGACAAAGCGCCGGGCACCTATTTCCATAGCCAGTATGTGGGGCAGTTAGCGGAGGAGGCAGCAATAGCGATTGGAGCAGACCCGCTCTTGGCGCGTGTGGGCGGCTACTATCACGATATTGGCAAGCTCACCCGCCCCGATTTCTATATTGAGAACCAAGACGGTCCAAACACCCACGAGCGGATCAACCCGGCGCTTTCGGCGCGTATTATCGCTTCGCATGTGCGCGATGGAGTGGAAATCGCCCACCAGCACCGCTTGCCCACTGCGGTGTGCGATATTATCGCTCAGCATCATGGCACCTCGCTGATCACCTATTTCTATCATCAGGCGGTGGGCGAAGGGCGTGACCCTGTGCTGGAGCAGCATTTCCGATATGACGGGCCGAAGCCCCAGACACGCGAGGCAGCGCTGGTGATGTTGGCAGACACGGTGGAAGCTGCCACACGCTGTCTGGAGAACCCGACCCCCGCGCGACTCGCGAATTATGTACATGAGCTGATCGAGATGCGCCGTCAGGATGGACAGCTGGACGAAAGCACGCTCACTTTCCGCGATCTAAAGCTCATTGAGGAGGCGTTTGTGCGCGTGCTGGTCGCCCTGCGCCACCGCCGCGTGGAGTACCAGAGCGTTCGACCGGAGAGTGAAGAGGCTTATGTTGCGAACCTACCATGAGATGCGTGTGTCAGTAGGCTGCTCTGCAGAAGCCGACGATCTCCTTGCTTCCCTTCTCCTCCCTTCTGATGGACACCGACCGAGCGTTCGGCAGCTGCAGACTCAGAGGGTCCCGCAAGCCATCCGTGCCCTGGCTGAAGCGGTTGGATGGAGCGAACCCTCTGAAATCAGCGTCTGGCTCACGACCGACGCTGAGATTGCCACGCTAAACGCCCGCTACAGGGGCGTTGACCAGCCGACCGATGTGCTGAGCTTTCCACTGGCAGAGGAGGGGTGGCAACTCCCGCACCGTTTGCTGGGCGAGGTGGTTATCTCGGTGGAGACGGCAGCGCGTCAGGCGGAACTGAACGGGCACGATTTAGCTACCGAAATCCTGATGCTCTGTTTGCATGGGGCGCTGCATCTATTTGGCTATGATGACCAGACCGAGGCGCAACGCGCTCAGATGAACCAGATCGCAGCGCAGACATTGCGCAACCTGGGCTATCCAGCGAAGGAGGAGTGGTGGTCGCAGTACGATGAGAGACGAGACAAGCGAAACGGTAGAACGACCTAAATGGCAGGAGCAATCTGCTTCCGCGCCGCGGAGCGATTCGTCTGATAGAACGGACTCAACGGCATCGGGGGATGCGTCGACAGAGCATCCATGGCGGCGCAACCCTTTGGACAGTTTCCGCTACGCACTGGAAGGCATCATCGCGGTGGTGCGTACCCAGCGCCACATGCGGTTCCACTTCTTCAGCGTGGTGCTGGTGCTGTTGATGGGCTTTCTATTCCGCCTCGATAAGCGCGAGATGCTCGTGCTGCTCTTTACGATCTCCCTCGTGCTAATCGCCGAGATGTTCAACTCCGCGATTGAGGCGACGGTCGATCTGGCGACGCAGGAATATGACCCGCGTGCCAAGTTCGCCAAAGACATCGCGGCGGGTGCGGTGCTGGTCGCCACGCTGAACGCCATCGTAGTCGCCTGGGTGCTGTTTATGGGCGATTTGCGGCTGGAGCAGATTCGGCTGCGTATGGAGCGTGCCGAGCCAACGATGACCATCGCTGTCACTGTTGGCACCATCCTGATTTTTGTGATTGTATCGCTGGCGAAAGTGCTATCCACGCAGGGTAAAGTGCGCCTGTTCCATGGGGGCGTTCTCAGCGGGCACAGCGCGCTGGGCTTCTTCTTCGCGATTGCGATTATTATTGTCTCAGGCAATCTGCTGGCATCGATTCTGGCGCTGCTGCTGGCGACGCTGGTGGCGCAGAGCCGCGTGGAGGCGAAGGTGCACACCCTGCGGGAGGTGGTCTTGGGGAGCCTGCTGGGTATCGGGCTGGCGGCACTCATCTACTGGCTCGTGCCTCGCTAAGGAGGTTGAGACGCATCTATGGAAGAGAACTCTGTGCGAGCAAGTCGCGATTCGTCAGCAAGGCGTAGGCGCTATCGAGTTTCCCATGGACGCCTGCTGCTGATTGCTCTGCTCACAGGGCTTTTCGTCTGGCTGCTATATGGGCAGATGCCTGCCCCGACAACGCCTGAACCCTCGAGCGGCCTCACGCCGACGACCAGTCTACTGCTGATTGCGCTGCTGCTTTTGGGCAACGCCTTCTTTGCGCTGGCGGAGACCGCGCTGATTTCGATTCGCCACAGCTGGGTGCGCCTGCTGGCGGAGCAGAAGCATCGCCTCGCACCGCTTTTGACCGCGTTGAAGGAGGAGCCGACGCGCTTCCTCTCCACGGTGCAAGTGGGCGTGACCTTGCTGGGCTTTCTGGCGTCTGCCGTGGCGGCGACGAACCTTGCGGAGCCACTCTACCATGAGATAAAAGTGCTGGAGCCGTATATTGGTACACGCGCCCTCTATGGGCTAAGCGTGGTGGTGGTCACCCTACTGACGGGCTTCGCCAACATCATTCTGGGCGAGATTGTGCCCAAGAGCATTGCGGTCACCTACCCTGAGCGGGTTGCGCTGTCGATCGCTGCGCCGATGGTGTTCTTGGACCGTCTGCTTGCACCACCTGTCTGGCTGGTGAACGCCGCTACACGCTTGGTGCTGAAGCCGTTTGGCATCCAGCCGCAACGCCTTGCCCCCGTCGTTAGCGAAGAGGAGCTGCGCGTGCTGGTTGAAGCGGGCGAGGAGCAAGGCGTGATCGAGGAGCAGGAAAAGGAGATGATCCAATCCATTTTTGAGTTCACCGACACCATCGCCCGCGAGGTGATGACGCCGCGCGTGGACATGAAGTGCATCCCCGTCGACGCTACCCCCCAAGAGGCGATCGCGCTGATTCGCAAGTCGGGGCACTCACGCATCCCTGTCTACGAAGGCAGCGTCGACAACATTCTGGGTATTTTACACGCGAAGGATTTGCTGCGCCTGTGCGAGGGCGCTCCGCTAAAGTTCTCCCTGCGCGAGGTGATGCGCCCTGCCTACTTCGTGCCCGAAAGCAAGCGCGTGGTGGAGCTGCTGCAGGAGCTGCGCCGACGCCGCGTGCATATGGCGATTGTGCAGGACGAGTATGGCGGCACCGCAGGGCTGGTCACCCTCGAAGACCTTGTGGAGGAGATTGTCGGCGAGATTCAGGACGAGTACGATGTGGAACCAGAGGAACCTGTGCAGGTCTTGCCCGACGGCTCGTTGCTGATCGATGCCCGTATGCACCTGGATGACGCCAGCGAGCTGCTCAAAACGAAGCTCGAATCGGAAGAGTTCGACACGATAGGCGGGTTTGTGTTCGGGTTGCTGGGGCATCAGCCAAGCGAGGGTGAGGTTGTGACCGCCAACGGTTGGCAGCTGCGCGTGCATGCCGTGGAGGGGCATCGGATCCGCGTCGTGCAAGCTATCCCCCTCCCGCCTGAAGAGCCCCCTGCTGCCGAAAATGGGCGTGAGGGAAACGGCAACGGCTGAATCCCTCACAAGAGGTACACTTGGGCTATGCCACGCCAGCGGTTGCGCATCAAGGGCATGACCTGTGCCGCCTGCGTGCGCCGCGTGGAGCAGGCATTACAGCGTGTGCCGGGCGTTCGGGAGGCGGTGGTCAACCTCGCAACGGAGCAGGCGGAGGTGGAGCTGAGCGAACCAGTACCGCCCGATGCACTCATCGAAGCGGTGCGCCGTGCAGGCTACGAGGCGGAACCAGCGATCGAAGCGCGTGTCCTCCGTGAGGATCTGCGCGGTTCGCAGTGGCGCTTGCTGATCAGCCTCGCGTTCAGCTTGCCTGTGCTGATTCTCAGCATGTTTTTGCCGGGCGCGCTGCCGGGTCAGGGCTGGTGGCTGTTTGCGCTCACGACGCCTGTGCAGTTCGGCGTGGCGTTGCCCCTCTATCGGTCGGCTTGGGGCGCGTTGCGCGGCGGCAGCGCCAATATGGAAGTACTGATTCTAACGGGCACGCTGGCTGCCTATTTCTACAGCCTTGCGCTCACCCTTAGCGGTCAGCATCATCACCTCTATTACGAGGCATCGGCGGTTATCATCACACTGGTGTTGCTGGGCAAATATCTGGAGGCGCGGGCGAAGGGGCGCGCCCGCGCTGCGATGGAGGCGATCTGGGCACTGTTACCCCAGCAAGTGCTGCGCTGGGATGGCAGCCATTATCAGCCTGTGCCACTTGAGGTGGTTCAGCCCGGCGATCGCCTGCTGGTGCGCACGGGCGACCGCATCCCTGTCGACGGCGAGGTGGTCGAGGGGCGTGGTTGGGTGGACGAGTCGGCGCTCACAGGCGAATCGGTGCCGCGCGAGTGCCTGCCGGGCGATTCGGTGCTGGGCGGTGCGCTGTTAACTGATGGTCTGCTGCACCTTCGCGCTGTGGCGGTGGGTGAGCAGACGGCACTGGCACAGATTGCACGCGCCGTCGAAGCTGCCCAGAGCCAGAAGGGAGCCATCCAGCGGCTGGCAGACCGCGTGGCGGCGGTGTTCGTGCCTATCGTGATGGCGATTGCGGGACTCACCTTGCTTGGCTGGTGGGGGGCGACACGCTCACTGCCCGATGCACTCATTCCTGCGGTTAGCGTGCTGGTGATCGCTTGCCCGTGTGCGCTGGGGCTGGCAGTGCCGATTGCGCTGATGACGGGCGCGACTCGCGCGGCGCGGATGGGCATCTTGCTGCGGGGCATCGAGGCGTTGGAGCGCGTGCGCCAGATCGATACCCTGGTGCTGGATAAGACGGGCACGCTCACGATGGGTCAGCCGCGCCTGACGCACATTCGGCTTGCCGCTGCCCTGCCCGAAGGTGAGGCGTTTGCTGAGTCGGGATTCCTCGCGTCGCTCGGAATGACATATCGGTTAGAGAACCTATCGGGTGAGGATGCTGTGCTTCAGCTGGCGGCGACGCTGGAACGCGCTGTGCGCCATCCCCTGGCGGAAGCGATCGTGGCGGAAGCGGAGCGACGCGGGCTGGTGCCTCCGCAAGGGGCGAGCCATAGGGAAGACCTCGTGGTCATCCCTGGCGGCGGTGTGAAAGCGGGCAGCGTGCTCATTGGCAGCTCGCGCTTCTTACAAGAGCAGGGCATAACGGTGGACAAATCGTGGACGGAGCCAGTGCTGCTTGCCGTGGAGGGGCGCGTGATGGCGGGCTTTGAGTTTGAGGACGAGCCGCTGCCCGAGGTACAGGAGACCATTCGCGCGTTGCAGGCGAGCGGGCTGCATCTGGTGCTCTGCTCAGGGGATCGTCCTGAAGCAGTGGCGGCGTTCGCCGCGCGGGTGGGTATTCAGGAGTGGCATGGAGCGCAGCGTCCGCAGGAGAAAGCGGCACTGGTTGCTCGCCTGCAGGCAGAGGGACGGCGCGTGGCGTTCGTGGGCGACGGCATCAACGACGCGCCTGCGCTCACGCAAGCCGATCTGGGGATTGCCGTCGCGTCCGCCACCGCGCTCGCCAGCGAAATGGCGGATCTGGTGCTGCTCAATCGCGACCTGCGCACGCTGCTCGCCGCGCTGCGGCTCTCCCGCACCATCTACCGCGTCATTCGGCAGAACCTCTTTTTCGCTTTTGTGTATAACATGCTGGGCATCCCGCTGGCAGCTGCGGGCAAGCTGAACCCGATGATCGCCGCGCTGGCGATGAGCCTCAGCTCCGTCTCAGTGGTCACCAACGCTCTGCGACTGCTGGGGCGCCCTATGCCCAAAGATTAGTACCAATCGGCATTTCAAGTGCTGTCATCGTCGGCGCGGACGCCGACGCTACGAACGCACCTGTGTAGCGTCGGTGGGGACGCCGACGCTACGAACACACCTGTGTAGCATCGGTGGGGACGCCGACGCTACGAACACACCTGTGTAGCATCAGCGGGGATGCCGACGCTACAAACACACCCAGCGTAGCGTCGGCGTCTTGCCGACGACACCACAATGTTTGCCCTGCCAATTGGTACAAGCCTTCACGGCTCGCGCGGTTCCGAGCGACTGACAAGATTCAGGATCAGCTCCGGGAGCTGGTTCGCCCGGAGCTGCGTGTTGAGTTTTGGTAGCTCGGTTTGCAGGTAGTCGCGCATCGATTGGAGCGTCGCCTCCCACTCCGATTTCACCTCGTTGAAGAACTCCACCTGAGCGAGCGTGGGTCCCGTGTTGCTGTTCATCATGCTGTAGACCGAGTTGAGGCGCGAGCGCAGGCGTGGTCCGCGCGAATAGGCGGGTCCCGTTTGCGGGTTCTCCACCTTTGCCTGCAGCTCATCGATCTGCTTGAGGTGCTGGCTCAGCGTCTCGTCCAGCTCGCGTGGCAGGCGAATGTCCTGCTGGCGCACCGTCTGGCGCAGGTTGTTAATCTGCTCCTCGACGCTGGCGAGCAGGCGCATGGTGCGCTCCAGCTGCTGGATCATCTCCAGCGTTTCGAGCGCAAACTGGAAGCCCGCCTTCATATTCGCAAGATATGGCTCCAACGCTGGTTCTACCTTCACTGTGAGGGGCTGCTCCATTTGGAACTCGCCCGCAATCAGGCGCACGCGATAGGTGCCGGGCAGCACCTGCGGTCCCGTGAGGGGTCCGCCCCGCCCTCGACCTGCAGCAGGCGGTTGAGGCGTTTCCTCCTCGTCGCGCGGGCTAACCCGCATGCGCAGGTCCCACTCCACGCGATGGAGCCCCGGTTCCTGCGGGATGCGCGTGAGTTCGCGCAACACCTTGCCCTGAGAATCGAGGATCTGGAGGCGCACCGTGCCCTTAGCGGGCTTCTCCTTCAGATAGTAGGTCAACATCGCGCCAGCGGGCGGGTTCGGTGCGACCAGCGGACGGTCGCCACGCCCATAGCGGGCGAAGCGGCTCGAATAGCGCCACGCGGTACGCGGCGTGAACAGGTGCGCCAGCTTCTCCAGCACCTCGGGAGTCAGCTCGCGCAGCGGCGTGATGTCGTCCAGCACCCAAATGCTGCGCCCATGCGTGCCCAGCACCAAATCGTGTTCTGTCGGATGAATCTGAATATCATGCACGGGCACAGGAGGCACGCCGGGCATCCGCTGCCAGTGTTCACCCGCGTCGAAGGAGACGAATAGCCCACGCTCCGTGCCGCAAAACAGCAGGTTCGGGTTATGAAGATCCTCACGCACCACGAAGATGTACGCCTCATCAGGCAAGCCGTTGGTGATTTTGCGCCAGCTTTTGCCGCCATCGGTGGTCTTGTAGAGGTAAGGCTTGTAGTCATCCAGCATATGGCGGTCAAAAGCGACATAAGCGACCTGCACACCTGTGCGTGATGGCTCCACATGCGACACGGGGGAGTGCGGGGGCAGCTCGGGCACATTCGGGGTCAGGTTGCGCCAGGTGCGTCCGCCATCGAAAGTGACCTGCAGGTTGCCATCGTCCGTACCTGCCCAAATGACCCCTGCCTGCAGGGGCGACTCGGCAAGGCTGAGGATGGTGCAGTGATACTCTGCTGTCGTGTTCTCAATCCAGACGGGTCCGCCCGCGTCTTTCTGCTTCTCTTTGTCGTTGGTGGTCAAATCGGGGCTGATCGGCGTCCAGGTTAGCCCGAAATCGGTCGATTTGAACACCACATTCGCACCCACATAGACCGTGTCTGGGTCATGCGGGCTGGGCACAATCGGCGTGTTCCAGTTGAAGCGGTACTTGAGGTCGCGTACGGGTCCGCCATCATTCCGACGCGGCTGGGGACTGATGTCCATCTGGATGCCTGTGGCTATGTCAGTGCGATAGAGATTGCCGCCCTGCGACTCGCTCAGAATCAGGTTCGGGTTCCGCGGATGGAACACGCAATAGAAGCCATCCCCGAAGCTGATCATCTGCCAGTGTTCGTTCACGATGCCGCCCTCTTTGGTGCGCACATAGCCGACCCAACTACCGTTATCCTGCAAGCCGCCCGCCACGCGATAGAAAGGCGCCTCGTTGCTGAGATGAATCTGATAGAACTGCCCTAAGGGGAGATTACTGACCACATCCCAGGTTCTGCCGCGATCCAGCGAGAAGGCAATCCCGCCGTCGTTGCCCAGCCATAATACATCGGGATTGGTGGGGTCGATCCAGAGCGCGTGATGGTCGCTGTGGACGCGGGTTGCGATCGGCGTGGAGGTGCGCCCACCATCGATGGAGAAGCGGAGGCTCGTCGCCAGGAAATAGAGGCGGTTCTCATCTTTGGGATCCACGCGCAGGTCGGTATAGTAGAAGCCGCGTGAGACGATCGCGGTCTCGCTGGAGATCCGCTCGAAGGTCTCGCCACGATTATCCGAGCGGAACAGTACGCCATCGTTCGACTCGGCAATCACATAGACCACATTCGGGTTGCTCGGCGCGACTTTGACGCCTATGCGCCCCATCAGTTTGGGCAGCCCGTTCTCCAGCTTTTTCCAGGTGCGTCCGCCGTCGGTGGAGCGGAACACGCCACCCTTCTCGCTGCCGCTGGTAAAAGTCCACGGCTTGCGCTCGAAACGCCACATGCCCGCATAGAGGATGTTCGGGTTCATAGGGTCAATATCCAGGTCGGATGCGCCATGGTGCTCGTCGATATAGAGCACTTTTTGCCAGGTTTTGCCGCCGTCGGTGGTCATAAACACGCCGCGCTCCTCGTTGGGTCCGAAAGCGTGTCCTAAGGCGGCGACCCAAACCGTGTTCGAATCGCGGGGATGAACGATAATCCGGGTGATATGGCGGGTTTCGCGCAATCCCATGAATTGCCAGGTCTTGCCGCCGTCGATGGACTTGTAGACACCTGCGCCGGGCGAGACGCTGTTGCGCGGGTTGCCCTCGCCAGTGCCTACCCAAATGATGTCGGGGTTCTGCGGATCGAGGGCGATATCCCCGATGGAGAGCGTTTCCTGCTCATCAAAGAGGGGTGTCCAGCGGATGCCCATATCGGTCGTTTTGAACACACCGCCTGACGCCGTTGCGACATAAGCCACACGCGGATTGCCCGGAATGCCCTCTATATCGGTGACGCGCCCGCCCATATTGGCAGGACCGATATTGCGCCAGCGCAGATTTTTGAACAGGTCGATTGAAACGGGCGACTTGCCGGACCATGCCCACGCACAAACGCACAGAATCAACGCTACGCTTGCATAAACGACTCGCCGCATCATACCCCCTGATTTCGGGGGTTAGTGGGCGAATTCCTTCAGGAAGTGGTGAGTGTTGAGCAGTGGCTGCGCCGCTTGCTGTGTCGGGCAGGGTGCGAGAGCAGGAGTGCGCCTTTGCGTATCGAACTCCTCTACACGCGATGAAATTAGCATGTCAGGAAGGGTTGGTGCCGGGCAATAGCTTGCCCGAGCGATTGGAACGGCTGCAGGCGTGGGGCTATGAAGGCATCGAGTTCTGGGGCGGTGGGCTAAAGGAGCGACTGCCAGAAGTGCAAAGCGCACTGAAACACAGCCCCATCCGCGCCAGCACGATTTGTGCTGGGTTTCGGGGCAGCCCGCTGGACACCGATCCACGCGAGCGTGAACGCGCCTGCCAGGACATCAAGGAGTTGCTCTATGTGGCGGCGGATATCGGCGCGGTGGGGCTGATTTTCGTGCCCATCTTTGGCGGACCGCGCATTCCCGACTTACGCCCCCTCGCCAGCCCCGAACAGCTGGAGTTCGATCTGCTCTGCTTGCTGCTCGATGATTTGGCAAAAACGGCGGAGGCGGCAGGCACACTGCTCCTGCTGGAACCGCTCAACCGCTACGAGACGCACTTCATCCGTCGGTTGGAGCAAGCGGTTGCCGTCTGCGAAAAGGTCGCCCACCCAAACCTCAAAATCATGGCGGACTTTTTCCATATGTCCATCGAGGAGGCGGACATCCCGACCGCTATCCGCCAGGCGGGCAAATGGATCGCCCATGTTCACCTTGCCGACAGCAACCGCCTGCTGCCTGGTCAGGGGCACACCGACTTCCGCAGCGGGTTCGCCGCGCTGAAGGAGATCGGCTATACGGGCTATATGGCGCTGGAATGCGGCGTGGCGGGCGACCCGCTGGTGGAGCTGCCCAAAGCGGCACAGTTTTTGAAGGCGCAGATGTCATGAAAGCGGTGGTCAACTACGCGCCGGAGCCGTGCAGTGTGGAGCTGCGCGAGATCGCTGAGCCTATACCGCGTGCGGGCGAGGTGCTCCTTCGCGTGCGGGCAGTCGGCGTGTGTGGCTCCGACTTGCACCAGTATCATGGCACCCACTCCTGGAAGGTGAACTATCCCGTCGTATTAGGGCACGAGTTCGCGGGCGTGATTGAAGCCTTAGGCGAGGGCGTCGAGGGCTGGCAGGTGGGCGATCGCGTGGTGTGTGAGACGGCGGCGGTCATCTGCGAGCGGTGCGCCTATTGCCGCACCGGGCGATACAACCTCTGTCCCCATCGGCTCGGCTTCGGCTACGGCGTCAACGGGGCGATGGCGCGCTATGTGCGGGCACCTGTGCGCGTGCTGCACCGCCTGCCCGATAACCTCACCTTTGAGGACGGCGCGATGACCGAGCCGTGCTGCGTCGCGGCGCACGCCATTATCGAGCTGTCGCGCCCTAAGCCGGGTGATCTAATCGTGGTGTTCGGCAGCGGTCCGATTGGACTGCTCTGCCTGCAGATGGCGAAGCTGTTCTCACCGCGCATGGCGATTCTCGTCGCGCTCAGCACTGATGGTGAGCGACTGCGGATTGCCGAGTCGGTGGGTGCGGAGACGATCCTATTTGCCGATCGTGACGATGTGGAAGGGTTCATACGGTGCGTGGGGGATGGGTTGGGTGCCGACTTGGTGATCGATGCCGTCGGTAGCTCAGCGGTGTTGGAGCCGTGCCTGCGTGTGGTGCGCCCCGATGGGCAGATTACCAAAGTGGGCTGGGGGCCCGAGCCGCTTGGGTTTAGCTTAGACCCGCTGGTGGGCAAAAATGTGCGCCTACAGGGTTCCTTTAGCCACACTTGGGGCACTTGGGAGCGCGTGCTGTATCTGATGAGCGCCGGTATGCTGCGGCTGGCTCCGATGCGCCGCCTGTTTCCCCTCACTGAATGGCGTGCCGCCTTCCACGCGATGGAGACCCGCCAGACCGTCAAGAGCATCCTCCTCCCGGAGTGATGTCCGAAGGGGGAAAGGGTATACTCTGGGGGCAGAGGTGAGGTATGGGCAAAACGGCTGTGTTTTCGCCCGATGCGCCCGCGCCTATCGGACCCTACTCGCAGGCGGTGCGCGTTGGCAACTGGGTGTTCATCTCGGGTCAGATCCCCATAGACCCTGCTACAGGCGAGATCGTGCCCGGTGGCATCGCTGCACAAACCCGTCAGGTCTTGCAAAATCTCCAAGCGATTTTGAACGCGGTTGGCGCAAGCCTCGACAGCGTGGTCAAAACCACAATCTATATGACCAACCTGAACGAGTTCGCCGAGATGAACGCCGTGTATGAAACCTACTTTCAGCCTCCCTATCCAGCGCGGGCGACGGTGCAGGTGGCTGACCTACCACGCCACGCGCTTATCGAAATCGAAGCGATAGCCCATATCGGGTGAGAGCGATGCAAAAGATGCTGATTGGTGGTCATCTGGTTGGGGCGGATCACTGGCTGGAGGTGTACGACCCCTATCGTGGTGAGGCGATCGATCATGTCGCGCGTGGGACTGCATCCCATGTGGATCAGGCAGTGAAGCTGGCGCGTCATGGGGCGGAGCAGATGCGCCAGATGCCTCTTGCGCAGCGCGCGGCGATTCTGCGTCAGACCGCCAGCCTGTTGCGTCAGGAATACCACTCGCTGGCGGCGCTGCTGGTGCAGGAGACGGGCAAGCGCATCAGCGAGGCGCGCGCCGAGGTGGATCGCGCCATCACTCTGTTTGAGCTGGGGGCGGAGGCGTGCATGCATCCCCGCGCCTACCAGTTCCCGCCCGAATCGTTCACCGATGGCGCGTCGCGTTTCGGCTTTTGGGGGCGCGAGCCGATGGGCATCGTGGGCGTGATTCTGGCGTTCAACTTGCCGTTGGCGCACGCCGCGCAGAAGGTTGCCCCCGCCCTGGCAGCGGGCAACGCGGTCATCCTGAAGCCGTCGCGCCAAGCGCCCCTGACCTGCCTTCGCCTGGGACTGCTGCTCTATCGCGCGGGCGTGCCCCCCGAAGCGCTCAGTGTCATTACAGGCATCGGCGAGGAAGTGGGACGCGCCATGGCGGCTGAGCCGGAGATTGACATGCTCATCTTTACAGGTAGCCGCGAGGTGGGGCAGATCCTGGCGACGCTGGGAGGCGCTAAGCGGATTGAAATGGAACTGGATGCCATGAGCGTGCTGGTTGTGACACCCTCCGCCGATCCCAAAGCGATGGCAGAACTGATCACCTGCTGCGGTTTCACCCTCAGCGGACAGACGCCCACCGCTATCCAGCATGTGCTGGTGCACGAGAGCCTCGCCGATAGCTTGCTGGAACATCTCATACCGATGGTCGAAGCGCTTCAGCCGGGCGACCCGCTGGAGGAAAGCACCACGCTCGCGCCCCTGATTAACGCGCAGGCGCTCCAGCGCGTCGAGGAGTGGGTGCAGGAAGCAGTGCAAAGTGGCGCGAAGCTGCTCACGGGCGGGCGCAGCCAGCCACCTTTCTACCTGCCCACCTTGCTGCAAGATGTGCCCATCGAGCTGCGCCTCTACCGCGAAGCGGTGTTTGGACCTGTTGTGCTTATACAGCCCTACTGCACGCTGGAGGAGGTGATCGAGCGAATCAACGAGTTCGATATTGACCTCCATGTAGCCATCTACACCCGCGAACTGGAGGAGGCGTTCGCCTTCGCGCGGGGCGTGCGTGCCATCAGTGTGCACATCAACGATTCGCCCGCGCTGCATCTGGATCCCATCGTACGGCGCGACCTACAAGAGCATCACATGTGCTTTGAGGATATGCTCCAGCGCATTGAACGGATGAGCATGCCTAAATATGTGGGGTTCGGCGCACTCCCATGAAAGCTCGAGGCTGGCAACCGTGGTAGAGCAAGCGATTCAGCGGCTGCGCGAAGGGCTGCGCCACACCCCTTATGAGGGCAAGGTCTATCTGGTGGGGGGCTATGTGCGCGATAAGCTGCTGGGGCGTCCCTTGCCCAGTGATTTAGACCTCGTGCTGGAAGGCGACGCGCTCGAATTGGCAGATTGGTTGTATAAGGCAGGCATCGCCGAGCATGCCCCTGTGGTCTACCCGCGTTTCGGCACGGCGATGGTGACTGTTGCCGGTGTGCCCATTGAACTGGTGACGGCACGCGCTGAATCGTATCGCGCCGAGAGCCGTAAGCCCATTCAGGTAAAGCCCGCCACGCTGCTGGAGGATGCCCTGCGGCGCGACTTTACCATCAACACCTTGCTGGAAAATCTCCACACGGGCGAGATTCGTGACCCGCTGGGTAAGGCGCTGCCCGACCTCCACGCTCGGCTGATCCGTACCCCTCGCGAGCCGAAAGCCACTTTCTATGAAGATCCACTACGCATGCTGCGAGCCATACGGTTCGCAGTGCAGCTCGGCTTCGAGATCGAGCCAGAAACCTATCGGGCAATCTGTGAGGATGCGCCTCGCCTGGCGATTATCAGCAGGGAGCGCATCCGCGACGAGTTCACCAAGATTTTAGAGCAGCCAGACGCCGCGCGCGGGCTGCAACTACTGCTGGAGACGGGACTGCTAAAGGAGTTTGCCCAGCCGCTGCTGCCGATGGTGGGCTGCACCCAGAACCGCTATCACCAATATGATGTATGGGGGCACAGCCTGAAAGCGGTGGAAGCCCTCTCTCAAGCGCTCCAGCAGCAGGGACAGGAGGCAGAGAACCTACCACTCGCCCCGTGGGAATTGCGCCTTGCCACGCTGCTGCACGATGTGGGCAAACCTGCAACCCGCACCGTGGATGAGGAGGATGAGGTGCACTTTTACGGGCATGCGCGCGTGGGTGCCGAGATTGCCCGTCAGTGGCTGCGCGAGATGAAGTACCCTAACGCGACCGTCGAGCGCGTGTGCACGCTTATCGCGCTGCACATGCGTCCGGGCGAATACAACCCGCGCTGGAGCGACGCCGCCATTCGACGCCTGATGCGCGACGCGGGCGAGCTGCTGGAACCGCTGCTGCAACTGGTGGAAGCCGACATTCAGGCGCAGCGTGCTGATATGCCCCATGCCGATTTGCAGGCGCTGCGCGCCCGCATCGAGCAGATCCGCGCCCGCGAGCAAGTCCATCGGTGGCGAAGCCCGCTCAGCGGCGAGGAGCTGATGCACCAGCTCGGCTTGAAGCCCGGACCCCTCGTCGGCAAGCTAAAAGACGCGCTGACCGAACTGGTGCTGGAGGGCAAGCTCGCGCCCGACGATAAAGAGCATGCGCTGCAAATCGCGCAGGAACTGCTCCACCAGTGGCAGACGACAGGCAAAACGCCATAGCAGAAGGGGGTATACTTTGCTGCCGAGTGGAGCATGAGCAAGGAGCGACGCAAATTCGGCTTTGAGACGCGCATGGTGCATGCAGGGCACATTCCTGACCCTTACACGGGTTCGCGTTCCGTGCCGATCTACCAAACCACTTCGTATGTGTTCGATGACCCCGACTATGCCGCCCAGCTGTTCGAGCTGAAGCAGTACGGCAACATCTACACCCGCATCAACAACCCGACGACCGCCGTGCTGGAGGAGCGGATCGCCTCGCTGGAAGGCGGCACAGGGGCTGTTGCCACCGCCAGCGGCATGGCGGCGCAGTTCCTGACCTTTATGACGCTGCTGCAGCCAGGTGACGAGATTGTCTCCTCGTCCCACCTGTACGGCGGCACGATGACCCAGTTCGTGCATACCTTCAAAAAGCTGGGCGTGACGGTGCGTTTTGTGGAGCCGCACGACTGGGACGGCTGGGAGCGCGCCATCACGCCGCGCACGCGCGCCCTGTACGGGGAGACCATCGGCAACCCGCGTGGCAGCATCTTGGATATCGAACGCCTTGCTCAGCTGGCAAATGCGCATCGCATCCCGCTTGTGGTGGACAACACCTTCGCCACACCCTACCTGTGTCGCCCAATCGAGTGGGGCGCGACGATCGTGGTGCATTCCGCCACCAAGTTTCTGGGCGGGCACGGCAACTCCATCGGCGGCATCGTGGTCGAATCGGGCACCTTCGATTACAGCCACTTCCCCACCATCGCCGACCCCTCACCCGCTTATCACAATCTGAAATTCTACGAGACCTTTGGGCATTACGGCTTCCTGATGAAGCTGCGGGCAGAGGCGTTGCGCGATGTGGGCGCATGTATGTCGCCCTTTAATGCGTTTCTCATTCTGCAGGGCGTCGAGACGCTGTCAGTGCGGATGGAGCGCCATGTGCAGAACGCGCTGGGCGTGGCGAAGTTCCTAAAGGAGCATCCGCAGGTGACGTGGGTTGCCTACGCGGGGTTGCCTGATCATCCTGACCACGCGCTGATGCAGAAGTACCTGCCTAAAGGGGCGGGGGCGGTGCTCTCGTTTGGCATCAAGGGCGGCTCTCTGGGTCCGCGTGAAGCGGGCAAACGCTTCATTCGCCATTTGCAACTCTTTTCCCATCTGGCGAATGTGGGGGATGTACGCAGCCTCGTCATCCATCCCGCTTCCACCACCCATCAGCAGCTCTCCGATGAGGAACTGCTCCAAGCGGGCATCACGCCCGACATGATCCGCCTCTCCATCGGGCTGGAAACGCTGGACGACCTGCTGTGGGACCTTGATCAGGCGCTGTGCGCCGTGGCGAAGGAGGTGTAGCTGTGATGGAACCCCAACCGCTGGCGTGCGAAATCAGCCTCAACACGGTGCTGCCCCCTGAGCTACGGGCGAAGTATCAAGATCCCGATGTGATTCGGCGCGTGCTGCGCGATGCGCGCACGATCGCGATCGTGGGCATCTCCACTGATAAATACAAAGCGAGCCATATGGTGGGCGCGTACCTGCAGTACGAGGGCTATCGGGTCATCCCCGTGAACCCGAATGCGACGGAGATTCTGGGCGAGCGCTGCTATCCCGATGTGCGAAGCATCCCCGAGCCGATTGATGTGGTGGACATCTTTCGTCCCGCGCGGGAGTGCCCCGCGATTGTGCAGCAAGCCATCGAAAAGGGCGCATGGTGCGTCTGGATGCAGCTGCGCATCGTGAACCTGGAGGCGGCGGAGCTAGCAGAACGCGCGGGGCTAATCGTGATTATGGACCGCTGCATCAAGATGGAGCATGGGCGCTACAACAACAGCCTCCACTGGGTCGGCATGAACACCGAGATTATCACCGCGCGCAAGATGCGACGATGGTTTTAGTCTAACACAGGCAGCGCCTCCAGCTCGCGCGCCGCATCACGCGGGTTCTCGATGGGTTCGTCCGCGATCACCCTTCCATCACGAAAGCGCACGATACGTCTGGCATGTTCAGCAATTTCGCGCTCGTGGGTGACCAACAGGATAGTGCGTCCCTGCCGATTGAGCTGCTGAAAAATCGCCATAATCTCCGCGCTGGAGCGCGAATCGAGATTGCCCGTCGGCTCGTCAGCCAAGATGAGCAGTGGATCCGTGACAATCGCGCGGGCGATGGCGACACGCTGTTGCTGCCCGCCCGAAAGTTCGTTTGGACGGTGGTGCAAGCGGTCACCCAGCCCAACCATCTCCAGGGCGCGCTTCGCCCGTGCCGTTCGGTCACGCACGCCTGCGTACAGTAGCGGCAGCTCCACATTGCGCAGGGCGGTCATGCGCGGCAGCAGGTTGAAGGTCTGGAATACAAAGCCGATGTAGCGGTTGCGAATCTGCGCCAGCTGCGCATCGCTCATCGTGCTGACCAGCTCGCCGTTCAGATAGTATTCCCCGCTGGTGGGGCGGTCAAGGCAGCCGATGATGTTCATAAAGGTCGACTTGCCCGACCCCGAGGGTCCCATAATTGCTACAAACTCGCCCGGCTGCACGGTCAGGCTGACCCCGCGCAGCGCGTGCACCACCACCTTGCCTAACCGATAGTCCTTAGTGATATTCCGTACCTCGATAATTGGTCTCATTGCCGTTCCGAATAGCTTATTAGCCTGTGCGCAGGGCGACACGGGCAGGTGCACCGTCCGCCCCTTTGAGCTTGAGCGGCATGCAGATCAGCTCGTACTCGCCCTCAGGCACCTCACTGAGATTGAGTCCCTCTATAATGACGATTCCTGCGCCGCAAAGTTTGCGGTGAACGATCGGCTCTGGAGCGCCAAACTGCTCTACTGAGAGGTAATCCAGCCCCACGACGGAGATAGTGTGGGCAATCAGCCAGTCGGCGGCATCGGCACTAAGATAGACGAACTCTTTCTGGAACTCGCGCCGTTGCCAGAGCGCGCTGTTGTCGGTCTTGAGCAGCAGGCGCGTTGTCAGGGGGATATTCGCCTCCTGCAGCACCTTGGCGGTGATGACCTTATGCCCGCGCAGATCAGCGACCCACGCCAGCCCAACGAGCCGATCGAGCGGGATCTGCTCTACGCGCTTGCCCTGCTCGTTGAAATGCCAGGGCGCATCGATGTGCGTGCCCGTGTGCGTGCCCATCTCCAGGCGCGACAGGTTGCACATCGCGCCGTCTGCGATACGGAGCATCGGTTCCAGCCTGTACGGCGCGTCGCCCGGATAGATGGGCATCTCTGGTTCCAGTGTTAGACTAATGTCGTAAATCATGGCAGGTTCGCTCCTTACTGCCCAAGGTTGTTAGGGCTAAGCGCTAATTTGTTCTTGGGAAATGCCCTCACCCCCTACCCCTCTCGCGAAGCTTCGGGAGAGGAGGCACTTGGCTCCCTTCTGCACCAGCGTGAACAAGCAGGCACTCTGTTCCCCTCTCCCACGCTGTGGGAGAGGGGCTGGGGGTGAAGGACCACAAATTAGCGCACAATCTGATAGACCCCCATCTGACGGAATCGCTGGTAGCGTTGCTCTCGCAGGGCATCGGGTTCCATCCGGCTCAGTTCGTCTAGCTGCTGGAGCACAGCGCTTCGGATGCTGAGCGCGGTCATTTGCGGGTCTCGATGCGCTGCCCCGAGCGGCTCTGGGATGATGAGATCGATAAGCCCCAGCTGCAGCGCGTCGTCGGCAGTCAGGCGCAGTGCCTCCGCCGCTTGCGGCGCTCGATCGGCATCACGCCAGAGAATAGCAGCGCACCCTTCAGGCGGAATGACCGAATAGATCGCGTGTTCCAGCATCAACACGCGGTTGGTGGCAGCCAGCGCGATCGCGCCGCCGCTGCCCCCCTCACCCAGAATCACCGCGACAGTTGGTACGGTGAGTTCAAACAGGGTCATCATAGAGCGGGCGATCGCCTCGCTGATGCCACGCGATTCCGACTCGACGCCCGGGTCGGCGGCAGGCGTGTCGACC